>JALGVU010000185.1 GCA_025774545.1 bacterium | reverse complement strand
TCCGCGGTCGAGCAGGTGTACGTGTACTTCCCGGGGAAGAGCATGTCGGTGTTGACGTCGTCGCCGTACTTCCAGATTCGCACTGTGGCCTCCTTCGCCGCTGCCGCTCACCCGACGTCGGTCTTTCGCGTACCCGCGGCCGCTCAACCGGAGTCGATCCTGCGCGTGCCCGCGGCCGCTCAACCGGAGTCGATCCTGCACGTGCCCGCGGCCGCTGCCGTTCCGTCGGCGTCGGCCCCCGCGCACGCGCCCCTGACCTCGCCTACGCGGCCTTCCTCGGATCGGTCACGACACCCTTCACTGCCGATGCCGCCACCGTCGCGGGGCTCGCGAGATAGATCTCGGCGTCCTTGCAGCCCATGCGCCCCTTGAAGTTGCGGTTCGCGGTCGAGAGGCACTTCTCGCCCGGGGCCAACACGCCCTGGTGCGCGCCGAGGCACGGACCGCATCCCACCGGAAGGAGCACGCCCCCCGCCGCGATGATCTTGCGGATCGTCCCGTCGTCGATCGCCTCCTCGAGAACCTCGCGCGAGGCCGGGAGCACGAGGAGCCGGACCGACGGATCGACCGACTTCCCATCGAGGATCTCGGCCGCCGCGTGGAGATCGGAGATCCTCCCGTTCGTGCACGTGCCGATCAGCGCCTGGTCGATCTTCATCCCCTCGACCTCGCTCAGGGGCTTCACGTTATCGACCTTGTGCGGCAGCGCCACGACCGGTTCGATCGCGCCGAGATCGTAGCTGAGCTCCCGCACGTACTCGGCGTCGGGATCTGCCCAGACCGGCTCGTACGCCGAGCGGTCGACGCCGATCGAGGCGAGGTACTTCTCCGTCACCTCGTCGCACGGGAAGACTGCGATCTTCCCGCCCATCTCGATCCCCATGTTCGCGATCGTGAACCGGTCCTCGATCGAGAGCGACGCCACGTCGCCGTGGAACTCGACGGCCTGGTACGTCGCGCCTCCGGCGGAGATGTCGCCGATGATCGTGAGGATCAGGTCCTTCGGCGACACCGGCGGCTCGAGCTTCCCGGTCAGCGTGATCTTGATCGTCGGCGGAACCTTGAACCACGTCTCCCCGACAAGGAGAAGCGCCGCCGCCTCCGTGCGGTCGATCCCCGTCGAGAACGCGTTCACCGCGCCGTACGAGCAGGTGTGCGAGTCGCTCCCCACGAGGATCTTCCCCGGCAAGGCGTGCCCCTTCTCGACGACGACCTGGTGACACACTCCCACGCCGACGTCGTAGAAGTTCTCGATGCCGTACTTCGCGACGAACTGTCTCACCTTCTGGTGCCCCGTCGCCGTCTTCTCGTTGGCCGCGGGCGTGACGTGATCGAGCACGATCACCGAGAGGTCCTTCCGGACCACACCGTACTTCTCGAGATCGTCCCCGATCTTCCCGATGATCGCGGCGGTGTTGTCGTGCGTGAGAAGATGGTCAGGCCTGACCGGGACGATCTGCCCCGGCGCGACCGAGTCGAGCCCGGCGGCGCGCGCGAGCACCTTCTGCGCGAATGTCATTCCCATGTTCGACTCCCAGAGCCGCGGCGGCGTCTCTCACCCCGACTCGCACCTGCGCTAGAGATTGGCGATGATCGCGTCGGTCACCTGCGTCGTGGTCGCGGCTCCCTGGCCGATCGCGTCGGGCCCGCCGCGGAGCTTCATCATGTCGTAGGATCTGACCTTCCCGTCCGCGATGACCTTCGCGATCGAATCGCGGATCGCCTTCGCCTTGTCCGTCTCGTCAATGTGGTCGAGCATCATGCACGACGACAGGACCATCGCGATCGGATTCACGATCGGCGGATCGAGCTTCTCGTACTTCGGCGCGGAGCCGTGCGTCGGCTCGAAGACCGCGCAGTCCTTGCCGATGTTCGCGCTGTTCGCGAAGCCGAGGCCGCCCACGAGCCCCGCGAATCCGTCGGACACGATGTCGCCGAACATGTTGCCCGCGACGATCACACCGTAGTCCTCGGGGTTCTTCGTGAGCCACATCATCTGAGCGTCGATGTTCGTCGACCACAGGTTGATGCCCGGGAAGTCGCCAGCGACCTTCTTCGCCTCGAACTCGAGCATGCCCGACGTCTCGCGGATGACGTTCGGCTTCTCGCAGATCGTCACCGACTTGTACCCGAACTTCTTCGCGTACTCGAAGGCCTCCCGAACGATCCTGTTGCACGCCTGCCGCGTGAAGATCCTCGTCGAGACGGCGAGGTCGTCGCCCTTGACGTCGGCGAACCGCGCGAACTTCTTGTGCGTGCCGAGCGCCTCCCTCACGTTGGGCGGCGGGTCGGTCCACTCGACGCCCGCGTAGAGCCCCTCTGTGTTCTGACGGAAGATGACGACGTCGACCATCGGCTCCTCGAAGCCGTCGCCCTTCCGTCTGATGAAGTTCAGGGGGTTGCCCTTGAACGAGCGGCAGGGACGAATGCAGAGGTCAAGGTTGAAGTGCTGCCTCAGGCCCACGATCGGGCTGTAGTAGACGAAGCCCTTGTCCTTCAGGGCGGGTGAGATCTCGGCACCGGCCTTGTCCTTCGGCTTCGACGTGATCGCCCCGAAGAGCCCGAGCCGGTGCTCCTTGAGGAGCTTGAGGGTCCGCTCGGGAAGCGCGTTGCCCTCGTTGACCCAGAACTCCCACCCGATGTCCGCGTGGACGTAGTCCGCCTCGAACCCGACCGCGTCCAGAACCCGGAGCGCCTCTTCCAGTACCGGCTTGCCGATCCCGTCGCCCGGCATCGTAACGACCGTGCGCTTCGTCATTGATCCCTCCTGTGCGTTCGTTCGCCTACCCTACTCTCGCCATCTCGTTTGCGACCATTTCACCGAACCGCTTCATGCCCTCACGGATCTCCTGGGGCGTGACCATGCTGAAGCTCGCGCGCATGCAGTGCTTGAGCGCACCCTTGGTCGAGAACGCGCTCCCCGGCACGAGGAGCACCTTCAGGTCCTCACACTGCTCATCGATCATTCTCTTCGCGTCGCACGACTTCGGCAGGACGAACCAGATGAACATGCCCTCGTTCGGAACGTTGTACGTGACGTCGTGCGGGAGAAACTCATGCGCGGCGTCAACCATCGCGTCGCGATTCCTCCGGTAGAACGCGCAGTTGTCCTTGATGTGCGCGTGGAAGGCGTCGTGCCCCATCTTCGTCATGTACTTCTGAAGGACGGCCTGGATGAACATGCTCGTGTGGAGGTTCGACGACTGCTTGAAGAGCACGAACTGCCGCATGAGCTCCTCGGGGCCCGACGCGTAGCCGATCCGGAGACCGGGCGCGAACACCTTCGAGAAGCTGTCGAGCCGGATCACGCGCCCCTCGCTGTCCATCGATTGGATCGTCGGCGGCGGGTCGCTGTCGTCGAGCCTCACGAGCTGATACGGATCGTCCTCGAGGATGAGGAGATCGTGCTCGGCCGCGATCCTGAGAAGGTGCTCCTTCCTCTCGGTCGCGAGCGCGACGCCGCCCGGATTGTGCCCGTTCGGCACCGTGTAGATGAACTTCGGGAGCTTCTCTCCCTCGGCCGCCATGCGATCGAGCTCGCCCTCGAGCGCGACGGTGACCATCCCGCGTTCGTCGAGCGGGACCGACACGAAGTTTCTCGTGAACGACTTGAACGCAGAGAGCGCGCCGGGATAGGCGGGCTCAGACAGCGCGATCGAATCGTCCTCGTCGGTGAAGAGGTAGGCCGCGATGTAGAGGCCTTCCTGGCAGCCGTTCAGAACAACGAGGCGCGACGGGTCGAGCTCGACGCCGTCCTTCTCCTGATGCCACTGGATCAACTCCCGTCCGAGCGCGGCGTGCGCGTTCGACGGACCGTACTGCGAGGCAGTGATGAGCTCGGAGCCCTGAAGGGCGACGCTCTCCCCGCCCTTGAAGCGGACGTCGATGCGATCGAAGACGAAGGTGTCGGGATTCGGGTAGCCGCCGCCCAGGGAGATCATCCCGTCGATCCCCATGTACCTGACGAGCTCCCGGATCGGCGAGGGCTCCTTCCCCCTCGCTCGTGCCGCCAGTCGGCTCTCGAGATCTCTCACACGTCCTCCTCACTTGGAGACCCGGCCGCCTCCGTGCACCGCCTCGACGGAGAGACGGGCGCCGACGTGTGCCCGACACACACTGCGTGCCCGACAGACACGAAACCGCCCCAAACGTGCCGAGTCGAGGCGGAGCGCCTTTGTGGCGGATGCTGGAGAGAACACCGCGAAGAGGAAGTATAGCCCACCCGCCCGGGCCCGTCAACGACGAGACGCGGGGTCCAGGCCGGACCGCCGGCGGGCCTGTCGACGATTCGGGTGTCGACATCGCCGGGGATTCCTCCATCGACATCGTCGGAAGTTCGAAGTGTGATGGAGCCACGACCCACCGGAGCACGCCCTGAGACAAGGAGCCGACCATGTCACGGCACCTCCTTCCCCTCGTTGTCGTTGCGCTGCTCGTCGCCTTCGCCGCCTCCGCCACGACCATCCACGTCGACCACGCGGGAGGAGGTCAGTTCGAGACGATCCAGGAAGGGATCGACGCCGCTTCCGAGGGCGACACCGTGCTCGTCGCCGCGGGCACGTACATAGGCGAGCAGAACCGCAATCTCGATTTCGGCGGGACGAACATCAAGCTCATCTCAGAAAGCGGCTCCCCGAGCACGATCATCGACTGTGAGAACGAGGAGAACACGCGCTGCATCCGCTTCCACAGCAATGAGGACTCGACGTCGGTCGTCTCGGGCTTCACATTGACGCGCGGCAACATCTACAACGCCGGCGGCGTCTACATCGGGGAGGGGTGCGCCCCAAACATCGACCACTGCCGGTTCGCGTCCAACCACGGGGAGCACGGCGGCGCGCTCTACTGCAACACAGCGACGACGCGGCTTCTGTCCTGCCAGTTCATCGACAACGTGGCGGGTCAGTCGGGCGGAGCCGCCACGTTCTACCAGTCGAACGTCCGCATGTTCGAATGCCGGTTCGAGGGGAACACCACGGGTGGAGCCGGTGGGCGCGCGGGAATCGGCGGCGCGATCTACTTCCAGAACTGCGATGCCCCGAGACTCAGCGACGTCGAGTTTCGGGAGAACACGGCGGCGAACGACGGCGGGGCAATCTACAGCTTCTACAGCCACCCTCAGATCATTGACAGCAGCTTCACCGACAACGAGTCGATAGGGGGCGCCGCGATCCTCATCTCGTATTCATCACCGGCCATCATGAACTGCCGCTTCATCGGCAACCGCGGGGTCGAGACGGGAGGCGCGGTCGCCTGCTGTCAGGGGTCCTTCGCGACGATCACGGACTGCGTCTTCGCGGAGAACGGGCTCTCGAGCGGGACCTCGGAAGGAGGCGCCATCTACATCGTGAATGCGTCGGCGTCGATCATGTTCTGCACGTTCGTCGGGGACTCCGCCCATGAAGGCGGCGAGATATCGTTCTTGAGCGGCGCCACGCCCGACACTCTGTGGCACGTATTCCGACCTCCTCCACGAAGACCCGCTCTTCTGCGACATGGGAACCTACGACTTCTGGTACTGCCAGAACTCGGTCTGCGTCGCCGAGAACAACGTCTGGACCACGCGGATAGGCGCCGCGCCCGGCGCGGCGTGCCCGGATTGCGACTCCCCCGTCGACGAGACGACGTGGGGGCGCGTGAAGGAGATGTACCGGTAGAGCTCGTCGCACGCGCGCCCCGATGAGCGCGGACGCCTCGATCGGCTCGCGCGTGGCTGCGTGGCGTCTCGGTTGAGCCCTCAGGTGACCGCTCCACCGGCCTCTCGCAGCCAACTCCTTTACTGCCACTCCTTCGTCTGATAGGATACCGGTCACGGCCCGGGAGCCTCGTTCCCGGGCCCGGGACACCATCATCAGACCGGATCACTACGACGGCACGCGCGGGGATTGCGCGGCGGGGGACCTCCATGAAACCCAAGCACCTCATCATCG
>JALGVU010000184.1 GCA_025774545.1 bacterium | reverse complement strand
GAGCTCATGAGTGACGAGCTACAGGCCCAGCAGGTGCGGGAGTCGGCCGAGTCCATCGAGACCACACGTGAACTGGTGCGAGTCGAGCAAGAGACAGAGAACGTGCGTAGCGCGATCAGAGCCGGGCTCGACGACATCGGCTGGGCGAACGCGGAGTTGGACCGCCTGAAGGCCGAACGCGAGGAACTCCTGTGTCGCCAGGCGCATGCTGCGCCGCGCCCAGAGCTCATGCGCGTGGACGCAGCGATGTTGGAGGGATTCCGCAGAGAGTTCGATGAGGTATTCGCAGCCGGGACTCCGGAGGAGAAGCGGCAGCTCGCTCGTGTGTTCGTGAAGGAGATCGAGGTAGATCCGGACACGGGCGACATCATGATGCACCTCTTTGGCCGTCCTCCGCCCGTGGCCCCCAAGCAAACACCCGCCTCTGGTAGCGGGGGCAGGATTCGAACCTGCGACCTTTGGGTTATGAGCCCAACGAGCTACCGGACTGCTCCACCCCGCGTCATGTACTTGGCACATATATAGCACGCAGGTCGTGGGGAGTCAAGCGCAATCCCGAAGAAGGCCGCAAACGCCTGCACAGCGGCTTTCTTCGCGTATTACACGCAGGTGGAGTACTGTTGCGCGCAGGACGAGGCACCGGCGCGGCGCGCACTCAGGTTCCAGGAAGGACGCATGCGCGAGGACCGAGTCACCGAGACGTCGGACCCTACACCGATCGCTCCCGATCGCCCCAGGAGCTGGATCGCGGCCGTGCCCGCGGCTGCCTCCCGCCTCTGGGCGATCCGGTGGGACGCGTCGCCTGCGGTCAGGGCGGCGACGATCGCGCGGCGGGCTCTCTGGATCTTCCTCATGGCGACCGTGACACCGGTCCTGGTCCTTCGCTGGGCGCCGCCCCCCACGACGGCCTTCATGATCGAGCACCGCGCCGCGGCCCGAGCCGAGGGAGGGGAGGGATCGCACCTTCGTTGGCAGTGGTCCGATCTCGATGACATCGCCCCAAGCGCGCAGCTCGCCGTCGTCGCGGCCGAGGACCAGGCATTCCCGCGGCACCACGGGTTCGACTTCCAGGCCATCTCCGACGCGTGGGCCGATAACATGAACGGCGGGCGCCTGCGCGGCGGCAGCACGATCTCGCAGCAGGTGGCGAAGAACCTGTTCCTGTGGGGTGGGGGCGGGTTCTTCCGGAAGGGACTCGAGGCCTACTTCACGGTCTTGGTCGAGTCGCTCTGGCCCAAGCGCAGGATCCTCGAGGTCTATCTCAACGTCGCCGAGTTCGGTGACGGCATCTACGGTGTTGGCGCCGCGAGCGAGGTCTTCTTCGAGAAGAGCCCCGACGAGCTCACCGACTACGAGGCGGCGCTCCTCGCCGCGGTGCTGCCGAGCCCCTCGCGCATGCACCCCGATGAACCTTCGGACTACGTCATCATGCGCGCCTGCGCGATCCTCGAGTTCATGGACAAACTCGGGCCGTCCCACATGGAGCGCATCGCGACGACGCCGGAAGAACGTCCGGAGTCTCCCGCAGATTCACTTCCTCGCAGTTAGTCTGATTCCCCGGAGAGCGCGCGGACGAGCTCCTGCTCCTTCGCCTCCGGATCCCCGAGCATCCCCGTCGCCCTGAACGCGAGACGCCCGCGCGCGGATTCGTCGATCCAGATGTTCACGCGGTAGCTCGGCCAGTAGGTCCGAAGCGCCAGGCCAATCAGGAACGCGACGATCGCGATGTAGAGGGTCGTCACGCCGGGGTCGTGGCGGTAGGTGAGGACACTTCCTTCGTAGGGGTTCTCGAGTGTGAGGGTGTGGCCCTCGAATTCCAGAGGCTCCCCCGCGGAGAGATCGCCGATCTCGATCTTCTCGGGGGGTGGGGCAGGCGGCTCTGCCTCGGCAGCGCCCCCAGTGGTGTCGGCCGTGTCGGCGGCCACGACGTGCTCGGCGTCCTCCTCCGCGGCCCCGTCGCCGTGCGCGGCCTCCGCCGCCGCGTCCGTCGTGTCGGGCGCATCGGCCTCGGCCGCCGGCGGCTGCCACTTGAGCGCCACGTGCGGCACGACCGGCCGCGGCTCGTGGTACTTCTCGAAGAGCGTCCCCACCCGGAGCGTGCCGGGGAAGAACGTCCCGCCGATCGATTCGAGCGTGAACGGCTCGTACGCGTTCCCGCGCACGCGTTCGATCTCTACGCCTTCCGCACTGACGACGACGTCGAACTCCTGCTCGTACGCCATCTGATAGAACGTGAGGGCGCCGATCCGGAACGGGCGATTGACCTCGATGCGGCGGTCCCGGTACGTGACGTCTTCCCTCGGCGTCTCGTGGGTCACGTCGGCGACCGTGATCCAGTCCTTCGGGTAGTACTTCTCCTGATGGAGCTCCCACTCTGTGATGAACTCGCTCATCGTGAGCGTCACGTTCCGTTCCGCCCAGTCGGACGTGTCGGCGAACGCCCCGAGGATGCGGTTCGCTCCGGTCGCGGCACTGACGGTGCGCACGGTCACGGGCTCGGCCGGGTAGAGCGTGACGTCGCCCTCGAACGAGTAGAGCGCCGAGAGGATGAAGCCGAGAATCGCGACCGCAATCGCGAGGTGATAGAGGAGACTCACGCCCTCGGGCCAGGGTCCGCGCCGCGCGGTGATCACGTTTCCCGTGGCGCTCAGGATCTTGTATCCCCTGGCCGTGAGCACGTCCCTCGCGATCCCAATCGGAGAGGTTCCCTCCCGCGCGCCGATTACGATCTCCCTCGCGTGCGCGGGAGGCCGCTCCCCGGCGAGCCCCGCGCCCCTCCGCGCGGACCAGCGGACGAGGCTACAGAAGACGAGGTTCAGAAGGAGGATCGAGCCGAGAATGAGGAAGTACTTCGTGTGGAAGAGATTCAGGAACCCGAGCTTCGAGAGCAGCGCGTACCGCGCCTCGCCCCACGACGAGATGTACGTGTCGGCGTCGTACCCCTGCGGGAAGATCGATCCCACGATCATCGTGACGCCCATCACGATGAGGAGCCAGACCGTCAGACGGAGCCTCGAGAGCTCGCCTGCGATCCACCGGAAGGGCGCCGTCCAGCCGGCGTGGTGCTTGTGTCCGTCTTCCGTCATTCGTTGACCCGTCATCCGTAGAGGTGGAGGCTCGGGATGCCGAGGAGCTTCGCGAGCCACGAGATTCCGATGAACGTCGTCACCATGCAGGCGAACGCGATGATCATGATCAGCGACGAGGGCGCGCCTCGCCACCGCGGCCGCACGCGCGTGTGGAGGTAGAGCGCGAAGGCGAACCACGTGATGAGCGACCAAGTCTCCTTCGGATCCCACTGCCAGTAGACGCCCCACGCCTCGTTCGCCCACGCCGCGCCCGACATGATCCCGAACGCGAGCATGGGGAACCCGAAGAGCACGAGCTGGTGCACCGAGCGGTGGAACCGCGCGATGTTCTCGCGCGTGATGCCGTATTCGGCCGTCACGCGGAAGGGCGCGACGAGGATCCGGAGCGGCCACCAGAAGAACGCGGGAACCTCGCGCGCCTCGAGCTTCCAGAGCAAGATCTGGATGAGATAGGCGAGCTCCACGGAGAACGCCACGACGAAGATCGCGTACGACGCGAAAGCGATCGCGACGTGCCAGAAGAACCAGACGCTCTGGAGCGCCGGGAAGAGCGGCTTGATCTCGGGGCTCTGTCCGAGGAGGGCGTAGAGGACGGCGCCGCCCGCGATGAGTGACACGAAGAACCCGGGCAGCCGGACCTGTCTCCTCCACTCGATCACGAGGTAGGCAACGACGGTCATCCAGGCGAACCACGCGAGGCTCTCGTAGAGGCTCTGGAAGGGCGACGCGCCCTTCGAGATCGTCCGGAGGATGATGACGATCGTCTGGAGGGCCGCCGCGGCCACGAGCCCCGCGGTCGCGCCGTTTCGGAACGCCTTGAGACGAGGTGCGGCGAAGTGGAGGAGGTAGCAGGCGAATGCGACGACGTACGCCCAGAGCGCCACCCAGAGGAGGGTCCGCTCAAGGGCGAGTCGCGCGATGTCTCTGTCGATGAGAACCTGTGGGTCCACGAGGGCTCCCGTGTGGCTGAGCGGCTGCTTTCCGGGTCTGAGGAGCGCCGAGCCTGGGCCCGCGCCTCTCACCGGCTCAAGTCTACTCCTCGTCCTCTTCGTCCTCAAGCGTAACGATGTACGAGATCTCCCCGTCCCTGATCATCCCGTACTCCTCGCGCGCGACCCTCTCGATCGTCTCTGGGTCCCCCTCGAGATTGCCCTGGTGACGCTGCCGCGTTTCGAGGGTTTCCTCGAGATTCGTGAGCTCCCGCTCGAGGGAGTTCCGCATCCTCTTCATGCGGAGGATCGAGAAGAGCCCGGAGTCACCGAGGAGGATCGCCGAGGCGAACCAGATCGCGAGCGTCCACCCGAGAATCCGCAGCACCTTGGCCGGCGCGCCGCGGCCGTATCCGGTGAACGGCTTCCGGAGGAACCGCGGACCTTCCTTCTTCGGCGGCTTCTTCCTTCTGTTCACTCCGGCGGGATTCGGCATGGGACGTTCCTTCGGCGGTCTCGATCAGACTTCGATCCCGAACGCCTCCTTGCCTGGGAAGAGCGCGATCTCGCCGAGCTCTTCCTCGATGCGCATGAGCTGGTTGTACTTCGCGACACGGTCGGTCCTCGACGCTGAGCCCGTCTTGATCTGCCCGGCGTTCACGGCGACCGCGATGTCGGCGATCGTCGTGTCCTCCGTCTCGCCCGAGCGGTGAGAGATCACCGCCGTCATGCAGTTCCTGTGAGCGATCTCGATCGTGTCGAGCGTCTCGGTCAAGGTCCCGATCTGGTTGAACTTGATCAGGATCGAGTTCGCGGATCCCTCCTCGACGCCGCGGAGCAGCCGCTCCGCGTTCGTGGCGAAGAGGTCGTCGCCGACGATCTGGATTCGATGTCCGAGCCGCTCGTTCATCGCTTTCCACCCGTCCCAATCGTCCTCGGCCAGACCGTCTTCTATGGAGACGATCGGGTACTTGTCAACGAGCGCCTCGTAGTAGTCGATCATCTCCTCGGAGGTCTTGCTCTTGCCCTCGGTCGAGAGCACGTACTTCCCCTCGGTGAAGAACTCGCTCGCCGCGGGATCGAGGGCGAGGAAGACGTCGCCGCCCGGCTTGTACCCCGCCTTCTCGATCGCCTGCACGATCAGCGCTAGCGCGTCCTCGTTCGACTCGACCCGGGGGGCGAAGCCGCCCTCGTCGCCGACGCAGGTCGACATCCCCTTCGACGTGAGCACCGCGTCGAGGCTGTGAAAGACCTCGGCGCCGATGCGGATGGCCTCGCAGAAGCAGTCGGCTCCGGCGGGGACGATCATGAACTCCTGGATGTCGACGTCGTTGTCGGCGTGGCGCCCGCCGTTCACGACGTTCATGAGGGGGACGGGCAGCACGCGCGCTGTGACGCCGCCGAGATAGCGGTAGAGCGGAACCTCGAGGACCTCGGCCGCCGCCTTGGCGCAGGCGAGCGACACGGCCAGGATCGCGTTCGCGCCGAGGTTCCCCTTGTTCTCAGTGCCGTCGAGCGCGATCAGCATCTCGTCGATCAGAACCTGTTCGTCGGCCTCGTAGCCCAGGATCTCCGGGCCGATGACCGTGTTGACGTTTGCGACGGCCTTCTGAACGCCCTTCCCGAGGTAGCGCCGCTCGTCGCCGTCGCGAAGCTCGACCGCCTCGTGCGTCCCGGTCGACGCCCCGGACGGCACCGAGGCGCGCGCGACGACCCCGGAGTCGAGCTCCACGTCGACCTCGACGGTGGGGTTCCCACGGGAATCGAGGATCTCGCGTGCCGTGATGTCAGTGATCGTAAGCATGCTCGCCTTTGTTGTTGAGGTAGTCATGAATCCCGCGAGG
>JALGVU010000492.1 GCA_025774545.1 bacterium | reverse complement strand
ATCCACATCTACCCGACCTACGGCGACCTCGTGAAGCGCCCGTCGTCTGCGGCGTTCGCCGACCACATCGCCGACAACCCCCTCGTCAAGCTCGCGAAGCTCTTCGGCGTCACGGGCTAGCCGCGGCGAGAGGGACCGCTCGCCAACGGCGCGAGAGCCGCCTGGTACACCTAGAACACGAGGCCCGGTCACGCGACCGGGCCTCGTTCGCGTCCGTCGCCGGCCCGAGGAGGCCGACGGATCGCGACTCACCGGAACGCCACCTCGCCTCCGGGATGGACCCGGATCTCGCCGCCGCGGATCCTGGCCCCCCTCCCGTCGTCACCGTGTGAGAAGAGCCTCAAGTGGTCGGCGTCCGACCCCTGGAAACTCGTGATCCCGCTCGCACACTCGACGACGATCCCTGGGAGGAACTGGAGGTACTGCCCGGCAGCGAACGTCACCGAGCTGCACTGCGCGTCGAGATCGAAATAGCGGTACGGGAACGTCGTGGGACGATGAACTCCGAGTTCGTACTGCTACCCGGCAGCTCGTCGACGGTGTACCACGCGTTCCACGACGTCTCGTCGAAGCCGTAGTTCATGTGGTACTGCATGATGACCGGGTCGCTCCCGACCTCCCGCCATCCGTCGGACAGGATCGAGTGCCCACCCCACTCCGTCAGACAGCGATACTGCACCGGCCGGTTCAGGTTGAACTGCGCCTTCATGCGGTTGAACCACGTCTGGGGCGTGTGCCGCACGTGCCCGAGTATCGGAAGTAGGTCCTGTAGACGTACGCCATGAGACCCGTGTCGGAGGTCGACACGTTGCAGCCGTCGTTGTAGTTCATGTTCGCCGCTTGGCCTACCTCGGAACAGAGCTCCGCGACGGCGTCGACCTCCGCCTGGGACGTCTCTTCGGCGTAGCACGTCAGCTCGTCGGGCATGTTTCCCCAGTCGTACGCGTCGCTGTACGGACTCCACGAGCCGTAGGGCGGCCAACTCCAATACTCCATGATCTGCGAGCCCGCGAGCGCCACGCACCCGACGAACGCGTGGTCGTTCTGGTAGTCCGGGCACGACGGCCAGCCGCAGTTCCTGTCGGGACACTGGTCGTTGTAGGGCGGGAACTGGTTCCAGATCGAGGTCACGAGCACCTCGCCCTCCTGGTAGTCCCTCGTCATGCCGCCTGATCCCGCGAGCAGGCTCTCCCAGGCGCTCGAGTACTCGACGTCGAGGATCTCGGCGAGATCCCGGGCTCGGACATGCTCGATCGGGCCGAGCGCCTTCTCGATTTCGTCGAGCACCATCGCCATCCGCCCCCGCACGAGATCCGAGGGACCCCCAACGGCGGCCGGATCGAGATCACTCTCGTCCGAATAGACCCGCACGGGCGCGAGTCCCTTGAGCAGAGGCACAACAACGAACCCGCGCGGCTCGACCGAACACAGGTAGCCAACCGTTCTGCCTTCGTAGTCGAGTTCCCGCACGTCCCCCACGAACGGAGTCGTCGAGCCCGCCCAATTCCCATTGATGGCCGTGATCACCTCGGTCCAGTGCTGCGCGACGACCCGCGCCTCCTCTCGCGTCACGATTCGAGCGAGGGCCGGCGCGGTCGTCCCCGCGATCACCAGGATGCCGATCACGGCCACGATACGAAGCCACTTCATGGTCGTCACCTCCCGGCTACTGCAGGGTTACAAGAACGAGGATCTGGCCCTGTCGGCCCCTCTCCAGTCGCTGCATCGCCTTCCCGAGGATCGCGCCCTGAGCGCGCTCGCGGTCGACCACCTTCATCGCATACCCGGCGGTCGACGACGTCGTCAGAAGATCGCCGGGTTCGATGCCCTCATCGGTCGCGTCGACGTTGCAGTAGACCCGCCCTGCCAACGCGACGTCGTGATCGTAGGAATCACCCCCGAGCTTCACGCCGGAACCGAGGCCGTTGCCACCGGCGACGATTCCCGCGACGCGCGAGTCGTACGGGCGCCTCGAGAGTGTGAGCTCGCCCGGATGCTCCTGATCGATCACGAGCACGGTGCCGGGCTCGACGCTCCCACCGCCCGCCACGTCGAATCCCTCGGCGTAGTCGAGTCCGTCACCGAGCTCGAGGACCGTCGTGCCGTCGAGGTCCTCGATCTCGACGTTGCCGCGGAACGTCGCCGCGTAGAAGCTCGCGCTCCTCGCGTGGACTTCAAGACGGGCGCCCGGGCTCGTGGTGCCGATCCCGAGGTCCCCGGCCGGCGTGATCCGCATCTTCTCCGCGTACCCGCCGCCCGGGAGGACGTTCCAGCTCGTGTAGAACACCAACGATCCACTTCCGAGCCCCGACGCGCTGTTGATGAGACCGCCGATCCCGGCAAAC
>JALGVU010000491.1 GCA_025774545.1 bacterium | reverse complement strand
AGATCCGTCCGATCGACTTCACGGCGAAGCTGCTGTTCCCCATGTGGGAACTGAAGCCGGGTGAGGTGGACATCACGGTGATGCAGGTGATCATCGAGGGCGAGATGGACGGAAGGAGGCTGCGCTACGTCTACGATCTGCTCGACAGGTACGACGCTGCAACCGAGACGCACTCCATGGCACGCACGACCGGCTACGCCGCCACCATGGCGATCCGCATGCTCGCACAGGGCCTGTACGATCGGAAGGGCATCTCGCCGCCGGAGTTCGTGGGCAGAGACGAGAGGTGCGTCGCCTTCATGCTGAAGGGACTGGAGGAGCGCGGCGTGATCTTCCGACGGAGGATCGAAGAGCTGCAGAAGCCTGGGGAGGAGCCGGATGCAGGCGGGGAATCCGATCGAACCGTCTGCAACGCCACCTCGAGCTAGACCGGTTCTGGGGGCCGGGTCGATGGTCGGCCCGATCCTCCGGCGGCCTGCTCGAACCTCGATGAGAAGAGGAAGGGGGCCCGCTCACGTGAGTGGGCCCCTTCTTCAGATGAGTGCAGGAGTCACGGTCGATCCGGTGAGTGGATCGACGTGGATGCGCGGAGAGAGAAGTGATGCAGCCGGCCTGCACAGACACGGCACGTAGTGGAGACGGCCTCGCAGGCTCCGTCTCACCTACCTCGTGCATCGGAATCCCACGTGCGGGTAGCCCTGCCAGGGATTCAGATCTCCCCGGCCCCAGCACGTGATCTCACCCTTGATGCTCTGGAACGACCCGCCTCGCACGACCCGCTGGAGCCTCTCGGTGCGCTCCGTCTCCGTCCAGTAGCTCGCGGTCCACTCGGCGACGTTCCCGACCATGTCGTAGGCACCGTACGGCGACGGGCTGTCGGTGGTCGTGAGGCTCCCGTGGGCGGTACCGTCGTAGTAGCCGACCGGCGTCGTGTCGTTGTCGAAGGGATCGCCGCTGTTCCAGTAGTTGGCCCGGGTGCCGTCGATCGCGTCCTCCCACGGATGGTCCCAGCCAGTGTTGCCTCTGCAGGCTTTCTCCCACTCCTCTTCGGTCGGCAGCCGCCAACCGCGGTGCTTCGCGTACGCGTTCGCGCCGAACCAGCTCACCTGAACGACGGGATGGTCCTCGAATCCGCTCTCGACACTGAACCCACCCTCGTCGTAGCTGATCCGGCAGGCCTTCCGTCCGTGGAACACGAACTGGTACATCCCGGCGTCCCAGTAACGGTCTCCGGCGAACCTGCCCTTGACTATGGTCTGGCTCACCTCGATGTCCTCGCGCCCTCGCACTTCGTTCAGGAACGCGGCGTACTCCGCGTTTGTGACGCAGTGCCTCATGATCTGGTAGCCGTGACCGATGATGCGGGCCTCGTCCTTCCTTCCGGATGTGTATTCCCCCGCGGGGACGAGCGCCCACTCCTGGTCCGTGGGCAGGATGTCGGCAGTCAGGTCTTGAAGGCAGAACGCCAGGGCCAGCACAGACAGGAGCGCGGCAGTAGGGAATCTCATCTCATTCCTCCACGAGTCTCGGGGTCTTCCAAGAGCCTGTCTTGGCAGTGGTCCGTGCGGCTGCACGTCTGCCGAACCAGGCGGCCGATCATCCGACGCTCACTCGAGCGCGACTCCACCGTCGCCGCGAGCTGCCCCGGACACACTGAAGATGCGGCCGGAGACGCTCGCCGATGTGGCGAGGCTATGCTCGGTTGCTGTCGTCCGGCGAAACCTTGAGTATCGGCATCCTATCATGTCCGTGCTGTTGCTCCAAGGCGCGGAGTCTGGGATACCCCGTAGCCCGTTCGTCGCGCCTAGTACCGGCTCAACGTAGGACCGATGGCAGAGGGCCGCCGGGACAGCTCCCGACGGCCTTTCTGTGACTTGGCTCCCCGTGGCGGACATGTTTCGAACTCCCAACTGGCTTCGAACCGGCAGCCGGGACGGGGAGGTGGCTCTGGGTGAAGGCGCACTTCCCTGCCATCGTGCACCTGCGAGAGCGTGGGTCCTAGAGCGTGAACCAGTACGCGAGCTTGACGAGGAGGGTGTTCTCGGGCTCGCTGTCGAACATCTCGGTGGCACTCAGCGTGGG
>JALGVU010000183.1 GCA_025774545.1 bacterium | reverse complement strand
TCGGCTCCGGCGACTCCTCGATCACCTTCGGTGTCCTGAAGGAGGCGCAGGCCGCGGGCGACCGGCAGGCGCTCATCGACGCCGGGCGGCGGGTGATCCGATTCCATCTGGGGGCGGATGTGGAAGGTGGGCTTGGGAGGCTCCGCGCGGCCCTCGACTGATCCGCAGGCGTTCGCGCTAGCGGTCCTCGAGCCAGTCGAGCGGGAAGTCCGCCTCGAGCCGGACCATGTCGAAGATCGTGGCCACGAGTTCCTCACGGGTGCCCGCCCGCGCGGGGTTCCGGTACTCCCACACGATCTCCCCCGCCGGTGTGACCTCGATCGCCCTGCCGTTGTCGGACTCCGTGATGAGCGTGTTCCCGTTCGGCAGCCTCGCGTTCGAGCCGCAGGCGCTCGAGAAGAAGCCCCCGGGCGCGTCTGCCGCGTAGCTCCACACCGTGTCGCCCGTCGCGGGACTGAACTCGACCACGCTCGATCCCCTCTCGGGTGTTCCGTTGTCGAAGAGGAGGATGTTCCCGTTCTCGAGCATCGTCGATCCGTGCTGCCTTCTCCAGCCGCCGGCGGCGAGCCAGACGATCTCCTCGGCGTCGAGATCGATGACAGCGATGGCGTCGAGCATCCTGAACGAGACGAGGACGTTCCCCGCGCGGAAGGCCGGGAGCGGTCGGAACTGCCCATCGCGCAGTACCTCGATCGTGTTCGTGTGCGTGATGTCGCCACCGAAACGCATGCCGAGGGTCCACTTCTCGCGCATGAAGGCGGACCCGTGGTACGCATCGATCACGGAGATCCTGCGAAGCTCCTCCCCCTCGCTGTCGAGCACCGTCACGAAGTCCTCGAGCACCGGCTTGACCTCGTTGATCGACGGAACGATGTGCGGCGTCCTCGTGAGCACGAAGATCCGTCCGTCGTCCTGGATCTCCAGATCGTGATGGCTGCCGTTCGCCCGCGCCCAAATGAGCCTGGAATCCCTGTCGACCTTGAGAATGCCGGCCCCCTCGAAGATCGCAAGGACGTCTCCGTTCTCGTAGAGGTACGCGTTTCTCCAGTGCTCGGCCGAGTATCGCGGACTGGGAAGCGGGAGATCGGGCCAAGCCGCCTCGTACTCATAGGACCAGGTGTGGAGAACCTCGCCGTCCATGTCCATGAGGACGGCGCCCGGGAAGTCGCCGGACGTGTAGAAGTTCAGTCCGCTCCACGCGCGTTCGGGGTCGTGCACCGTGACGCCGGACTCCGCGGACGGAGGATTCACACCGGACATGTAGCCCAGAGACCTCAGGCGCTCGATCTCCTTCCTCTGATCCTCCGCCATTCCCTGATGCTGCCGCCACTCGTTGGTGGTGCGCCACCGGCCTTCGGGGCCGCGCACCCCCTCTCGATCGAACGAGGGGGTTCCCTCCGCTTCGCCGTTCGCGGACGCCGCGCTGAAGCCTGCGAGCCAGACGGCCGAGCAGGCAGCGAGCGCCGCGCAGAGCAGGGTCGCGACCGTCATGCGGCCTGTGCTCCACCGCGCTCGTCTCTCTCTCGCGTCTCCATCGCCTGCGTGTCTGAGCTTGGTTCGCACGGTCTCTCCTATCGTTCGCGGCGGGCGGGGGCCACGGGCTCGGGACGAGTCGCCGCGCAGCCCGGCGTGTTCTAGCGACCGTCGAGCCAGTCTACTGGGAAGTCGGCCTCGAGGCGGATCATCTCGAAGATGGTCGCTATGAACTCGTCGCTCTCGCCCGCCCTCTCCGGGTTCCAGTACTCCCAGACGACCTCTCCGGCTGGAGTGACCTCGAAGGCCCTCCCGTTGTCCGATTCAGAGATCAGCGTGTTGCCGTTTGCCAGCCTCTGGTTCGAACCACACGACTTCGAGAAGAACCCGTTCGGGGGATCACCCTCGTAGCTCCACCTCGTCTCGAACGTCACGGGGTCGAACTCGACGACCTCCGACGTGAGCGACCCGTTGCCGTTGTCGAACAGAAGCACGTTGCCGCTCTCGAGCACCGTGGGCTGGTGCTGCCCGATCCATCCTTCGTGGGCCACCCAGACGACCTCCTCGAGATCCAGGTCGATGACGGCGATCGCGTCGAGCTTCCTGAAGGAGACGAGGACGTTGCCGTCGCGGAATTCGGGAAGCCGGTCCGACAACCGTCCGTCGAGCACCTCGATCGTGTTCGTGTGCGTGATGTCGCCGGCGAAGCGCGTCTTCGGTCTCATGAGGACCTCGACGAATCGGGATCGCTTGAACGCGTCGATGATCGACACGCGCTCGATCTCCGTGCCGTCGGCGTCGAGCACGGTGACGAAGTCCTCGAGCGTCGGCCGCGCCTCGTGGATCTCGGGCACGATGCGCGCATGGCGCGTCAGAACGTAGATGCGCCCGCTGGTTTGAACCTCGAGGTCGTGATGGCTTCCGTTCAGGCGTGCCCAGATGAGCTCGGAGTCCCTGTCGATCTTGATGATGCCGTGCCCCTCGAAGATCGCGAGCACGTCCCCGTTCTCGAACAGGTACGCGCGGCGCCAGTGCTCGACGATGTCCAGCTGGTCGGGGAACCGCGCTTCCGGCCAGGCCTTGGCGAACGGGAACTCCCACGTGTGCAGGATGTTGCCGTCCATGTCCACAAGATGCGCACCAGCGAAGTGGCCCGACGTGTAGAAGCCGAGTCCATCCTGCGCGCGCTCTCTGTCGTGGATCGTGACGCCGGTCTGCCCGGTGGCGACGTTGACACCCCCGACGTAGCCGATCGATCGGAGCCGCTCGATCTCTTTCCTCTGCTTTTCCGTGAGCTCCCCGGACTCGCGGAGATCGCGCGCGGCGCGCCAGCGTCCCGGTCGTCCGACGGCCTCGCGCCGATGAGTCAGGCCGGACTCCGAAGGCGAGCCTCCCGCGTGGGCCGGGAGACACGGGACGCCGAGGACGCCGCCGGCGAGTGCGACCGCCGCGACGGCAAGGGCCGCGCGTGCGCTCCGTACGAGGTGCCTCGGCATCCTTGTTCTCTCCTCCTCAGCTCGGATCATCCCGATGTGCCCTCTTCTCCCGCGAGCCGCGATCCCCGAATGGAGCGCTCCGTCAGTCGCCGAGCCAGTCGAGGGGGAAGTCGGACGGGAGCCGCACCATCTCGAAGAGCGTGGCGATGAGTTCGCCGTTCTTGCCCGCCCGCTCCGGATTCCAAAACTCCCAGACGATCTCGCCCCCGAGTGTCACCTCGAATGCCCGGCCGTTGTCCGACTCGGAGATGAGCGTGTTGCCGTTCGGCAGCCGCTGGTTCGACCCGCACGACTTCGTGTAGAACTCCTCCGCGGGGTCGACGCCGTACGTCCAGGCCGGCTCCTGCGTCACGGGATCGAACTCG
The DNA here is from genome assembly GCA_025774545.1 of bacterium. Lineage (GTDB taxonomy): Bacteria > Joyebacterota > Joyebacteria > Joyebacterales > Joyebacteraceae > JALGVU01. Next base: position 4,972 of record JALGVU010000183.1, on the reverse strand, counting down.
ATGACCCGGGAGGTTCGCTCGTCGCCCCCGTTGTCGAACACCAGGATGTTCCCGTTCGCGAGGACGGTCGGTTGATGTTGTCCGATCCACGGTCCGGCGAGCATCCACACGATCTCGCCGGCGTCCAGGTCGACGACGGCGATCGCGTGGAGCTTCCGGAAGGAGATGAGGACGTTGCCTGCCCTGAAGCTCGGAATGCGGTCGGCCAGCCGCCCGTCGAGAATCTCCAGCGTGTTGACGTGCGTGATGTCGCCGCGGTTCTTCATGCCCAGCGCGATCGGAGCACGGTCGTATCGGGATCGTTCGAAGGCGTCGAGGATCGAGAGGCGCTCGAGTTCGCTGCCGTCGGAATCGAGAACCGTGATGAAGTCCTCGAGGATCGGTCGTGAGGAGTTGATGCGCGGCACGATGTGGGCCTCGCGCGTGAGGACGTAGATGCGACCATCGTCCGCGACCTCGAGATCGTGGTGGGCGCCGTTTCCGGACTCCCACAGGATCTCGGAATCCTTGTTGATCTTGACGATCCCTTGTCCCTCGAAGATGCCGAGTACGTCGCCGTTCTCTAGCAGGTACGCCCGTCGCCAGTGCTCGACCCTCTCGGCCAGGTCCGGCATCTCGCGGCCCGGCCACGCGTCGTGGTATTCGCACCTCCACGTGTGAAGGACGCTTCCCTCCATGTCGACGAGCACCGCGCCGGGGAAGTGGCCCGAGGTGTAGAGGCTCGCTCCGTCGTACGCGCGGTCGCGGTCGTGTATGGTGACGCTCGAGGATCCGGATGCGACGTTGACGGCGCCCACGTAGCCGAGCGACCTGAGTTCGTCGATCTCCCGCTGCTGCTCATCCGTGAGCTTCCTTCGAGACTCGGCGCCCTTCGCGACCCGCCACCGTCCCGGCGCGCGGTCGTCGCCCTCTCCCGCCGCACTCGTGAGCCCGGACGCCCACATCACTGAGGCCGCCGCTACCGCCACGGACACCCGGAGGATCCTGGATCTGCGGGCGTTCGTGGCTCGCTTCCGTCCGACACGTGCGCTCGTTCGATCCCGATGCTTCAATCCTGCCTCCTGCGGTTCGGTCGAGGTTCGCAGGCCCCTTCAGGCCCGCCGCTGTAGCATCATGAACCTAACACCACCGAGTGCTCTTCCGCAAACGCAGACCGGACCGCGCGAGCGCGGCTCGACGGGAAGATCCCACCTCCGCACGCCCCAGGGGGTGGGGGTCCCTCGTGTCAGTGGAAGGGACCCCCGTGGGCGTCCACGAGGGTCCCGCAAGCCGGCTCGGCCCCACACGCGACCTAGTTCTGCTCACAAGCACGTTCATTCCGAGAACGCTCCGGAGGCAGTGTTCGCGACGGCGCTGGGTGCCTAGCGCGCATCCAACCAGTCGAGTGGAAGCGAGGGATCGAGCCGTATCACCTCGAAGATCGTCGCGATGTACTGGTCGTCTTCTCCCGCTCGTTCCGGGTTCCAGTACTCCCACACGATGTCTCCGTCGTGGGTCACTTCGAAGGCTCGCCCGTTGTCCGATTCCGTTATGAGGGTGCTTCCATTCGGCAGCCGTTGGTTCGAGCCGCACCCCTGGGAGCGGAAGTCGGTCGGAGGGGTCCCCTCATAGGTCCACAGCACTTCGAGAGTCTCGGGGTCCATCTCGATCACTCGTGACGCGTACCGCTGGTACCCGTTGTCGAAGAGGAGCATGGTGCCGCCCTCGAGAATCGTCGATTGGTGCTGCCCGTCCCACCCTTCGCGGGCGATCCATACCACTTCCTCGAGATCGAGGTCAACCACAGCGAGCGTGTCGAAGTTCCTGATCGAGATGAGGACGTTGCCCTCCCGGAACGCTGGGATCCTGTCAGCCAGACTCCCGTCGAGCAGCTCGATCGTGTTCGTGTGGGTGATGTCGCCGACGAACTTCGTCTTCCTGTCCATGAGATCGTCGGCAAAAGCGGAGCGCCGGATCGCCGCGATGACCGACACATCCTCAAGAATGGGATGTGTCTCGTTGATCTCCGGGACGACGCGGGCCTCCCGCGTCAGCGCGTAGATGCGTCCGTCGTCCTGGACTTCGAGATCGTGGTGGCTTCCGTTGTCGCTGGCCCAGAGCAGCTCGGAGTCCTTATTGACCTTGACGAGTCCGATTCCCTCGAAGATCGCGAGCACGTCTCCGTTCTCGAAGAGATGAGCGCGTCGCCAGCTCTGGGTGACGATCGGGGTCACGGGGTCCGTGCGCTCGGGCCATGCGTCTTCGTAGCTGAGCTGCCAGGTGTGCAGAATGCGACCCTCCATGTCCATGAGGAAGGCCCCCGTGTAGTGCCCGGACGTGTAGAAGTTCAAACCGTCGCTGACGCGCTCTGGATCGTAGACCGTGACACCGATCTGCGACGGGGGCGGATTGACGCCCCCGGCGTATCCGAGACTTCGAAGCCTGTCGATCTCCTTCCGCTGCTCCTCTGTGAGCTTGGCTCGATCCTGCGGTCTCCTCTGGATGCGCCAGCGGCCGGACCAATTGTGGCGTCCACCCACGTTGGGGGTCTCAGGCCGATCGGCGTCTCCGTCTCCCGTGTCCGACGCTGCAGCGGCGGACACCGCCATGAGCAGCGTGCTCGCCGCAACGCAGGCCCACGCGAGGCGTGCCCGCCTGAGGGCCCTGAAGGCGCCAGTCGCGCGAGTGATGTGTCCTCGCATTCGGTTCTCCAAGTCGGTCCTCCAGCCGCTCGTGCCACCCTCGTTGTTTTCCGATCACACCAAACCCTACCACCACCGAGCGCCCTCCCGCAAACGGAGACCGGACCGCGCGAGCGCGGCTCGACGCGAGGATTCCCCCTCCGCGCGCCCCTAATGGCCCTCCTATCAATGGAAAGGACCCCCGTGGATTCCCACGGGGGTCCCGGAAACTGGTGGGCTTCCGCCTCAGCTTCGGCGCCGATGATCGCTCGTCAGAGGAGCTCGCCCACTACCTGAACATCGCCTTGATCGTTCCCCAGCTCGCGGCGCCGTCGGTCTCGGCCCCGGTGCTGGACGGCAGGAAGCGGATGTAGTCGACCCGAAGACGCTCGCCCGAGATCAGCTCGATCCGGATCTCGTACTCGCCGTAGTTCATGCAGAACGCGCTGCCGCCGGCAGCCGTCGGGAAAACGCCTCACCCGATGCCCGAGCCGACGACCGAGAACTCGGAGATGATGTCCTCCCCCGCCGCGGCCTTGATCATCGTGAGGCGGATCAGGGCGGGCTCCCCGAAGTCGGTCTGGAAGGCGAGGACGGGCTCGTAGCACCCCGTCTCCGCGAAGGTCGCCTCGACCAGGATCCACTCGCCCGGCCGGTCGATGTAGTCGACCGCGAGCTGCCCGCTCGCGGAGGCGCAGTAGACCGACTGTATGATATTGCCGCCGATGTTGTTGTACTCGGTGTAGTCTTCGCCCTCGACCTGAACGATCGGCTCGGCCGCGCTCGCCACGGCGAGCGCGAGAACGAGACCCACGGCGAGGAGGATGGACTCAAACGACGTTCGTCGGACCATCGGATCTTCTCCTGTAGGAACTCCCAAGCAGTGACCGCGACACACTTCCCCCTCTTTATGATGCACGCCTCGGCAGATCGTTTCCTGGAGGATCCGGCGATCGCCCGCGGGGCCGCGATCGCGGGTCCGGGGCGCTCCGGGGCGATCGCTGGTCCGGCGCGCTCAGGCGGTAAGTGACGCAGGAAGGGGCCCCGCGGCCGGGGCCCCTCCCTTCGTGCGTTCCTCCGAAGTGTCGCCCGCTTACTTCACGAGCAGCATCTTCCGAGTCGTCACGTCGTGGCCCGCGGTCATCCGGTAGAAGTAGACGCCCGAGGGCATCTCGCGCCCGTCGGCGTCGACGCCGTGCCAGGTGACACTCCTGTGGCCGGCGGACTCGATTCCGTCGACCAGCGTCGCAACGAGCCTCCCGCTCACGTCGAAGACCTCGATCGTCACGCGACACGCGTCTGCCGCGACGTCGTACGCGATCGTCGTCATCGGGTTGAACGGGTTCGGCACGTTCTGCCCGAGGCCGAAGCTCGCGGGGATCTCCTCATCCCCGTCGGGCACGCCGGTGCCGTAGGTCATGTTGATGGCGAACGCCAGATCGATCGACTCCGGGAAGAACGGATGCGGCGGCGGGTACCGGAGCTCACTCCAGGGCCCCGGGTGCGGCGCGTCGCCGATCCCCCAGACCGCGTCGTCGTTCCAGTGGTTGAGCGACGTCTTCCACCCAAAGCGGCCGCCCGCGAACTCCGCCATCGCCTGAACGTCGAGCCAGTAGACGATCGGTTCGTCGGGCATGCCGACCTGGTGGAACGCCTCCGCCGGGTCGATGTAGAACGTGTAGAGCCAGCAGACGGTGTCGCCGAGCGGATTGTAGATGTCCGGCGGCTCCATCCAGCCTTCGACGAGCCCGTCGGCCCAGACCTCGGCCGTGAACATGCCCGAGCCCGCCGGGACGAAGTACGTCCACAGGACGTCACCGGGGCGGCTGTAGGTCACGCCGCCGCCAACCGGGATGTCCGCATGGATGCTCAGGGTGAAGTTCACGGCCTCGGGATCGTCGATGAAGTCGTCGAGCCACGAGCCCCAGACGTAGATCTCGGTGATCCGGCCCGGCTCCTCGCACAGGAAATCGTCTGCCAGGACGTACGGCTCCGTGCAGTCGATGTCGATGCCCGTGTCGTCGAGATCCGGGTACTGGACCCACTTGAAGTCGTCCGGCGGGAAATCGATGTCGATCTCGTAGTCCTCGACCTCGCCGCCCGGGGCCCAGCCGGCGTACGCGAGACCGCCCGCCACGCTGAACCGGAAGCGCGCGTAGGTCGTCATGCCGGGCGTCGCCCAGGCCGGTACCGGATACGCGAGGGCGTTCAGGCCTGCGACGAGCGGGAAGCTCGCGAAGATCTGCTCGCCGGGAGTCCACCACGCGCCGTCGCCGTTGAAGTCGACCCAGGCGTCGAGCATGCCCGGCGCC
>JALGVU010000182.1 GCA_025774545.1 bacterium | reverse complement strand
TCCAGTTCAGCGTCACGGCTTCGGACGGCGCGCGAACGAACTGGGGCATCGTCGTGCCCGAGATCGAGGTCGCGTCCGCCGAGCTCGCGCACAGCGGGACGGTCGTGATCGACGACGGCGCGAGCGGTGACGGCGACGGCGTGCTCGAGGGAGGCGAGTCGGCGTGGCTCGACATCACCATCGAGAACGTCGGGCCGTTCGATCTCGACGACGTGCTCGGCGTCCTCACGACGTCGGACCCCACCGTGTTCGTGACGTCGGGCGCGGGCTCGTTCGGCTCGATCGCGACGGGGCTGACCGGCACGAGCGCGACACACTCGTTCAGGGTGAGCGCGAGCCCCGCGGCCCAACCGCAGCACCAGGCTTCGTTCGCGCTGGCCCTCTCCGGCGACACCGGGTGGTACCAGCACGGGCAGGAGGTGACGTTCGTCCTGACGCTCGGCGGTATCGCCGCGCAGGGCCCGACCGGTCCCGACTCCTACGGCTACTACGCCTACGACACGAGCGACGACGCGACGGGCCAGGCGCCCATCTACGATTGGGTCGAACTCGTGGGCGTCGGCTCCCAGATCTCGGCGATCACGAACGCCGACGCGGCGACGGCGACGCTCGACCTGCCGTTCACCTTCAGGTACTACGGCGACGAGTACACGCAGATCACGGTCTGCTCGAACGGCTTCATGTCGATGGGCTTCACCGACTATCGTTTCGGCGATAACTCGGCCATCCCGGCTCCTCACGGGCCACCCAACATGGTGGCGCCGTTCTGGGACGATCTCGATCCATCCGACGGAGGCGACATCTACCAGTGGTACGACAGCACGAACGCTCGGTGGATCGTTCAGTTCGACGCCGTCGTCCACTACGGTGGCGCCAGCCCCGAGACCTTCGAGGCCATCTTCTACGATCCCACGGCCTACCCGACGGCCTCGGGTGACGGCGACATCATCATCCAGTATCAGACCGCCGGCAACCTGACGTCGTGCACGGTCGGGATCGAGGACCCAGACGAGACCGACGGACTCGAGTACCTGTACAACAACTCGTACGATCCGAACGCGGCGGCGATCACCGGCGGGTCGGCCATCCGGTTCACGACCGAGACGCCTCGCGCGGCGATCTGGCTGGTGGCGACCGATCGCGTGATCGACGACTCCGCGGGCGGTGACGGCGACGGGCTTGCCGAGCCGGCCGAGATCGTCAACGTCGACGTGACGCTTTCGAACATGGGCACGTCGAGCGCCGAGGCGGTCTCGGCGACGCTCACGACGTCGGATCCCGACGCCACGATCCTGAACGGGACGGCGTCGTACGGGACCATCGACCCGGGCAACTCCTCGCTGGGCGACGAGCCCTTCCGGTTCGCGCGACACCATCGAGTTCGATCTCCACGTCACGACGGGCGCCCGCTTCGACTCGTGGGACGTCATCACGGTCGTGGTGACACTGGACTACACGGGTGTGGAAGAGGGTGAGCTGCCGGTGGCCTTCGCGCTCAAGCAGAACGCGCCGAACCCGTTCCGCGGAGGAACGGCGATCGCGTTCGACCTGCCCACGCAGGCGCACGCCGTGCTCGACGTGTACAACGTCGCAGGCCGGAAGGTCGCGAGCGTAATCGACGGCGAGCTCCCCACGGGACGGCACACGGTGACGTGGGACGGAGTCGACTCGGCCGGTCAGAAGGTCTCGGCCGGGATCTACTTCTACCGCCTGACCGCGGGAGAGAACGAGAGCACCCGGAAGATGATCCTTCTGAAGTAGAGGGACGGGGTCGCGCGGGGCCGGCGGCGACGGCTGCCGACGCGATGCGCGATCAGAGGTCCGCGCCGAAAAGAGAGCCGCCCACGTCTGGGCGGCTCTCTCGTTGTTGCTGCGTACGTTGCGCCAGGCCGGGCGCTACTTGAGGAGCGTCATCTTCCCGACGGACGATCTGCCGGCGGCCTCGAAGCGGAAGAAGTAGATTCCCGACGTGACGTCCTCGCCCCGGTCGTTCCTACCGTCCCACGGGACCGAGTGCCTCCCCGCCGCGTATGCCTCGTCGGTGAGCGCTCGGACGAGCCTTCCGCCGACGTCGTAGATCGAGATCGCGACGCGCGTGGGCTCCGGGAGCGCGAAGGCGACGCTGGTCGTAGGATTGAAGGGGTTCGGGTAGCTGCCGTAGATGGTCACCGAGCGCGGCAGCGACTCGTCGACGCTGGTCCCGCTCACGTGCAGCGCCACCGGTACGGTGATCCTCTCGCCGCCGTTGCTGCCGATCAGAATGTCGGCGTAGTAATCACCCTGCGAGAGATCCGCGGAGTCGAACTCCAGAACGACCGCGAGCGTCTCGCCCGACGGAACGTCGCCGCTTGCGGGAACGGCCCTGAGCCAGAACACCGGCTCGTAGACCGAGAAGACGCCGTCGCTCTCATCCGCGACCGGCGGGTCGTTCACTGCGGTGACCCTGATCACGCACTCGTTCGTCACCACAACGTCGACGAGCCACGGGTGAACGCCGTCGTTCGGCGTCGATCCGGCGATGTCGAGCCAGCTCGAGCCGCCGTCGGCGGAGCACTCGATGCTCACGTCGCCGAACTCGCCGGCCGACATCCACGTGATGTCGTGGATCTCGCCGATCCCCCACAGCTCCCCGCCGTTCGGAGAGGTCACCGTCACGCTCGGGCCGGCGGGACCGTCCAAGAGGATCGTCCCTCCGACGGAGTCCGGCGGCAGCGACCAGCTGTCGCCGTCGAGCACGTACTGAAGCTCCTGAACTCCGAAGAGACCCGCGACGAAGGCCAGGCTGATCGTCGCCGTGGCCGTCTCGCCGGGGTAGACGACGCTCGACCAGCTGCCCGACCACGTGACGTGGGCGCCGTCGCCCATCGCTCCGTCCCAGATCAACTGCCTGTCTTCGACCTCGAAGTCGCTGGAACCAAGCACGAGAACGCCCGGCGGGAAGTCGATGCTCGCCCCGTCGATCCACTGCTCGTCCTCGCTCAGATTCGTGACCGAGAACACGAAGTCGCCCAACGCTCCCGGCGCGTACGACGTCGGGACCGCGGCCATCGTGGATCCGTCGATCGACCGCGAGACGCCGGCATCGACAATGTCGACCGTGAAGCTGAGAACCGACAGCGGCTCACCCAGGTTGTGCACGTAGAGCGTGTCGGTGTGAACCGAGTAGGGCTCCATGATGACGTCGAAGAACCCAGGTGTCACGTTGATCGCCGGCACGAACGACTGGCCGACGTAGACAGTACCGAAGTGCGGAAGGCTGTTGAAGGCCGTGACCGTCACCGTCAGATCCTCGCCGGTCGGCGGGTCACCGATGGGGACGTCCGCGACACCATCCGCGTCCGTGAGCGCCGAGCCGTAGAGGACGCCGTCGAGATAGAGCGCGCAGAGAGCGCCCTCGACCCCGTCCACCGTGATCTCGAGTGTCTCCATCGACGCATCGATCTCGTCGTTGTGGGTGACAGCGAGCGCCACCGGTGTGTCCGTGCGAACCCTGAGCGACGGATCGCCGAAGATGTGCCACGTGAGGAACATCTCCTCGCCGTCCCACGAGTACTCGTCCATCATGAGCGCGCTGCCGTTGTAGCACAGCCCGCCGAAGGTCCGCTTCGCGCCGGCTACGAGGAGGTCGGTCGATTCGTCCTGGGCCGCCATCGGCGGGTCCCAAGACTGGTTGATCGACGACATGTAGGTGCCGATCGCGCCGGTCGGCTCCGAGCCGTGTGTGGCCCTGAGCCAGACCTCGGCGAAGCACGTCAGGCCATTGAAGTAGCCGTTGACGCACGCGACGCTGAAGACGAACGGGAGCATCCCGTCGTTCGTGAGCGCGTTGACGTGCGAGTTCGAGAAGTTCGAGGACGACCACCCCATCGTCGAACCGTGGCCCGTGTAGTTGATGACGCTCCTTCCGTCGTTCAGAGCGTTCGAGACCATCGTGGCGCTGGCCTGAGGATCGTAGATCCGGTCGACCTCGGTGTACGTGAACCCGAGCAGATCGTCCCTGATGTTGTCGACGTGGTCGTCATCGTACTCGTTGTCGTCGCCCGGGCCCTGATTCGACGCGAGGCCCGTGCCCTTGTGATACCAGGCGGCGCCCGCGTCGGGGAACTTCTCGTAGCGTATCGTGCGCAGGACCTGGGTCTCGACGTGCGAGACGCTCTCGGCGGAGAACCGACCGACGAAGATGTCGGGGTAGCTGTCGCCGCCGGCCACGAGCGAGTAGGTCGGATCCGAAGAGCCGCCGGCCGCGTACGGGGTCGGCACCTCCGCGCCGTCCCCGACGAGCAGCACGTACGTCAGACCGTGCGTGTCGTAGTAGTTCTGGATGTAGGTCTGGATGGCGCCCGACGAGCCGCCGGCGTCTGCGACGCTGACCATCTCGCAGGCCACGCCCATCTGGTTCTTCCACTCGACGAGCGGTTGCATCGCCGTCATGAAGTCGCCGTGGGCGATCACGAGCATGTCCCCGATCTCGTCGACCGAGGTGTAGCGGACTCTCGAGGCCTGCTCGAAGTTCAGGAAGTGCCGCTCATAGATCTTCCTGAACTCAGTATTCACGGGCCTCTCCGTCCTACGCTCCAGGACGTTCGCCCTGCCCGGGCCGGCCGGCGCGACCTCGACGGTCAGCCGGTCGTACACCCTGAGCGTGCGCGACGCCGGATTGTGCTGGAAGGGGCTCACGACGACCACCATGCCACGGTGATCGCGCATGATGTACGGCTCGCGTCCCGCGGCAAGCTGCGAGGGATACCAGTCGCCGGACTCGTAGATGGGATCGAAGACGTACGCGACCGTGCGGGGATCGACGTTCCTCAGGATCTTGCCCTTCGAGGGCGCCACCCTGAACCCGTCGAGATCGACGTGGTGCGACGAGACGACGCGGACGGACATCTCCGCGTCATCCGGGATGATGATGCTCCTCGAGACATCGGGAAGCGCCGGGAATCCACGCTCCAGGGTCTTGCTCTCGCCACCGAGGCTCACGGTGTCGTAGGCCTCCCCGTCGATGATCACCCGATCCCTGGTGAAACTCCCGAGCGCGTACTCGATGATCGTTCGTTCCGGCGTCGACTCGATGATCTCGACTGAGAGAACGTCAGCCAATCCTGCGAGCTCGACGACCTGAGCGGCCGTGAGCAACGCGGGAAGAAGCAGCACGAGAAGAAGCGCGAGGCCTGTTCTCTGCAAGGAACACCTCCCTCTGGTGTGACATGAAACGCACTATCGCCCGGGGTATACGGGGCGATACCGCTCGTATCGATACAAATATACGGCCACATCTTATGATGCCAAGACGCGAGCCACGTTTCCTCCTCGTGACTGCAACAATTATACCACACTTCATCACCGAATGGCAGGGATTCCTGACATCGCCACCGGAGTTTGGACTGATTCCTCGGGCGGTTTCGGGCCGAGACGGCCCTTGAGGGAGCCCCGCAGGGCTGCGCCGGAGTCGGACCCGGGCAGCGGGAGGGATCGCCCTGCGCCGTGCCCTGAGGGCTGAACCGACCATACGGGGCCGGGGCCCGAAGCGACCACGCCACACGCGACGAGGCCCGGACCGATCGGCCCGGGCCCCGCGTCTCACACATCCGTCGGCGCTCGAGGACCCCCTCGGGGCCTTCGCGCCGCCAGTTTCTCACTTCAGCAACACCATCTTCGCCGAGGCCTCGTGGCCCTCCGCCTCCATCCGGCAGAAGTACACGCCCGACGACACCTCGTTGCCGCGGCCGTCGCGACCGTCCCACGTCACCGTGTGGTACCCAGCCTCGATCCGAGCGTCGACCAGCACCCGAACCTCACGACCGGCGACGTTGTACACCTTGAGCGACACGCGGCTCTCCGCGGGCACGCCGTACGTCACCGTCGTCACAGGATTGAACGGGTTCGGTCGAACGCCAGAAAGCACGTACTCGGCTGGGATCAGCTCGTGCTCGCCCTCGTCGACTCCGGTCGGCGCCACGCCCTCCACATGCACGCACCAGCTGACCACCGTTCCGAGATCCGCTCCGGCGTTGTCGCTCACCCAGAGCTCCCACTCGCCTGCCGGGCTCTCGTCCGCGAAGTCCGCGAGCGTCCCGGGACCGTCGACCGCGAGGTCGGTGTCGTACCAGCCGATCAGGTCGTTCACAGAGCCACCGGTGCGGTTGTGGAGCCTGACCGTCGTACCCTCGGGAGACGTGATCTCGACGATCAGGTCGCCGATGTACGTGTGCGGGATGTTCACGTAGATCTCGACGTCCGTGATCGCGAACTCGTCCGTGAGCGTCACCGTGTCGTACACACCCGCCGGACTGCTGTCCGGGATCGACAGGTTCGGCGACTCGCACAGCTCCGCCATCGTGACCGGGTGGAGCATCAAGTCGACGCCCGTCGTCTGGTGGCCCTCGCTGACGGTGACGCCCTCGACGGCCTCCTCCGACCAGTCGTCCATCGTGGCCTCGACCATGTAGCTCCCGGCGTAGAGCGCCTCGATCGCGTAGTGGCCGGCCGCGTCGGTGAACGCGTGGCTCCCGCCCGGGTACGCCGTGACCAGAATACCGCTGTGGTCCGCCATGCCCTCGAGCATCGCGGTCCCGGCGATGCCGCCGGTCGGCGTGCTCTCCTGCGCGGTCAGGTAGACCACCGTGTTCTCGAGAAGGTCGACGATGCCCGCACCGCCCGCCGCGTAGTTGAAGGAGTAGTAGACGATCTGGCCGCGTCGTAGACCTGGACGCTCGCGAGACCGGCGTACGATGACCAGTCGCAGACCACGTGGGCGTCCGCGGCGGCCGTGTTCGAGTCGTGGTCGCCGTAGCCCACGTAGTTGACCGAGATCGTCCCGATCGTGTTCGGGAACGTCGTGAGCGGATGCGTCGGGTCCTCGACCGTGACCGAACCGCTCGAGTCGTGGCCCCACGAGCTGATGTGGAGCACCGTCGCCGCGAACGACGGGTAGGCCGGATACGAGGCGGCGTCGTACCCGATCTCGCCACCCTCGATGAGGAGCCTCCCGCCCCCCGCCACGAAGGTCTCGAGCGCCGTCCGGTAGGCTTCCACGGCCACCGGGCTCGTGTTGTCGCCGGCGGCCCAGATGATGAAGTCGTAGTTCATCCACGTCACCGGATCGGTCGCTGCCGCCGTCTCGTTCACGGCGTCGTAGCCGAGATCCGTGAGCTCGAGCTCGAAGTCGAACGTCTCGGACGGCTCGTCGACCGCGATGCCCTGGCTCACCGGGATGTGGTGGTACACCCGAACGTTCATCACGTAGTTGAAGTACGGAAGCGTCACCGAGTACGAACCGCCCGTCAGCGAGTCCGATGACGTCTGCGCGTACAGCTCCATGGTGTCCGCGCGGTACACCTTGACCGTCCCGGACAGCGGACGACCCGTGCCGGCCTCAGTCACCACGCCCGACACCACGCCCGAGGGCGCCGAGTCGAGGTAGAAGTCGACGTCGTTCGCGCCGTACTGGACGAACACCTCCTCGGAGAGCGTCAGGAACCCGAACTTCGACACGTAGACGTCGTAGTACGCAACCTCGAGGTCACCCTCGATCGCGTACCCGCCGCCTCCCTCGCTCGTCGCCGAGAAGACCGGCTCGAGACCGGTCGTGTCGGACCCGGCGGCGTACCCCTTGATCCTGGCGCCATCGAGCGGGTCGCGCGCCGCGCCGTGCACGACGCCCGCCAGCCGGCCGTAGACCACCTGGACCCCGATGTCCTCGAGGTAGATGTCGAAGCCCTTCTTCCCGATCGCCGCGTGGATCGTGCCCGCAGACGTCGGCGTCACGAGGAGATCGACGGTGGCCTCCGTGCCAGACATCGCGCTCGCGTCGACGCCACAGCCGACGGCGTAGAGCGTGAAGGCCGTCTCGTTCGTCGTCCCCGTGATCGTCCCCTCGTAGTGCGGGGCGAGCGCCCCGTAGAGGCCGATCGCCGGCACGTTCCCCTCGACGTCGGCGCTCGCAAACGACGACGCGCCCGTCACCGGGAGCACATCTTCGACGCAGTTGTAGCCCTCACCGGTCTCGCGGCCGACGACGGAGAGCTCCTCGCCGTACATCGGCATGATCGTGAAGTGCGCCTCGCCCAGAGAGTCGGTCGTGTCCTCGATCGGATCGATCGACCAGCCGTCGATCGTCACGACGACGTCGGGCTTGGGATTGCTGTCGGCGTCCCAGATCGTCACGGTCACGCCGGTCGACACGTTCACCGGGATCGCCGGCGGATCGATGTCGTACGTCACCGGGACGACGACCTGGACGTCGGCGGTGTAGGTCATCGTGTTGAAGCCGGTCACCGTGAGCGTGAGGAACTCGCCCACCGGCGGGATCTCGCTGATCGTGAGCGTCGCGTTCCCGTCCGCGTCGGTCACGGCGGAGCCGTAGATGACGCCGTCGAGCGTGAGCGCGCAGAGCGCCTCATCGACGGGCTCGCGCGCTCCGGCCGTCGCGACCGAAACGTCGTAGGTCGTCATGCTCGGGTAGAAGACCGGAAGATGCGTCACATCGACGGCGGCCGGCGTGTCGGTGCGGACCCTGAGTGACGGATCGCCGAAGAGCGTCCAGTGGACGAACTCGTTCACGCCGCTCGACCCGTACTCGTCCATCATGTGTCCGCAGCCGTTGAAGCAGAGCGCGCCGAAGGTCCTCTTCGACTCGGCGATGAGGAGGTCGACGACCTCGTCCTGCGCGTCCATCGGCGGGTTCCACGACTGGCTGATCGACGACGCGTAGAAGCCGATCGCGCCGGTCGGCTCCGAGCCGTTCGTCGCCCGCAGCCACGCCTCGGCGAAGCACGTGGTGCTTCCGAACGTCCCGTTGTTGCACGCCACGCTCACGCCGTGCGGCAGCATGTTGTCGTTCACGAGGGCGTTCACGTGCGTGTTCGAGAAGCCGGTCGATCCCCACGACGTGGTGCTGCCGTGCCCCGTGTAGTTCAGGATGCTGCGACCGTCGTTCAGACCGTTCGTCACCATCGACGCCGTTCCGGACGGATCGTAGATCTGGTCGACCTCGGTGAACGTGAACGCGAGAAGATCGGCGCGGATGTTGTCCTCGTGCTCGTCGTCGTACTCGCCGTCGTCACCGGGGCCCTGGTTCGAGGCGACGCCCATGCCCTTGTGGTACCAGTCGCCGCCCTCCTGCGGACGCTTCTCGTACTCGACGCTACGAAGGACCTGCGTCTCGACGTGGGCCGGGGTCTCCGCGGAGAAACGTCCCACGAAGAGCTCGGGATAGTCGTCGGGCGTGATGAGCGAGTAGGACGGATCGGAGAGGTCCGACACGGTGAGCGAGGGGCACTGGGCCGCGTCGCCGACCAGGAGCACGTACGTCAAGCCGTTGTCCAGATAGTACTGCTCGATGTAGGCGTTGATCCCTGCCGCCGAGCTGCCCGCGTCCGTGACGCTGACCATCTCGCAGGGGACGCCCATCTGGTTCTTCCACTCGACGAGCGGCGCCATCTCGTCCATGAAGTCGCCGTAGCAGATGACGAGCATGTTCCCGACGTCCTCGACCGACGGGTACCGCCCGCCGGTGACCTGCTCGAAATTCAGGAAGTGGCGTTCGTAGATCTTCCTGAACTCGATGTTCATCGTCTCGGGACGGTAGGTCAGAGGATTGGCGGTCGCAGGACCGACCTGCTCGATCTCGACGACGATGTGGTCGTAGACGCGAAGCGTGTTCGACGCCGGATTGTACTGGAACGGATTCACGACGACGACAGTTCCCCGGTAGTCGCGCATGATGTAGGGAGCCCGCGTGGTTGCCACGTCGGCGGGATACCAGCCGTCGGTCTGATAGAGCGGATCGAACGTGTACGCGACGGTGGCCGGGTCCACGTCACGCGTGATGACGCCCTTCGACGGCGCCACCGGCACGGCGCTGAACTCCACGAAGCTCACGTCCAGCACGCGCACGGCCATCTCGGCGTCGTCCGGGATGATGATGCTGCGGCAGACGTTCGGCAGCGCGGGGAGGCCGCGGTCCATCATCCGGCTCTCTTCGCCGAGAGCGATCGAGTAGTACCGGGCACCGTCGATCTCGAGGGCGTCCGTCTCGAAGCTCGCGACTTCGTACTCAATGACCGTTCTCGTGCCCACCGATTCGATCACCCGGACCGAGATCGCCTCCTCGCCCGCTCCGATGGCCACGACCTCGGCCGTCGCGATCGACATCGGGACGAGAACGGCGAGGGTCAGCGCCAGAAACAACGTACGCAAAGCGCACCTCCCTTGCGAGCCGGCGGTGGCCGCCGGCGCCTTTCGTGTCTCTTCTCACTATCTCCTGCACGTGGGCGTGTCTCACCGGCACGATCATACGACAACATACCCGCCGCGTCGCCGGAACGATCGCTCCGAGCCCATCACCTAATCATACCACATTTCCGGCGATTTGTCATTCGTGAACTGAGAAAGCCCCTTGATGTCGGCACTTCTGAACCGGCCGGCACCGAAAACCCGGGAACGGCGGGGCACGCCGTCCCTCACCTACTTGCCCTCGAGCGACGCGAGCGCCTCCTCGATGGCCTCTCTCACACTCTCGTCCGGCTCGGTCCTCAAGAGCTTCCTGAGTGGCGACGCGGCCCTCCGGTCGCCGATGGCCCCGAGACTGCGGGTCGCACGGAGCCGCACGACGAACTTCCGCGAACGGAGCGACTCGATCAGGGGCGGCACGACGCGGGCCCCGAGATTCAGGATCGAGTTCTCGGCGTCACGCCGCACGCTCCAGTAGCTGTCGCCGAGCGCGCGCACGAGCGGCAGCGCCGCCCGCGAATCGGCCAGACGCCCGAGCGCCCGCGCCGCCCGAGAGCGCACCGATCTCGAATCGTCTGCGAGGGCTCGGATGCACGCGGTCACGGCGGCGGGCTCGGAGCGCCCGATCCGCCCGAGCGCGAAGACCGCCTGCTCGCGAACCTCCTCGTCCGGCTCGTCGGTGAGGAGCTTCGCGAGCGGCCTCGCCGCCGCCCCGTCACCGATCGCGGCGAGCGCCTTCGTGACGCGCAGCCTCACGGTCGAGTTGGGATCAGTGAGCTGACGGGTGAGCGCCTCGACACCCTCGCTGCTGCCGATGCGGCCGAGCGTCTCCGCCGCGCTCGCTCGCGCCCACGTCGCGGAGCCGATCTTGCGAAGAGCGTGCTCGACGGCCTCGCGGATCTCCCGGTCGTCCTCCTGCCCGATCTGCTTCAGGGCGGGGACGGCCCTCGAGTCCTTGAGCTCGCCGAGCGCTCGGATGGTGCGAAGGCGGTTCCTCTTCCGCGGATTCCGGAGCGCGTCCTTCACGAGGGGCTCGAGTGGGACCCTGTTCATGAGCAGCATCTCGGTGAGATGCGGAATCGCGGGCACGCCGTACCGCGCGATCGCGTCGACCGCCTCCCCCCGCACCGTCATGTAGGTGTGCCCAAGGTAATTCAGGATGGGGACGAGGGCCCGTTCGTCCACGAAGTGCGCCAGGGCCCGGATGGCCTCGGCCGCCGCGACCTCGCAGCGCGCGTGCTCGAGCGCCTCGATGAGCGGCGACGGGATGTTGCCGAGAGCGGTGATCGCCGAGAGTCGAACCTCTTTGCCCTCGTCCCCGAGCAGGCGAACGAGCGGCGGCACGGTGGCCGGGTCACGCATGAGCCCGAGCGCCGCGGCCGCACCGGACCTCACGCGCTCGCTCTTGACGGAGAGCGCCTCGATCAGCACCGAGACGGCCGGCTTCCCGAACGCCGCGAGGCTCCGGATCGTCTTCTCGCGAACGTCCGGATCATCGATGGGGAGCATCCGCACGAGGACCCTCGCGGTCCCGGGGATGCGAAGCTCCGAGAGCTGATCGACCAGAGTCTCGACCGCGGCGATCGCCTCGTTCCGAACGGTCCAGTCGGGATCTGCGAGCGCCTCCGAGACCGCATCGAGAATCTCGATCCCTCCGATCCGCCCGAGCACCGCGAGCGCCGTGCGGCGGACCTCCGGATCCTCACAACCCATGACCTTGGGCTTCGTGAGTTCCTCGACGACCTCGGGAACGCCGAGCCTCCCCAGCGACAGAACGGCGGCCTGCCGAACCGCGCCGTCGGGATCGTCGAGCGCCTCGACAAGGGTGCCGAGCCATTTGGTGTCCCTGGCGTACCCAAGGTCGAGGACGGCCTGGCGCCTGAGCTTCCAGTCCCTGTCGTGCAGGAACTCGCCCGCTCCGCCCGCTGGAAGATCCGTCATCCGTCACGTCCGTTCGTCGATGGGGCCGCGCGGCACGCGCGTGCGGTCTCCGCTAGGTCCGCTCGATGATCCCCTCACACCCCTGGTGAAGGTGAACACCGAGAACCTCGTAGGTGGTTTCGATGCCGGTGAGGAGCTTGACGGCCGCATTGAAGCAACCGAGCCTCGCGCAGGTCAGCGCTCCGAGCGACGCGCCCGAGTCGAGCAGATCCCTGCAGACGTGCATGTAGGGACACCGTCCGGTGCGGATCTCCACGCGGTTCGGCGTCACCTCCCGCACCTCGAACTGGGAGGCGTCTTTGAAGAGACCGGTCAGGAGACCGGTCTCGATGTAGCTGTCGACCGCCTCGCGGATCGTCGACGCGGGACGCGGCCTGATCCCGTACTCGCTCTCGAGGATCCGGAGCCAATCCTCCGTCGAGTGCTCGTACGCGCGGTAGGTGAAGAAGTGCGGCCGCCTGCCGTGAAAGTCCCTCGCGGTCTGCTCCATCGCGGTGAGCCAACACCGCGCGATCACCCAGCCGGTCTCG
>JALGVU010000181.1 GCA_025774545.1 bacterium | reverse complement strand
CGGCCGGAAGTCCGCGAACATCCTCATCGCCCACGCCTTCGACGGGCAGGGCATCGTCGTCGACACCCACTTCAGCCGGATCAGCAGGCGCCTCGGCCTCACCACGGAGATGGATCCCGTGAAGATCGAGCTCGATCTGATCGAGATCGTCCCCCGGAAGCGCTGGACCGAGTTCGCGCTCGTCGTGAACTGGCACGGGCGGGCCGCCTGCTACGCGCGGAAGCCCGACTGCGACGCGTGCGCGATCAGGAAAGACTGCCCGGCGCGCGAGTCGCGGGGCGAGATCACCTGGAACGTGAAGGTGTCGGCGGCGAAGAAGCGATCGAAGGACAAGGCGATCTGGAGTTAGCCCCCAGGGCGGCACCACCAAACGTCGGACGTTGCAGGAGCGCCCCGTCGGCTGCTCCCCAAAGGAAGGGCCCCGCAGAGACCGCGGGGCCCTTTGTCGTTTCAGTCGGGATCCGACCGCTACTTCACCATGATCATCTTCCTCGTGAGCGTCTCCCCCTCCGCCTCGAGGCGGTAGAAGTAGACGCCCGAGGCGACCCGGTGTCCGTCGTGGTCGCGGCCGTCCCAGACCACGGCGTGCCTCCCGGGATCGGCGATCGTCTCGTCGAGGAGCGTTCGTACGACCCGTCCCGCCAGGTCGTGCACCGTGAGCGTCACGTGCGCGGAGCGCGGGAGGTCGTACGCGATACTCGTCGTGGGATTGAACGGGTTCGGGTAGTTTCCGCGAAGCGCCAGCTCCCGCGGGAAGTCCTCGCCCTCCTCGACGCCCGTCCAGACGACCGTGAGCGTCACGGGAACCACGACCTCCGATTCGTCCGGATCGTCGCTCGTCACCACGAGATCACACTCGTACTCCCCGGGGTCGAGACCCGTCGCATCGACGCAGACGTCGACGTTCTGGACGTCGCCACGAGGCACCACGCCGCCCCGAGGCGACTCGGTGAGCCACGTGCACGGATCCCGGCCAATCATGATCGCCATGTCCTCGTGAAGATACCCCGCTCCCCCGTACTGGATCTCGAGTCCGTCCGTGCCGTCGGCGTTCTCGATCCCGATGGTCGAGCCGGTGGTGTCGCCGTAGAGATCCAGATACTGGAAGAGCATGGTGCCGTCGGGGCGGAGGATGACCTCGAAGGTGTGGTTCCCCGGCGGATCGTCGAACGTCGACATGTCTGTGTACTGCACGATGAAGACGTTCTGACCGACGTCGTGGTAGTAGTAGATGTCGCCCGACAACTCCGGCCACAGGGCGTCCCAGAAGGGCGCGATGAGGTCGTTCGGAAGCGCCGGGTTCGGGATCGACGTGTTCGATCCGCTCGTGGCGTCGGGCCCGAAGCTGAGGTAGCCGTTCGAGCTGACCTTCACGCTCGACTGCGCGACCCCGTAGAACGGGAACATGAGCGGCAGAGGCACCTCCGCGTACTCGTTGCTGCCGAGCTCAAGGAGCGTCCCGGTCCCGCTGATCTCTTGCCAGTCGAAGACCGGACCGTTGACATCGTCGCTGTCGATCCAGTAGTAGCCGAAGCCGTCGGGACCGCCCGCTCCGCGGGCCGAGGCGGCGTGTCCGAGTGACCACGAGAGCCCCGACGTTCCCGTGTTCGCGATCGTGAGCGGCTCGCAGGCCGTCGGCTCGCCGGCGATCTCGAACGAGAGCGACTCCGGGGTCACGTAGATGTCCGGTGCTGATCCCAAGCAGTTCCCCGGAGGGGGCGCCATCCGGAGGCCGCCGTTGCCGGAGGGATCGGTCCGGACGCACCAGGTGCTGACCGCGAGGTCGCAGTCCTCGAGGATGTTGCCCTCGATCAAGTGAGGCCCGATCTCGACGACGCCCGGGGTAAGGCTCAGGGCCAGATAGACGATCTGCCCGATGTAGACGACGCCGTTCTCGTCGGGCATCACACAGGGCCCCGCGAACGCCGTCCCGTCGCCGTCGACGTCACCCACCTGGAACCACCCCGGACGGGGGGCGTGCAACATGAGGATCCCGTCGAAGGTCCTGTCGAACCGGAACGCGACCCCCCTGAGACCCTGACCGACTTCGAGGTTCTCGACGAACACGTTCACATTGAAGGGGGTGTAGATGGGGGGCTCGGCGTAGTTCGTCCCGTTGTCGAACTCGAGGAAGACGGTCGGCCCCGCCGCAGACGGGCACCCGACCCCGCGCGCGCCGACCCGACCGCAACCGGGGTTGTTCTCCGCCGCGCAGGGCGAGTCGTCCGCGAGCGTGTACGGGTCGGCGGAGTTCCCCTCCTCACAGAAGCGCGGGTCCTCGGAGAAGTTCCCGTCGATCCCGTTCTGCCCCGCGATGCCTCCCACGTAGTCGCCGCCGACGTTGCCGTACACGTCGCAGCAGTCGAGGTCGATGGAGGAGGTGGCGAAGCAGTCGGCCGCGCCGCCGCCGGTGTTGAACGCCATGATCGTGTTGTCGAACGCCGTTCCGTAGTGCGTCGACGCGACGTACACGGCTCCTCCCGACAAGCCGGCGCTGTTGCCGACGAACGTCAGGCCACCCGGGATGCGGGTCGGCGGCTCCTCGTCCCGAAGCGGGAAGATGTAGACCATCATCCCGCCGCCGTACTCAGCGGCCGTGTTCCCCTCGAAGATGCAGTCCGTGAGCTCCGGGGCGTAGAGATCGACCGACAGGCCTCCCCCGCTCCCGGCCGCCGTGTTCCCGGTGAAGACGCAGTTCGAGACCGTGGCGTCGCAGTACCAGCTCGTGTACATGCCCCCGCCTTCGTAGGCGGAGTTGTCCGCGAAGATGACGTTCGTGATGAGGGGCGCAGGGTACTGCTCGCCCTCGATGAGCATCCCGCCGCCGGTGTTTGCCGATCCTCCCGTCAGCGTGAAGCCGTCGACGACCGTGGAGTCATCGACGTCGACGCAGTTCATCACGCGATCCTGCTGCTCGGCGTCGATGATCGTCGCCTCGGCCCCCGCCTCGCTCACGAGGACCACGCCGGACTTCATTTCGATCGGGAAGCTCGCCTCCCTGTCGGGCGAGTACGTCCCAGGTGCCACGAGGACCGTGTCCCCCTGGGCCGCAGCGTCGAGTCCCTCGGTGATCGTGTTGAAGGGATGCGCGGGAGAGCCGCCCTCGATGCCCGAGACGTTCTGCCAGTCGACGTGCCAGGTGTGGCGCGACAAGCAGCCCACATCTCGGGCGCCGATGCGTCCGCACCCGGGGTTGTTCTCGGCCGCGCACGGTGAATCGGCCTGGAGTGAATACGGGTCGTTCGGGCTCCCTTCCTCGCAGAAGCGGGGATCCTCGGAGAAGTTGCCGTCGACCCCGTTCTGTCCCGCGATGCCCCCGACGTAGTCACCGCCGACGTTCCCGTATACGTCGCAGCAGTCGAGGTCGATGGAAGAGGTAGCGAAGCAGTCGGCAGCACCGCCACCGGTGTTGAACGCCATGATCGTGTTGTCGAGCGCGGTTCCGTAGCTCGTCGACGCGACGTACACGGCTCCTCCTGAGAGGCCGGCGCTGTTGCCGACGAACGTGCAGCCGCTCGGAACGCGGGACTGCGGCTCCTCGTCCCGAAGCGGGAAGATGTAGATCATCATACCGCCGCCGTGCTCAGCGGCCGTGTTTCCTTCGAAGACGCAATCCGCAAGCTCCGGCATGTAGAGGTCGACCGACAGGCCTCCCCCGCTCCCGGCCGCCGTGTTCCCGGTGAAGGTGCAGTTCGACACCGTGGCGTCGCAGTACCAGCTCGTGTACATCCCGCCGCCCTCGTAGGCGGAGTTCTCCGCGAAGATGACGTTCGTGATGAGAGGCGCCGGATACGCCTCGCCCTCGATGAGCATCCCGCCGCCGGTGTTTGCCGATCCTCCCGTCAGCGTAAAGCCGTCGACGATCGTGGACGCATCGACATCGACGCAGTTCATCACGCGGTTCTGCTGTTCCGCGTCGATGATCGTCGCCTCGGCCCCCGCCTCGCTCACGAGAACCACGCCGGACTTCATGTCGATCGGGAAGCTCGCCTCCCTGTCGGGCGAGTACGTCCCGGCCGCCACGAGGACCGTGTCCCCGTGGGCCGCAGCGTCGAGTCCCTCGGTGATCGTGTTGAAGGGATGCGCGGGAGAGCCGTCCTCGATGCCTGAGACGTTCTGCCAGTCGACGTGCCACAGCGTGCGCGGAGGCGGGCAATCCCCCGGTGGAGGCGGCATCCAGATGCCGAGATTCCCGGAGGGATCAAGCCGGACGCACCAATCGATGTGGACCATGCCGCAGTCCACGACGACGCCGCCTTCCGTCACGTGCGGTTCCACTTCGAGGGCGCCGGGGGCAGTCCCCGTGAGGAAGTAGTCGATGGTCCCAACGACGACCACGCCGTCCGGGTCAGGCATGGCGCATGGCCCCCCGAACGCCACGCCCTCGCCCTCGACGTCGCCCTGGTAGAGCCACCCCGGGCGGGGAGTCACCGTCATCAGCATCGCTGTGAAGGTCCTTTCGACCCGAAGCGCCACGCCCTCGAGGCCCTGTCCGGGTTCGAGGTTCTCGACACAGACGTTGATGGAAACGAGTTGGATGCCGGGCGGTTCGATGTAGTTCGAGCCGTCGGAGAACTCGAGGAAGATGTTGGGCTGCGCCAGCGCCGCGGACGCGCCGACCAGCAGAACTGCCACCACTGCTTCAGTCAGGAAGAGGGATCGGCTCCCCATCGTGCCCTCCTTCGCTTGAGGCGTACAAGACCCCGTGCGCCTCACCGCAACGCAGTCGCCGAGGGGAGGCGCGCCACTTCAGTGACCGAGCCTTCCCCACTCGTGCGACTGTGCAGGAATGTTTGGATGCTGGGAATTATGCCAGATACAAACACAAGAAGCAAGCTGTACTTGTGGTTTCTTGATATGGAGGGTGCGATGGTGCGGCTGGTGAGCTCAGGTGCCTGGTTTGGAAGCGCGAGGTGGGGTGAGAACGAACCGGGACCCCGGCAGTGTCCCACCGGGGCCCCATTGATTGCGGCCTTCTAGTTCAGAGGTAACGGTCGCTTCTGCGGTACGCCGCGTGCGCCCTACTCGAGGATGATGGCCTCGGTGGGGCACCCTGACGCGGCCTCCTGTGCGCAGTCCTCATCCCCTTCCGGCACCTCATCCACCTTCGCGACGGCGACATCGTCGTCCATCTCGAAGACGGCGGGACATGAGTCCGGGCAGAGGGCACAGCCGATACAGGCGTCGGCGTCTACTCTCACCTTCATCGTTTCCTCCCTGGCGGGCGCCGTCCATCGGCACCCCGGCAGCCCGCAGGCCACCATTTCATAGGATGCCGGGGAGGATCGTGAGTTTCAGGGCCCTGGGCCGGTTCCGGGCACGATCCCAGGGGCAGGACCCTCGTCGAACCGGAGCCAGAACCACCCGTGGCCCTCAACGACGACCTCGTACGGGACGCCGATCGGATCGATCCCGGGCAGCCGCTCCTCGACGCAGATCAGGGAGCCGTGAGGCTGGCAGAGGGCCTGGAGGAC
>JALGVU010000180.1 GCA_025774545.1 bacterium | reverse complement strand
TCACGTTCGAGGACTGCGAGTTCGTGCTGAACGTTTCCGAGTATGCGGGAGGCGGAGTGTTCTGCGATGGCTCCATCATTGCGCTCGCCGGCTGCCTGTTCTTGCAGAACACGGCGACCGACTACGGCGCCGGTGGGCTCTACAGCCAGTACTACAACACGCTCGCGCTCACCGACTGCGCGTTCACGGGGAACGAGGGCGGCGACTACGGCGGCGGGATGGGTACCGACACGGACGACTCGGTCGTGCTCGCGAACTGCACTTTTTCGGGAAACACCTCGGAGCGTCTCGGAGGCGGAATCTACTGGGAGGACTCCCCAGGCTCGCTCACCGACTGCATCATCGGAACAAACGGCGCGGAGAGCGGCGGAGGAATGTGCTGCAGAGAAGCGTCGCCCATCTTCTCCCGATGCACGTTCTCCTCGAACACGGCCGAATCGGGCGGTGGCGGACTCGTCTGCGACACGTCCTCCCCACTGATCACCGACTGCGAGTTCAACGAGAACACCGCGACGATCGACGGCGGGAGAGGTGGAGGGATGGCCTGCTGGCAGGGTGCGACGCCGACAGTCACGGACTGCATCTTCGCGAGGAACACGGCTCCCGCGGGAAGCGGCGGAGGCCTGAGCTGCGACAGCTCCTCGCCTGATCTCACCGGCTGCACCTTCTGGGGCAACTCCGTCGAGTTCGGCGGAGGCGGGATGTTCTGCCGTTTCGACTCGTTCCCCACGCTCACGAACTGCACGTTCTTCGGGAACACTGCGGCACCGGCCTACGGCGGAGGGATGCACTGCCGCGACGGAGGACAGGCCACACTGACGAACTGCATCATCACGGCCAGTCCGGCAGGCAAGGCCGTCTCCTGCCAGGGACCGGGCAGCTCCGCCGACCTCGCCTGCTGCGATCTCTACGGCAACGCCGGCGGCGACTGGGTAGACTGCGTCGCCGACCAGGCGGGCATCAACGGCAACCTGAGCGCCGACCCGCTCCACTGTGACGAGCCGAGTGGCGATTTCACCCTCCACGCCCACTCGCCGTGCGCGGCGGCGCAGAGCGGCGGATGCGGCGAGATCGGGGCGTGGGGCGTCGGGTGTGGAGGACGAGCCGATTCATCGAGGTGAGTACGCTCGGGACCGGCCGACCGCGGACGGCCGGTCCCGGGGCTCAAGCGAACCCGCTCCTGCCACCAACCAGGCACAAAGAACCAGGGCCGCCCCATGTGGGGCGGCCCTGTGTCTTCGTGCTCGTAGAAGCGAGGGCGTTAGCCTTCGATCCTGACGACGTTCTCCGCAGCGGGGCCCTTCTCACCCTGAACGATATCGAACTGGACGCGATCGCCCTCGTTCAGCGTCTTGAAGCCCTCGCCCTGGATTGCCGAGTGGTGGACGAAGACGTCCTTCGACCCATCTTCCAACGAGATGAAGCCGAAGCCCTTGCTGTCATTGAACCACTTCACCGTTCCGGTCGTGCTCACTCTGTACTACCTCTCTCGAACGCGCCAGGGAGCGATTCCCACCCCCATCCGGCGCTTGTTCTGTCGGAGTTCCAGCTCTGCCGATCCTCCGACCCCTTGTGTATCGGGGAGTCCTTTCCCCTACAGTCGGCGCCGTCACTCACCCCGGTGCGGCTCCCCATCCACGGACACCCTCGGGTGCCCTCAGGCGCACAAAAAGGACCGGCACGTGCGCCAGGTCCCTCTTGAGAGTCTTCGGATATGTCACCATACCGACATGGACGCCTCTGCTGACCGTGAAGATACCTGGTGTGAGCAAACATGTCAAGCGCAATCGTACCGCACGCCTCAAGAAAACTGAGCCCACCCGGGTCCATCGGGCAAGTCCCCCCTATGCCGCACAGCTCTGTCGGGCTACAATGG
Organism: bacterium; assembly: GCA_025774545.1. Lineage (GTDB taxonomy): Bacteria > Joyebacterota > Joyebacteria > Joyebacterales > Joyebacteraceae > JALGVU01. Next base: position 3,616 of record JALGVU010000180.1, on the reverse strand, counting down.
CTGTCTGCAGGGCCCGAGCACGGTAAAGTGAATCATACCTCAGGAATCGTTCATGATCGGCTCCACGGTCTCCCACTATAGGATCATCGACAAGCTCGGAGAGGGCGGCATGGGCGTCGTCTACCGGGCCGAGGACACCAAGCTCGAGAGGTTGGTCGCGCTCAAGTTCCTGTCGGCGGACCTCACCGACGATGCCGTGGCGCGCGAGCGCTTCGTGCGGGAGGCGCGCGCCGCGTCCGCCCTCGAGCATCCGAACATCTGCACGATTCACGAGATCGGGCAGGCCGACGATCAGATCTTCATCGTGATGGCGTGCGTCGACGGAGAGACCCTCAAGGGCGTGCTGACGCGCGGACCGATGCCCATCACGGAGGCCTTGGACGCCGCCGCGCAGATCGCCGACGGACTCCGGGAGGCGCACGAGAAGGGCATCGTTCACCGCGACATCAAACCCTCGAACGTCATGATGACAGGACGGGGTCTCATCAAGATCATGGACTTCGGCCTCGCCAAGCTCGCCGGGGTCGATGATCTCACGAGGGCGAGGTCGACGGTCGGAACCGTCGGATACATGTCACCCGAGCAGCACAGAGGAGAAGACCTCGACGCGAGGAGCGACATCTGGTCCCTCGGGGTGCTTCTCTACGAGATGCTGACGGGCCGGCGGCCGTTCGCTGGGAAGCACCAGCCCGCGGTCCTCCACGCGGTTCTGTACGAGGAGCCTGAGTCGCTCGCCACGCTCCGCCCCGACGCTTCCCGTGAGATCGACGCGCTCGTGCGCTCGATGCTCGAGAAGAACCGCCGCGACCGCCCCCGGACCGCCGGCGCTGTCCTCCAGCAGCTCGCTCGACTCGCGGAGCCGCCGGGGGCCCGCGACGTGACGCGGATCACGGAGATCCCGGATCGAGGATCCTCGAAGATCCCGGAACGAGCCCCCTCGATCGCCGTCCTTCCCTTCCGCAACATGAGCGCCGACCCTGAACAGGAGTACTTCTGCGACGGGATGGCGGAGGAGCTGATCAACGCGCTCGTGCGCATCGAGGGCCTCCGGGTGGTGGCGAGAACGTCCTCGTTCGCCTTCAAAGGACAGGACGCCGACGTGCGCGAGATCGGCCGCAGGCTCGCAGTCGAGATGATCCTCGAGGGAAGTGTCAGGAAGTCGGACGGCCGGCTCCGAATCACCGCGCAGCTGATCGACGCCGCCGACGGCTACCACGTCTGGTCCGAGCGCTACGATCGGGCGGCCGCGGACGTCTTCCGAATCCAGGATGAGATCTCGGAGGCGATCGTATCGACGCTCAGATCGAGACTGACCCGCGGTGGGGAGATCGGACAACCACGTGGTAGGACGGCGGACGCCGCGGCGTACGAGCTCTACCTCCAGGGACGCTTCCACACGGAGAGGGGAACCGAGCGGTCGCTCAAGACGGCCGTCGAGTACTTCGCGCGCGCGATCGAGCGGGATCCCTCGTACGCCCTCGCGCACGCGGGGCTCACCGACGCGTACTGCTCCGTCGCTCTCGCCGTGGCTCTTCCTCGTGAGGAGGCTCGCGCGAGGGCCGCGGAGGCCGCGGCGACGGCTCTGACATTGGGCCCAGACGTCGCCGAGGTCCGTTCCGCCGTGGGCTGGGCGAAGTGGATGCTCGAGAGGGACGCCGAGGGAGCGGTGGCGGAGCTCGAGAGGGCCGCGGCCTTGAGTCCGGGCGATGCGGACATCCTGAGCCGTCTCGCTCTCGTGCTCGAGGCGTTGGGACGGCGCGATGAAGCGGCCGAGGTCGGCGAGCGGGCCTTCGCCCTCGACCCCCTGTCGTCGCGCGTCCGTCGCCAGCTCGTGGAGCTCAAGCTGCAACTGTGGGACTGGGGACGCGCGGAGGAGCTCCTTCGCGAGGCGATCGGCACCGATCCCCAGGACGTCTGGTCGCGCCACCGCTACTCGAAGCTCCTCCTCTGCCTCGGACGCAAGGACGAGGGGCTCGCGGAGCTTGAACGCGCGCGACACCACGCGGGGACGGGAGCGCACGCCGCGTGGTACGAAACGTATCTCCTGTGGCTCGCGCGTCGCTACGATGAGGCGGGCGAGGCGGCGCGACGCATGGTCGAGGTCCTGCCGGCCGAGAGAAAGGCCGAGGGGCACCGGCTGCTCTCCGCCGTCCACCTCGCCGAGGGGGACGTCGGGCGCGCTGTCGATGAAGCGCACGAGGCTGTCGCGCTCGCGGAGGGCAACGCGGCGCGGCTGCGGGCCCTGTGCACCCTGGCCGTGGCCCAGGCCCACGGAGACGATCACGCGGCCGCGGGGAGGACGCTCGAGGATCTGACGGAGCGACGACGTCGCGGGGAGACCGCCGTCTCGCAGGAGCGTCTGGCCGTGCTCTGTTTCGCCCTCCACAGGGACGACGAGGGTTTCGAGTGGTTGGAGCGCGCGACGGTCGACCGGGAGCGAGGTCTCGTCGATCTGAACGTGGCGCCCGTCTACTGGGACCGCGTGCGCTCGGCTCCCAGGTTCCGGGCCCTCGTTCGGAGGATGGGGCTCGCGACGAGCCCGAGCGCGGCCTCGAACGACGAACGTCTCTCGGCCGACGGCCGCCCATCGGTCGACGACCGTCCCTCGGCCGACGACCATCCCTCGATCGCGGTCCTCCCCTTCCTCGACATGAGTCCCGAGGGCGACCAGGAGTACTTCTGCGACGGCATCGCGGAGGAGATCCTGAACGCCCTCGCGAACATCGGGCGCCTGCGCGTCGCCGCCAGGACGGCGTCGTTCCAGTTCCGCGGCAAGGGACACGACGTCCACAAGATCGGTCGCGAGCTCCACGTCGGCACGATCCTCGAGGGGAGCGTGAGGAAGGCGGGGAACCGGATCCGCGTCACGGTGCAGCTCATCAACGCGGACGACGGCTACCACCTCTGGTCGGAGAAGTTCGACCGCGACCTCGACGACGTCTTCGCGATTCAGGACGAGATCTCGCTCGCGATCGTCGAGAGGCTCAGGGTGAAGCTCCTGGGTGACGAGAAGGAGCGGCTCGTCAAGCGGCACACGGGGAGCCTCGAGGCGCACAACCTCTATCTGCAGGGGCGGTACTTCTGGAACAAGCGCGACGAGACGAGCATCCTCAAGGCGATCGACCGCTTCGAGCAGGCGATCGAGATGGACCCAGACTACGCGCTCGCCTACTCGGGAATAGCCGACGCGTACATCTGCCTCGACGTCTACGCGGGGGTTCCTCCCGCGGACACGCTGGCGAAGGCCGAGCAGGCAGCGCGGAGGGCGCTCGAGATCGACGACGACCTCGCCGAGGCGCACACCTCGATGGCCAACGTCAAGGCGGAGCTTCATTGGGACTGGACCGGAGCGGAAGCACACTTCAAGAAGGCCATCGCGCTCAATCCGAGCTACGCGATCGCGCACAACTGGTACGCCAACCTCCTCGAAGTGCTCGGCAGGGAGGAGGAAGCGCTCAGAGAGATCGATCTCGCCCACGAGCTCGATCCGTTGTCGCTCGTGGGACTCCGGAACCAGGCCGCGACCTACATCGTGGCCGGGGACTTCGACCGTGCGGAGGAGATCGCCAGACGAGCGCTCGAGATGGACCCGGAGTTCGTCTTCATCCACTCGATC
>JALGVU010000179.1 GCA_025774545.1 bacterium | reverse complement strand
GCAGTAGAACGTCCAGCAGCCCACCGCGTACATGCTCACGTCGTGACCGACGATGTACTTCAGGATGATCGACGCGTCGAACGAGTGGATCGATCCGTTCACCGTCACGTCGGCCGCCACCTGCTGCGGATACACGTCGTCTGGAGGACAGTACGATCCGTCGTACATCTCCATCGGGTAGATCGGGCAGTTATCCAGCGGATCGCACATCACGAAGTACTGAAGCACGTGGGCTGCGTCGAGCGTGCTGATCGCGTCCGTCTCGTCGTACGCGTAGCACGGACGGTCGGGAACCACCGTGTAGCAGTCGCCCAGGCACATGCCGTCGAAGACGAACTTGCCGTCCACGTCGGTCATGACGCAGTCGACCGGGGCACCTGCCGCGTCGAACAGGCAGACCTCGGTATCAGGCATCGGCGGCATGCAGCAGTTGCAGTTCCAGAACTCCACCACACCCTCGGCCGTGCCGGGAGGCACGCACCAGGTGATCGGTGGAATCGGGAGGTCACACACCGCCGGCACGCCCTCGTTCAGAAGCGCGTCGAGAACGAAGTCCGTACAGGCCCCGCAGTTGAGGTCGAGCACATCGAACTCGAGGTAGGCCAGAACCCCGTCACCAGGGATGGGAACCGTGCCCGCCAGGCCGATCCTGTACTCACCTGGCACAGGGATGTTGTCGAGGTAGCTCCAGCCGAGGCCCTCGAGCACCGTGCCCGTGAAGTCGACGCCGTCTGGCTCGACGACCGCAGGGTCGTACGTCACGATCAGATCGACGCCGGTGATATCCGCGTGGCCTGCCACATCGCTGATGGTGATCGGCACAAAGACCTCGGGGCAGTCGTAGACGGGATCACCCCACAGGACGAAGGCGCAAGGCGGTGGCGGACAGGTGATGAGACGAGATTCGCTCTCATCCCACTCATCCTCCGGCACGTTGCTGGCGCTGATCTCGGCCAACGTGGTCATCTCAACCGAGTGCCCCACCATGCCTGATACGTCGGTGATGATGGTCAAGAAGCCCTCATCGCCGTCCGGCACCTGACCGATGTACCAATGAACGGTGTGCTCCACAGGATCGTAGGTGTGGGCGCCGGTGGCCGAGACGAAGTCCATGTGCTGGCTAAGAGTGACCAGCACCTCGACATCCTCAGCCGGAATGACCCCTGGGTGCGGGAAGCCCGGGGTGCCAAACCAGTAGTCGATCTCGTGGGTGACTGTATCGCCGCGCCATGGGCAAACCCCCTCGAAGGTCGACGTAATCAGGATGTCCGGCCGCGCGGGAGGGTCGAGGCTGCCCGTGCCATTGAGGATGTTGATGTACCATCCGGTCGCGAGGGACCAGGTCCAGCTTTCGGCGCCGGTCCAGCTGCCGTCCGGGTTCTGGAGATTCACCAGATAGTCGCAGTAGTGCGTGTACCAATCGCCGGCAGCCGACACGATCGTGTCTCCGATGTGCCCGATATCGAAGCCACCCGGGGCCGAGGGCATGCCGAACCCATAGCGGACGTCCTCCCCCGCGGACTCGAACGTGTCCATCTGCCCATAGACCTCGAGTCCCTTGTAGACGGCCCACATCGCGTAGGGGTTGTTGAGGTTGCCGTACCAGCCGTTCACGGGATCGTTCCAGTGGCTGTCGATGAACGACAGCGCATTCTGCACCCGTGCTTCACTGATGTCAGCGCCAAGTGCCGCAAACTGGAGCAGCAGACCTCCCGTCTTCGACACGTTCACGTAACTGCTCGGGTTGTCGTAGCCCGAGCCGCCGTTGGCGTTCTGGATGTAGGTGACCCAAAGCTCCAGTTCGTCGTACACGTACCCGGGCGTCGGAAGCCCCCAAGCCTCGGCGTACAGCAACGGGAGCGCACCCCACTGTGCGGTCGAGTTGTCGGAGCTGGCGTAGTTGGCGTCGTACCTCCACCCGCCCCGGTAGTTCCCCTGGCTTGGCTCGACCTGCGCCCAGCAGAACCAGTCAACGAGATCCTGCATAATGGCCCCGTAGGTCCGGCCGTTGACAGCCGCAGACCCTCGGTCGTTCACCGTGTCGGGGAGGAGCGCCTGTCCAAGGGCGAAGACCACCGGCGTGCAGATGCCGGTCGTGTACACGTTCCTCCCGGATGAACTGGGATTGAAGTAGATGGCCTGGTCGTTCGCTGTCGGGCCGTCGTTGCCCTGGACTTGGTCCCAGTTGTAGTCCTCGGCGTACCGCCAGTAGCCCGACGTCTCGACGCCGAAGCGGGCATCGACGGTGGCACGATTGAAGACATAGTTCACAGCTCGGCCGACCACGTCACCGTAGTCGACCGTGTTGATCACCACCGGGTCACCTGGCAGGAAACCCTCTTCGATGAATGCAAGAGCCACGGCGGCCGTGGTGGCCAGTGTGCCGTCACTGCCGTACGACCAGTAGCCTTCGGAGCCGCTGATCGTCTCTTGTGAGATCAGCCAGATGAGGCCGTCCTTGATAGCTTCTCTCTTCGTCTCTTCGGTCGCCGCCATGGCCGTGACGCCGGCGAAGAGCCAGCAGGCGACCATCGCGAAGACGAGAATCCTGAATGTGGTCGAGCGATTCATGGTAGGCGTCCTCCTCAGCAGACTCTCAATGCCAGTGCACAGGACTACCCGGTTCCTCGAGGAACTCGTACTGAACGCTCGTCCTCCTTCCGTCGGTGGCAGATGCCCAAAGGTGGTTGATCGGCTCCGGTCCACGTGCCCCACCCATCACGATGTCACTCGTCGCGATCGCGCCTCCCTTCGTCGCTGGGACATCCCGATCGTCCCATCCGCCCTCGTGTCACCACACATAACCAACGAAGCCCTGCGTCCTCCTACTGCAGAAGCGTCAGCTTCTGGGTCACCGAGTACTCGGGCGCCGCCATCCGGCAGAAGTAGATGCCAGAGGCAACGCGCTCGCCGTTGTCGCTGCGGCCCTGCCACACCGCTTCGTGACGACCGGCAGACATGAACTCATCGACCAGCGTCCGAACCACGCGGCCCGTCACGTCGTAGACCTCGATCTTCACGATCCCGCCGTTGGCCGGCACGAGATACGAGATCGTCGTCGACTCACGTGATGGGTTGGGTGCTGGGACGTGAAGCTCGTAGCTGACCCCGTCCTCCGGAATCGCCGTCATCTGCGGCACGATCCAATCGTCGACCGGGACGACCTCGACGCACGGGTCCCCCTCGTTCAGGAGAATGTCGAGCTCAAGAGGCGTATCCAGGCCGCACGACTCGTCCTCCGCGCGGAACCACAGATACGCGAGGACGCCGTCGCCGGGGACCGCCTCCGTTCCGGCAAGACCGAGCCGGAACTCGCCGGGCGTTGGTTCGTTCCACATGTGCATCCAGCCCAGACCCTCGAGAAGGGTGCCCTCGAACTCGACGCCACGTGGATCGATCACGTCCGGGTCGAACGAGAAGATGATGTCGATGCCCCAGATATCAGTGTGGCTGAGAACGTCCGCAAGCTCGATGGGGATGTAGACGTTGTTGCACTCGCAGATCGGCTCCCCCAACTCGGCCAGCAGACACGGCGTGGGGCAGGTCACCACACGGGACTCGTCCACGTCCCATTCTCCCTCCGGCACGTTGCTCGCGCTGATCGCGGCCACGGTGACCATCTCGGTCAAAGAACTCACTGTGTCGTTCACCTCGGTCACGATCGTCTCGAGACGCTCCTCGCCGTCCGGCAGCTCCCCGACGTACCACGCAATCGTGTGCATGACGGGATCGAAGACGGAGCTCCCGGTGGCCGAGACGAAGTCCATGTGCTGGCTAAGAGTGACCAGCACCTCGACATCCTCGAGTGGAGGAACCCCAGGCTGTGGAAATCCTGGCGTACCGTTCCAGAAGTGGATGTCGTGGGTGACGGTATCGCCGCGCCACGGACAGTCCCCACCGAAGGTCGACGTGATCGAGATGTCTAAGGGGGGACAACAGGGAATCCCTATTGCGTGAAGGATGCTGACGTACCAGGCGGTGGCGAGTGACCACGTCCAGCCCTCGGCACCGGTCCAGCTACCATTCGCGTTCTGCAGTTCTACGAGGTAGTCGCAGTAGTGGGAATACCAGTCGCCGGGCTCAGAGATGATCGTGTCACCAGCGATGCCGATTTCGAAGCCACCCGGGGCCGAGGGCATGCCGAATCCATAGCGGATGCCCGCTCCTGCGGATTCGAATTCGTCCATCTGGCCATACACCTCGAGAGCCATGTACACGGCCCGCATCGCGTAGGCGTTGTTGAGGTTGCCGTACCACATGCTGTGTATCGCGTCGTTCCAGCGGCTGTCGATGAAGGCGATTGCGCTCTGCACCCGAGGCTCACTGAAGTCCGCGCCGATCGCTGCGAACTCGAGCAGGAGGCCGCCTGTCTTCGACACGTTCACGTAGGAATTCGGGTTGTCGTACCCGGACCCGCCGTTCGGATTCTGGATGTAGGTCACCCAGAGCTCCAGCTCGTCGTACACGAAGTTGGGCGTCGGAAGACCCCACGCGTCGGCATAGAGGAGTGGCAGCGCGCCCCACATCGCAGTCGAGTTGTCGGAAGTGGCGTAGTTGGCGTCGTAACGCCAGCCACCTCGGTAGTTCCCCTGGCTCGGCTCAACCTGCGCCCAGCAGAACCAGTCGACTAGATCCTGCATGACGGCCCGGTAGGTACGCCCGTTCACCGCCGCCGAGCCGCGGTCGATGACTGCGTTGGGCCCGAAAACCTCGCCAAGGGCGTAGATCACGGGCACGCAGATACCGGTCGTGTACACGTTCCTTGCGGATGAGTAGGGGTCGAAGAAGATGGCCTGGTCGTTCGCCGTCGGCCCGTCGTTCCCCTGGACACCGTCGTTGTTGTAGTCCTCGGCATACCGCCAGTAGCCAGCTGTCTCAGCGCCGAAGCGAGTATCGATGGTCGCCCGGTTGAAGATGTAGTTCACGGCGCGGCCGACCACGTCGCCGTAGTCAACCGCGTTGATCACCACGGAGTCGCCCGGCAGGTACCCCTCTTCGATGAAGGCAAGCGCCACCGCAGCCGTGACGGCCAGCGTGCCATCGCTGCCGTAGGGCCAGTAGCCCTCGTCGCCGCTCACGATCTGCTGAGAGATGAGCCAGACCAAGCCGTCGTTGATGGCCTGCCGTTTGTCCTGTTCGGTCGCCGCCTTCGCCGTGACGCCGGCAAAGAGCCAGCATGCGGCAGCGACGAGGATGACAGTCTTGAGTGTGGTCGAGCGAGTCATGGTGAATGCCCCCGTCGACAGGCCTCCGAGATCTGCGACCGCGATTGCTCCACACTTCACAGCGATTCGGCCGCCGGAGTTCTGCGGAGGCCCGGCGCCCCTCCCCTTGGGGCGCAGACGCCGGGCCATCCGCAATCCAACCAGACCTGACGTCCTGTTACTGCAGAAGCGTCAGCTTCTGGGTCACGGTGTACTCAGGAGCCACCATCCGGCAGAAGTAGATGCCGGAGGCAACGCGCTCGCCGTTGTCACTGCGACCGTGCCACACGGTC
>JALGVU010000490.1 GCA_025774545.1 bacterium | reverse complement strand
TCTGGATCGGATGCTCCCGCGCCAGATCGTCCAGGGCCGTGGGGTTGATGTCGACCGAGATGACATCACAGCCGGGGGTCTTGCACAGGTCGATTGCCATGTGCCTTCCCTCAATCCCGCAGCCCAGGACCACTACCTTGCTCATGTCAGCTTCTCTTCTCTTTCACAGGGCACAGGACAGAAGCAGGCGGAAGCGCCCGGCAGGCTCTTGTCCGTCACGCCGCGGCTGGCGGAGTTCATGTCGAGCCCGTTTCAGGCTGCGGTCAGGTTCCCGCTCGACATCCTCGTCGAGAGGCAGCGCTTGACGGGTCGCCAGGAACGACGCTAGCTCATTCATTGCAGTTGAAGTGTAGCGGGTATGAAGTTCCTTTTGAAGGGAGAGTCGGGACACCCCAACCACCAATTCGAAACACGTCCATCACGGGGAGCCAGCACACAGCACGCCCCATCCGCCATGGATGGGGCGTGCTCATCGGAGACCCAGGCCGATCCTCGCTCCACCGGAAGTCCGCGGTTCGAGACACTCGCGCCACAGGATCCCATCACGCGAACCGAAGGCTGCCCAGACCGCGTGGGCCGGCAGATAGCGCATCTGCCAGTCGATGACGGTCTGGTAGCGTGACCGCCCGGAGAGGAAGCGGACGTACCCCACGGCGAGCAAGACCAAATTGACCATGAGCGCGATGTTCTCACCGAGGGCGGCAATCTTGTTGGGGGAGGTCCCGTAGGTGGCCAGCCGCCCCACGATTCCCGAGAGCGCGATCGCGTCCGCGATGAGGGCCAGGACCACCAGTGCCAGAACGACCCCGTCCCACCAGTCGGCCGGCCTCTCGGCGTCCCGGGCGCTCATGGTGTACAACACGAGACCGAGCACGAGAGCCAGCACGATGTCGAACATGATGAGGAGCTCTCGATCCTCCGACGGCCCCTGACCGGTCAGCGCCATCGTGATGATGAGCCCAAGCAGCAGTGCGACGAAGAGCGGCGTGAAGATTCGCGCGAGTACCGGTGCCATGGTCTCGATCATGCCCTTCTTCTTCTCCACGAGGTAGGCGGCTACCACCGCCACGCCGCAGCCACCGAACACCGCCAGCCAGTTCAAGATGAGTGGGGTGAGATCAATCCCCACCAGCGTGAACATCGCCCCGGCGACGCCCACGAGGACCATCCCGCCGAGGGCGATCAGCACGGCGTAGATGAACACCTCTCCGGCGAACCGCACGAAGTCCAACCTGAGGTTGGGCCTGCGCCACCCCGGCCCGGCGTACAGCGCCATGAGGAGGAAGAGAAGCGCGATGGGCACGTGCAGCACCGCCAGAACCTCTGTGTGATGGGGCGGGTAGCTCGGGTAGACGTTCACTGCGATGGCGAAGACGGCGAACGTCACTGCCGCGACCGCAACGAAGCGAAGGGAGAGGGCTCGTCTCCAGATGAGGTAGATCGCGACGGGCGAAAAGGCGAAGAGCCCCGCGTTCCTGGCGTAGATGAGGGCGTTCTCCTCCATGACCGGATGTCCGAAGAGGGCCGGGATCTTGCCAAGGAGCCCACCGAGGAGGGCCAGCAGGAGGACGACGGTGATCTCCGTCCGCTGCTTGCGGCGGGCGTCTTCGTCTGCGGCGGGTACCAGCAACTGGCGCCAGACGTTCTCGGTTGAGACCTTGGCGAACTCGTGGTCCAGTGCCTCGGCGTCACCCATCCGGCGGATGGAGACGATGAAGGCTTCCTCGACGCTCACGCCGCGCCCGGTGAGTTCGTCGATGCTGTCCCGGAGGTGAGACTCGAGTTCCTCCACGTCCTGCGCACCGAGCGACCCGGCCGACTGGACGTGTCGACGCCACTTCCGGATCTGTGACTCTAGGTCAAACATCTTCCGCTCCCGTCTTCTCGGGTTCCGCGAGGCGCTGAAGGGCACTGTGGACGACATTCCACTGCTCCTTGAGACGCGCAAGCTCAGCGTCGCCTTCGCGTGTGATGCGGTAGTACTTCCTCCTCCGTCCACTGTCGGCGGTCTTCCATGTCGATCTCACGAAGCCCGCCGCCTCCAACCGGTGCAGCACCGGGTAGAGCATGCCGTCGGTCCACTCGATGCGCTCTCCGGAGACCTCCCGCACCTTCCTGATGATGGCGTACCCGTAGCTGTCACCCTGTCGCAGGAGGGACAGCACGATCGGAGTCGCCGACGC
>JALGVU010000489.1 GCA_025774545.1 bacterium | reverse complement strand
GACAACTTCTGGGGTCACTGCGACGTCCCCGCGCCGAACGCGGACTTCGTTGCGGTCGAGGGGGGCGATGATCACAGCCTGGGTCTCAAGTCCGACGGGACGATCGTGGCCTGGGGGAGAAACCACGCCGGCCAGTGCGACGTCCCCGCGCCGAACGCGGACTTCGTTGCGGTCGCGGGGGGCGCTTACCACAGCCTAGGCCTCACGTCCGACGGGACTGTCGTGGCCTGGGGGAGCAATGGCTGCAGCCAGTGCAATGTCCCCGCGCCGAACGCCGACTTCGTGGAGGTCGCGGGGGGCAGCTACCACAGCCTGGGGCTCAAGTCCGACGGAACGATCGTGGCATGGGGGGACAACGCCTACGGCCAGTGCGATGTCCCCGTGCCGAACACCGACTTCGTTGCGGTCGCGGCGGGCTCTGGTGAATATGCTCACAGCCTGGGCCTCAAGTCCGACGGGACGATCGTGGCCTGGGGGTACAATGCCAGTGTGATGTCCCCTCGCCGAACGCGGACTTCGTTGCGCTCGCGGCGGGCGCTTACCACAGCCTGGGCCTCAAGTCCGACGGGACGATCGTGGCCTGGGGATGGAACTCGTCTGGCCAGTGTGATGTCCCCGCGCCGAACGTGGACTTCGTGGCGGTCGCGGGGGGCTCTGGTCACAGCCTGGGCCTCAAGTCAGACGGGACGATCGTGGCCTGGGGAGCCAGTGGCGACGTTCCCGCGCCGAACGCCGACTTCGTTGCGGTCGCGGGGGGTGTCATTCATAGCCTTGGCATCAAGTCTGACGGGACGATCGTGGCCTGGGGATCGAATGACTACGGCCAGTGCGATGTCCCCGCGCCGAACGCCGACTTCGTGGCGGTCGCGGGGGGCTTCTATCACAGCCTGGGCATCAGGTCCGACGGGACGATCGTGGCGTGGGGGAGGAACAACGACGGCCAGTGCGATGTGCCCGCGCCGAATGCGGACTTCGTCGCGGTCGCGGGGGGCCGCGAACACAGCCTGGGCATCAGGAGTTCCAACACGCCCGTTGAGACCGCCTTCTATGCCACGCTCGTGCCTGAGGATCACGCCGTGCTGCTCAGATGGTCGCTCCCGAGCTGCTTCGGCGGCGTCGGACTCAGGATCTACCGGGCGCTCTCTGAGGACGGTCCCTACAACTGCATCACGCCGGAGCCGCTGCCTGATGCTGTACTGGGAAGCTATGTCGACGAGACTGCGTGGCCTGGTGGGACGTTCTGGTACGAACTGCGAGCCGTCCTTCCTTTCGGCGAGGAGATCCTCGCGACCGACATACGGGCTTCACTCGCTGTGCCCGGAACGCTGACATTCGGGATTCGATACGTGATGCCCAATCCTGCCACGACCCATGCGAGTATTGGCTATTCGCTTCCCGAGGTGTGGCGGTCTGCCCGGCTCTCGGTCCATGACGTGGCCGGCCGGCTCGTCCGGCGGTTGGACCCTGCGACGGGCGCTCAGGGTCTCCTATCGGTCGATTGGGACGGGAAAGGCAGCTCTGGGAAGCGGGTTGCCTCTGGCGTGTACTTCGTGCGGCTCGAGGTCGATGGAGCCATCGCGACGCAGAGGATGGTGTTGCTGCGCTGAGCCAGGCGGCTCGTGTGGGACCGGTCGCGCGGGAGGATTCGGTTTCCTCAGAGCGTTAACGCATTGCTGTCAGCTACGCGCTCCGATGAGGTGATCTACCCGATTCGTGTCCTGTTGTGAAAGGGGGACGGACATCGTGAAGCAGCTGCTAATAGCCCGGGGGCTCGTTTGCCTGGCCGCTGTGGTTCTGGGAACCGGGGTCGCGAGTGGCCAGTCGACCGACTTCATCGTGGGCTGGGGAGAGCAGGTCATCGTAGAACCCTCGGCGCTTGAGGGTCTCGTTGCGGTCGCGGGGGGCGCGTCTCACAGCCTTGGCCTCACGTCCGACGGGACGATCGCGGCCTGGGGGGACAACTACTTCGGCCAGTGCGACGTCCCCGCGCCGAACTCGGACTTCGCTGCGGTCGCGGGGGGCTGGCGTCACAGCCTTGGCCTCACGTCCGACGGGACGATCGTGGCCTGGGGGGATAGCACCTACGGCCAGTGCGATGTCCCCGCGCCGAACTCGGACTTCGT
>JALGVU010000034.1 GCA_025774545.1 bacterium | reverse complement strand
GAGATCCGGGCGCTCGAGGACTCGGTCTTCGTGGCGGGCGACCGCGAGGCCTTCGCGAGGGCCGTCATGCAAGCGCTCGGCGACGATGAACGCCGCCGAGCGATGCGTGAACGGGTTGCCGTTCCGAACAGCTGGGACGAGAAGGCCGGAGAGTTCGTGCGCCTCCTCGTCGACCTCACGAAGAGAAGCTAAGGCGCGGGAGCCACATCCCTGGGCTCGCCGACCCTGACCCGGTCCGCTGGCCCGTCACCCTCGGGGAGAGCGATACGGCCGTCGCTCTCCGAATCATCCGAACCACGCTCCCGCGCCTGCGGATACGGTACAAGATAGAAGTAGATCGACTCAGTCGGGTGGTAGTAGTCGAGTTCGAACTCGCCGAACTCCCAGTAGTAACCCGAGGCGTACGCCTCGACTCGGTAGTCCTCCTCCTGGCTTCCTCCCCTGCCGTCACGATAGAGGTACCCGCCGTAGAGCTGCGCGTATCCTCCTGCGTTGACCGGCCAGGTTCCGACGTGATCCCAGCTCCACCAGTCCTCCTCGTAGAGGTCGACGACGGCCCAGGGGATCGGGGCGCCCGTGTAGTAGTCGTACACGTAGGCGTGGACGACGGCCCGATGCGGCGGCCGCTGGTCGCACCAGAAGCTGGTGCAGACGATGCAGCCGGAGAAGTAGACGGGCAGGATCAGGAGAATCAGAGCGATCCAGAGTTTTCTCATTCCCGGTCTCATGTGTCAGACCTCCTCTCGTCCGGTCTCGTCCCGCGCGTCCCTTCGATCTCGTGCCTGCCGCGCGCGGCGTGGGACGAAGAAGCGCCTTGGCCTGTCACCGCTCGTTCAGCGGCCACGCACCCGGATGTCGAAGCGAATCCAATCGATGCGTCGCGGCCGCTTGGAGCCCTTTCCCTTCATGTCGTAGTCCAGAACCTCGATCTCTATGAGCAGGGGTCCCTCTCGCTTCACGTACGTGCGGCCTCGCATCGGCCGCTCGCCGTAGACGCCGTCGGCGTCGATCACGAAGAGGATCTCGCTCTCCCAGCCGCCTTCCCAGGTGAGGCGTCCGACGATCTCGATGGGGTCATGCTTCTCGCTCTCGACACACTCGATCGCGAGGACGGCTCGCTCGCCCGCGAAGTAGATGTCGCGACGGAACGAGTCGCGGCACCGGCTCATCTTGAATCTCTCGTGGAGGATCGTGTCGTGCCGGGGGCCGTCGTTCGGCCCGCCGCGGCCCCTGCGATCGGCGACGTAGAACGACACCGAGTCGCACGACCAGCGCTCGGGGTGGTCGTACCAGGCGGTCGGCACCGGCCACCACGCGGGACCGACGACCACCCGGTCGTGTCTCCCGCCCGGGCCCTGGTCTCTTCCGCCAACGACGACGCGCCCGTGCGGCCGACGGCGCTCATCCCGGCGTGGATCGCCGATCACGACGGTCCCGCCGTGCCGGGTGTGCCCGCCGCCCCTGCCCCACCAACCGCTCCCGTTCGGAGGGTGCGGTGGCATCCAGGCGCCATGGGGGCCGCTGGGCCAGGGGGCCTCGTGTGCGCAAGCCACGAGAGTCTCTGTACCCCCCGACCCAGCGATTCTGAGCGAATACCTCCGGCTCTCCGGGATGCGATACGTCCTCCCAGGACGCACGAAGTTCGAGCCGGACCACCCAGTCGGATAGACGATGCTGACGCTCCCGTCGGGAGCGTAATCCACGACGGTCACGTAGCACGGGCGGTCGACACGGAAGTAGACCCACACACGATCACCAGGAAGGTAGGTCGACCACTCGCCCTGGTCGACCCAGACCTTGATCCTGGGTCCGCCGTGCGGGCCCCATTCCTGCCATTCCTCGCCCCACCCGTGCCACGGGGGTTCGGGTGACACCACGACGCGCTCGTCGAACGCTCCGCCGGGCACCGGCCTCGGCTCGGCGTCCCTGGGAACCTCCTCGACAGTCATCTCCGCGCCCCTTGCAGGATGCGCGGACACAAGCAGAGCGAGCGTCGCGAAGACCGCGAACCACCAGACCGCCGCGTTCTGTCTCGCAGTCGATACCACTCTTGTCATCGTGTCCACCTCCCTCCGCCGGAAGAGACCCGTTCTTCATGCTCTGGATGTGAGGTCCGTCGCTTCCGGCAATCCGTTCATGCGGTGAGCTTAGACGAGGGGCCCAAAGCGCTATTCACGGCGCGAGAAGGCCGGGTCCTCGGGACCCGGCTTCGGAGAACGTGTCGGTGTTGTCTGAGGGGAAGTGCGCCGCGAGCGGCTCGGGGAACGCGCCGTCAAGGCCTCGTCGATCGGTGCGAGGGGCCTCGGCCCCCTCGATCTACCCCTTCGCGGAGAGCGCCAGGATCAGGACGCCGCCGTCGATCGGTGGACCGCCCAGAAGCACGGTCCCGCCGTTCCCAAGCTTGATCCTCGTGCGGAGGATGATCTCACGCGTCGACTCGCTCCGCTCGGCCGCGGGTGACGGCGGCAGCTCGCGCACGAGCGTGACGACCATCTCGATCAGGCCGGCCTCCTCGTCGACGCGGACCGGTTCAACCTCGAGCGAGAAGTTCCCGGGAAGCTGGAAGGTCGACTCTCCGCCGAGCTCGGCCTTCGCCCTCCCTCGGCTGAGAAACAGGTAGCGGTTGTAGGCGAAGAGGGCTCGGAGCTTCTTCGAGAAGCGAGACAACTCGGGCGCCACGCCGGCGGCCGCGGGCGAGCGCCTCTCCCCGACGGCGAGAGCCTCCGCCTCCTCCGTGGACGCGGCGATCGAGATCACCTCGACGGCCACGGTCCGACCCTCCTCCCGCGCGAGCGGCGCGGTCGGCAGCGCTGTCAGAAGGAGAACTGCGAGGAGGGCGATGGCAGTGGCTCTCATACCTGTCCTCGGGAAGGCAGAACGCGCTCCGGGCCGCGGCCGGTTTGAACCCCTACCTGGCTCCAGGGGCCTCGCCGCCGAAGCCGCCCTCGACCTCCTCATGGAAGACCCAGATGACGGTCATCTCGGGATCCTTCGACGAGAAGAACATCGGTGTGTACCCGGACGCGTACGTCTCGATGCTGTCGACTATGCACCGGTCCCGCCCGCCGTTCCACCAGCGCAGGTTCGACGCGGGGCCGAGCAGGAGCGCCGCGGCAAGCACGACGGCGAAGGCGCCGGCGGCGGCAAAGGTGCGTCTCCTGAGCGTGCCGTGGACGGGACGCAGCTCGCGGATCCTCGCGGGCTTCCTCGCTTGGCGATCGACGTCGTCGAGAGCGCTCGAGAGGTCCCGATGGAAGTCCGCCCATCTGTCGTCGGAGACGGCCGGCGCCGAGGCCACCCTGAGCATTCTATCAGACGCACGAATCGAGTCAAGCTCCCTCGCGCAGCCCTCGCACCGCGAGAGATGCTCTTCGACCTTGCGCAGAAGCCGCCCCGTGAGCTCGTCGTCAGCGTATGCAGTGAGATAGCGTAAGATTCGGCAGCGCCCTGGCATCCTCTAGTCCTCTCCCCCGTTCCCCGCCGCCACCGTGTTCCCGGTATCGACGTAGGGCTCTAACATCGCCCTCAGTTTCTTCCTCGCGTAGTGCAGCCTCGACATCACGGTGCCGATCGAGCAGCCGACGACCTCCGCGATCTCCTTGTAGGAAAGCCCCTCTATCTCGTACAGCACGAAGACCGATTTGTGATACGAAGGGAGCGCGTCGATCGCCTTCTGGATCTGCTCGCCGAGCTCACCCGAGAGAGCGACGTCGTCGGGCTCGCGCGGTCCGGCAGCATCGATGGTCTCGCTGCCCGCGTAGTCGGCGACCTCTTCGGGGACCGTCTGCGAATCGACCGACCGCGACCGCTTCCGCGTGTAGTCGATGCACGTGTTCATCGCGATCCGGTAGAGCCACGTGGAGAAGCTCGACCTCCCCTTGAAGCTCTTGAGGCCGCGATACGCGCGGATGAAGACGTCCTGTGAGAGGTCGAGCGCGAGGTCCGGGTCTCGGGCGAAGCGGTAGGCGACCGCGTAGACGATGTCCTTGTGCCGCTCGACGAGGTAGTCGAACGCCGAACGATCGCCCGCCTGGGCTTCCCTCACCTTCTCGAGATCGATCTCCTTGGGATCACGCTCGGGCATGGTCCCTCGCCGCGTGCTTAGACGGGGGCGTCTCAGGGGGTATTCACCCACGAGAGGGGGGGGCGCGCGCCCCGGGGCCCGAGCGGCCTGGGCCGCCCGGGACGCCCCTATTTCGGGGAAAGATTCGAGCCCAAAGGGCTAATAGTCTATGTTCCCGAATTCCTTGAGCTTATCCGTCACGATTCTCTGGATCTCGTTGAGCCGGTCCTCAGTGCGGGCCTCGAAACGCATGACGATGACCGGCTGGGTGTTCGACGCCCGCACCAGGCCCCAGCCGTCGCCGAACAGGATGCGGACCCCGTCGACGTCGATCACGTCGTAGTTCGCCTTGAAGTACTCGACCGCCTTCTCGACCATCGCGAACTTCGTCTCGTCGTCCGCGATCTCTCCGCGAATCTCCGGCGTCGAGTAGTATTTCGGGATCGTCGCGACCATCTCGGAGAGCGGCACGTCGGTCCGCGAGATCATCTGGAGTATTCGGCAGGAGGCATAGATCGCATCGTCGAACGGATAGTAGTCGTCGGCCAGGACCATGTGGCCGCTCATCTCCCCGCCGATCGGAGCTCCGGTCTCCTGGATCTTCTTCTTGAGCAGAGAATGCCCCGTCTTCCACATCGTCGGCGTCCCGCCGTGCGCCTCGATGTCCTCCACCAGCGCCTGGGAGCACTTCACGTCGAAGATGACCTCCTTGGGGCCCAGAGCGAGGATCTCCCTCGCGAGGAGTGCCAGGACCTTGTCGGCGAAGATCATCTCCCCCTTCTCGTCGACCGTGCCGACGCGGTCGGCGTCCCCGTCGTAGCCGATCCCCACGTCCGCGCCCTCGGACTTGACGGTGGCGATGAGGTCGGTGATGTACTCCAGCACCGTGGGATCGGGGTGATGGTTGGGGAAGTCGCCGTCCGGTTCACAGTAGAGCGGCACGATCTCGCAGCCGAGGCTCGAGAGGAGCTCGCACACGACGAGTCCGGCGCAGCCGTTTCCGGCGTCGACCACGACCTTGAGCGGCCGCTCGAGGTGGATCCTCCCGCGGATGGCGTCGGTGTACGCGTCGAGTATCTCCTCGGACGACGCCTTGCCGTCACCGCGCTCGAAGTCGCCGCGCTCGATGATCTCGCGGACCTCCTGGATCTCAGCACCGTACATCGAGTCCTTCCCGGAGTTGAGCTTGAGCCCGTTCATGTCCGGGGGATTGTGGCTCCCGGTGATCATGACGCCGCCGTCGACCGGGAGTTCGTAGAGGCTGAAGTAGAACGCGGGCGTCGGCACCGTGCCCAGGCGGATCACGTCGACGCCGACGGAGAAGAGCCCCTCACTGACACGATCCATGAACCGCTCGGTCGAGTGTCGTACGTCCCCGCCGAGCGACACCTTGCTGCCCCCGCGCCGCCGGATGTACGTGCCGAACCCCTTCCCGATGAGGTGGACGGTCTCCTCGGTCAGATCGTCGTCGACGACCCCGCGGATGTCGTACTCCCGGAAGATGTGGCGCTCCATCGATGCTCCTTTCATGGCTCGGCCCGCGACAGGGCCGACGTCGCGTCACGCCTCGGACGCGAGATCGCGTTCGGTTGCGGCTGCGGCCTCATCGAGGATCCTCCGATCCGCGTTCTTCCCGAGCGCCCTCCGCACGTCGCTCCACCACCACTCCGCCTGATCGCTCCGGAACTCGATGCCGTATGTCGAAGGTCCGACGATCCTGATGCCGACCAGAGGCTCGGTTCCCTCACCCTGTGGTTCGAAGGTCACGTCGGCGACCGCGAAGTCCTCGACGCGCCCGCGCGTGAACGGCAGGCGCATCGGATCGCGGCGGCCGCTCCGGTCGAACACGTAGAGCGCCGCCCGGGTCAGAATCACGTCGGCCTTGAACGAACCCCCGCTCCGCCCGGTCGCCATCCTCACCGCTATGTCGCTGTCCTCGCGAAGGAGCCCCTCACGAAGCACGTTCTCCTCGCGCATCCGCCTCACGGTCGCCGCGCGTTTCCGTCGCGTGAAGTGCGACACGACCGCGAAGAGCGCGGCCCCGACGTAGGAGATCGTCGAGAAGGGGAGCTTGAGATCGGGAAGGCTGATCCGGATGGAGTCGCGATACAGGTAGCCGACGTAGGCGACTGCGAGCACCACGAGTGCGACGATGACCCAGCGTTCGTTCCGTTCCTCGGCCAACTCGAAGCCCCTCCGGAGGCGGGTCCCGGCGACGGCGGAGCGCGCGGCCGTCCTAGCCGACCGCCACCCCGACCTTCGCTTTCACCTCGGCCATGGTCGCCTGAGCGATCGGGCGAGCCCGCTCGGCTCCAAGCCGCAGAATCTCGATCAGATCGTCGGGCCGCGCGAGGAGATCGGCCCGCCTGTCCCGTATGGGCGCGACCATCTCCTGGACGTGCCGGATGAGGATTCTCTTGCAGTCGAGACACCCGATCTCGGCCGTCGCGCAGCCGTGCGCGCAGTGCTCGAGCTCCTCCGGAGTGGAGAAGATCCTGTGGTAGCTGTAGATGTTGCAGACGTCGGGATCGCCCGGATCGGTCCGCCTCTTCCGGGCGGGGTCGGTCGGGGCCGTGGAGATCTTCTTCGAGATCACCTCGTCCGAATCGTCGAGGTAGAGGCAGTTCTCGAGGCTCTTGCTCATCTTGTTGATCCCGTCGAGCCCGCGGATTCTCGCCCCCTTCGAGAGAACCTCCACGGGCTCGCGGAAGGTCTCGCCGAAGACGCTGTTGAAGCGCCGCGCCACCTCGCGCGTGAACTCGAGATGGGGAACCTGATCCTCCCCGACCGGAACGATCTCCGAACGGTAGAGAAGGATGTCGGCCGCCATGAGGATCGGATAGCCGAAGAGACCCATGTTGACGTTGTCGGGGTTCTGCCGGACCTTCTCCTTGAACGTCGGAACGCGCGACAGCCGTCCCATGGGGGTGACGCAGTTCAGAATCCAGGCGAGCTCCACGTGCTCCGGCACGTGCGACTGCACCATGAGGATGCTCTTCTCGGGATCGAGCCCCGCGGCGACGTAGCTCGCTGCGGCGTCCAGCACGCGGCCGGGCATCTCCAACGGATCGTACCGGACGGTCATCGCGTGGTAATCCACGATGCCGAAGACCGGCTCGTACGAATCCTGAAGGGAGATCCACTGCTTGATGGCGCCCAGATAGTTCCCGATGTGAAGCCGGCCGCTGGGCTGAATGCCGCTGAAGAAGTGCTTCCTCATCTCATCTCCTGCTGTCGTTGGACATCGACTCGGCGGCGGTCACGGCCGCTCTCCATCCCTCCGCAGACGACTCGCGGCGGGAGTCGCCATCGTAGCACGCGCGCGTGTCGGCGTTCAACCGGCGGAGGTATGCTCGACGGAAACGACTCGCGACCATCGACGCGGCCCGGGCGCGGGGCGGAGGGCGGTCACGGACCCCAGGGACCGACCGGACGGCGGTCACGGACCGCCCAGCTGGGCGGCGAGCGCGTCGAGCCGCTCCCGGGCCTCGACGAGATCCGGTTCCGCCTCGACGGCCAGCCGGTACGCCCTGACGGCGGCCGGCAGGTCACCGGACGCCTCGTGGAAGCGTCCGGCCGACAGGTAGACGCTACCGGCGGAATCGACCCGGCCCTCGGACGCCACGACGAGCGAGCGGAGCTTCTCCACGGCCCGCCCGGCCTCATCGAGGCGTCCGAGCCCGATGAGGGCGCGTGCCCGCTCGTTGTGGACGTCGTGATGCTCGGGGCTCCGCGCGAGGTAGGCGTCGAGATGCGCGAGCGCGGCTTCGTAATCGTTCAGCCGGAGGTAGAGCCTGGCGAGCCAGAGCCTGTTCGCGAGCCCCTCGGGATCGAGATCGACGGCGGTCTCCAGCACGCCGAGGCCCTCGGCGAGGCGACCGGAGTTCACGAGAGCCTCACCGTAGCCGAAGCTGTAGTCGCCGCTCCCCGGCTCGAGCGAGGCGGCCGCCTCGAGCTCCTCGAGGGCGAGCCCCCACTCGTTCGCGGCGCCCGCGACGACGCCGCGCTCGAAGTGGAAGCGCGCGAGTTCGGCCGGTTCGACCCGGGGAACGAGGCGCCGCGCGTCGAGGACGACACGGAGCGGCTCGAGCCCCGTCTCGACGGCGAAGTCCTGGACCGAGGATTCGATCGGGATCCACTCCTCGTACGACCAGACGCCGAGATCGACGGTGAGCGGCAGCGGCGTCCGGTAGATCTGGCCCGGCTGGCTGATCGTCCCCCGCACGAGATGCCCGCCGCCCTCGAGCGCGACGGTCTCGTACTCGAGCGCGTACGATGGGAGATCGCTGCGGTGCACCCATTCGTAAACGAACCAGCTGAGGTCGCTCCCCGATACGTCTTCCAGGACAGCGACGAACTCGCGGAGGCCGATCGTCTCGCCCGCGTGCCGCTCTCGAAGCTCCCTCGTGGCCGCGCAGAAGGCGTCGCGGCCGAGGACCTGCTCGAGGAGCCCCATGACCAACGCGCCCTTGCCCCGGCAGATCCTCCGATCGGCCGTCGGCGCGAGGCCGAGACACGAGCTCAGGGACGCGCGCCCGGCGGAATCGGACAGCGCCCGGACGTACTGCGCGAGCCTCATCTCTCGCCGCTCCGCCGCGACCTCATCGTCGACCGTGGCCTCGAGCCAGGCGATCTCGGTGTGGGCCGCCAGCGCCTCCGACACGAGCACGCCGGCGTCGACGGCGTACGGCCACCAGCTCTTCGAGAGCGCGAGGGCGTACCGCGCCAGGTACTCGTCGCCCGGCGTGCCCCCCGGATGGGTAGGGTCGCGGACGACCACGAAGCCGGGCCCCGACACCTCCGCCTCAGGCGCGAGGTAGTCCTCGGGGACGGTGACCACGTTGAGCCACTCGTACGGATACGGTCCGTAACAGTTCTCGATGAAGCGAACCAGTTCCTTGAGCTCGGCGGAGCGGAAGGCAGACGGCGCCCGGTCGCCGGCGTCGTGGGGCTCGGCGCTCCCGGTGGCGCGGTGACAGCTGAAGAACATGCTGCGGAGAACCGAGAGCTCGCTCTCGAAGCGCCCGACGGCGACCGCGGCGGACGAGACGGGCGAACCGGCGATCCACACGTCGCCCTCCGCGCAGGGATCCTCGCGGTCATCGAGGGAGGGCGCCATGCCCGACAGGACGCCCGTGCACACGCTTCCGTACCCCTCGGGGTAGCGGACGAGGATGCGATACGTCGCCGGGTCGGCGACCGCCGGAGCCGGATACCAGCAGCACTCCCGCCCGAGCAGCACGAGATCCGGAGCCGCTACCACCGCGCGGCCCGGATGCACCACGCCGGCGTAGCGGATTTCGATGTCGAGGGGTCGCTCCGCATAGCCCGCGGGCAGATTCACCTCGAGGATGCGTCCGCTTCTCAGGAAGATGAGACCCGCTCCGTCCGCGCGAACCGTGCGGACCGAGAGGCTCTCGTTCAGAAGAAACCGCGCGCGGGGACCGGTCGCCTCGAGGGTGATCGTGCTGACGCCAGAGACCCAGCGGCGTTCAGGATCGACGCAGAGCTCGATCTCGTGATGCGTCACGTCCTGCGAGGCCAGCGTCTCGCGGGCGAACCCGACGCGCTCATCGTCCCTCTCGAACAGCCTCTCCGCCGGCGCCCGGGCGGCGTCGGTCGACACGGGACAGAAGGGGATCTGGGCGGTCGCCCCGCCGAAGGGGGCGGCCACCACGATCGATGCCAACGTCAGGAGCCTCAGAGCCTTCACGTCCCCTCCAACGCGCGGACTGCCCGTGGGCGGCGCGTCAACGCGTCGCCGGAGGCAATCCTACCACCGCCCACTGAGCCGAACAAGCGGCCAGGACCACTTGACCCGCCCGAGATCGAAGGGTATCATGGATCTGGGAAGTCACGAAGAAGGAGTCGAAGTCGATGGCACCTGCGTACAGTGAGAAGGTCCTGGAGCACTTCCGGAACCCACGAAACGTCGGCGAGCTGGAGAACCCGGACGGCATCGGCCGCGAGGGCAACCCCGTGTGTGGCGACCTCATGGAGATCCACATCATCGTCGAGGACGACCGCATCAAGGACATCCGGTTCAAGACGTTCGGCTGCGGTTCGGCGATCGCGACGAGCAGCATGGTGACGGAGCTCGCCAAGGGGAAGACCCTCGACGAGGCGATGGAGATGTCGCGGAAGAGCTCGACGGACTGCCCCCACAGAAGATGCACTGCTCGAATCTGGCGGCCGACGCGCTCCACAAGGCGATCGAGGACTACCGGAAGAAGCAGTCGGAGGGAGCGGCCGGGGCGTAGAATCGCGAGACATCGAGATTGGCAGTAGCGGACAGGGTTGCGCGGCCCCGGTTCTCCGGGGCCGTTGTCGTCTCAACCGGCCGGAGGGTCGCCGTGTCTTGAGAAGAGAGGGACGTTGAAGTCGAGTCGAACCTGCGCGGCGTGAGAGGAGCGAACCATGCACGACAGTCCTGAAGTCCGGCCGACGTCGTCGTCGGCCGCCAGTCAGTCGGGCGGCATGATGCCCGAACGCGGTGGGGTGATCCTCGCGCTGGGGATCGTCAGCATCGTCGTTGGGTGCTTCTTCTTCCTCGGCATCGTCGCCTGGGTCCTGGGACAGAAGGACCTCAAGGAGATGGACGAGGGGAGGCGCGATCCCTCAGGGAGATCGCTGACCAAGGCGGGACTGATCTGCGGCATCATCGGGACCGCGCTCGGCGTTCTCGGGCTTTCTCGGGCTTCTCTGGGTGATCATCCTGTTCGGGGTGATCGGCCTCCCGAGCATCGCGGGCCTCATGAGCTGCTGCTAGGACGGGAACGCGGTGAACCTCTCGATCCAGCAGGGCGCGCCGCGGTTCCGCGCGCCGCGCCTCGCGGTCGCGGCCGCGATCGTCATGGCGTGTCTCGGGATCGTGGTCGCCGCTCTGCCCACGCACGACGGGAGCCCCGTCGTCTGCCCGTTCAGGGCGGTGACGGGGCTCCCGTGTGCCACCTGCGGCCTCATACGGTGCACCCGGGCACTGATGCACGGACGCGTGGCCGACGCGTTCGCGCTGAACCCGCTCGACGCCGCGTTTCTCCTCGTCGTGGCGCCGCTCACCATCGCGCTCCTGCTCGCGAGCGCCCGAGCAGGCGTCGCCGTGCGAATCGGGCTCTCCGCCATCGAGCGACGGTTCGCGTGGGCGATGCTGGGATCTCTCGTGATCGCGAACTGGGCCTACGTGCTGGTCTCGCAAGGGTGAGCGCGCTCGCGGTCCGAAGGCGTTCTCGCGAGCGTTTGGTGCGAAGGAGGGACAGGGACACTCGGTCGCGCGATGCCACGCTCGCTCAACCCGAATCCCCACCGTAGATCTCGCTGTAGATCGAGTAGTAGCGGACGACCCGCCTGACGTAATTCGCGGTCTCCGAAAACCCGATGTCCTCGACGAACACGTCGACGTCGTCGGTGCCGCCGTACCCCCACCAACGCTCCGTGTTGTCGGGACCGCCGTTGTACGCGGCGAGGGCGCGGATGAAATCTCCCTCGAAGTCCTCGATCAACGTCGAGAGGTAGTAGGTGCCGAATCGGATGCTCGTGTCGGCGTCCAAGAGCTGGCTCACCTTGAAGCCCCGCTGTCCCAGGCGCCGCGCCACCCACTTCCCGGTCGACGGCATGATCTGCGCGAGTCCTCTGGCGCCGGCCCAGGAGACGGCCTCAGGTTCGAAGAGGCTCTCCTGGCGCATGAGCGAGTAGAAGAGGTCGGGATCGATGCCCCGCGCCAGACACTCGGGAACGACGACCTCGCTGAAGTGGCGGGGGCAGATCTTCTTCCTGAGGTAGACGGGCGCGTCGCTCACGCTCTCCGCGGGCGAGAGCGCCAGGATCCTCTCCGCCATCTGAATGGCGCGCCTGTTGAGCCCGTGATCCTCGTAGTAGTTCAGGAGCACGTCCAGCATGCGCGGATCCCTTCCCACCCGATCCTCCAGAGCCTCGAACTCGGCCAACGCCTCGCGGCGCATGTGGAGGGCAAGCAGGACGTCCGCGCGAACGAACTCGCTCTCGCGCGAGAGCTGATCGATCAGAGCCTGCCGCTCGACCGGGAGGTAGACCCTGTCGTACCACTCGGCGAGCCACGTGGCGAAGTCGTGCGTCTCTCCGTCCCACCTGACCCTGCCGTTCCTGCCGCCCGCGTTCACGAAGCTCCTGTCCCGCCGCATCGCGTCCGACGCGACTCCGTCCGGCGCGCCGTCCAGCTTGGCGAGCGACCTCCGCCCGTAGTAGGAATCGCGTGCGGCCTCCCCCGCCTCGGCGAAGCGGACGAGCGCCTCACCCGGACGCGACACGCGCTCGCGGCTCTTCCCCCCCCAGAAGAGAGCCCGCGCGGCCTCGTCTCCCTCGCTGTCGAGGTAGAGATCGGCGAACGTGCGTTCGGCCGCGACGTAGTCCCCGAGTTTGAAGAGGCAGATCCCCGCGCGGAAGAGGGCATCACCGGCGAACTCCGACGACGGATAGCGATCGGAGACGTCACGGTACGCGACGTGGGCCTCGGCCCATCGCTGCTCCTCCTCGAGGAGCCGGGCCTTGTCCCACATCGCCTCGGGCGCGATCTCGCTCTCCGGATGCATCGCGACGAAGCGGTCGTACGTCGCGAGCCCCTCGTCGACTCCTCCGGAGGCCCGGAGGCAGTATCCGAGCTTGAGCCAAGCGAGCTCGTAGTACTCGGTGGTCTCGCCGAGCTCGATGACATCGTCGTACCTGGCGGCGGCCTTGCTGTACCTGCGCGTGCGCTGGTAGCCGCGCCCGAGGAAATAGGTGGCCTCGCCCACGAACTCCCGCTCGCGGTCATGGCGGAGATAGTAGGAGAAGTACTCGGAGGAGTCGCGGAAGTGCCTGCGGTTATAGAGAACGAGCCCCTGATGATACCGGTCCGTGAACGCCCGCGAGATCTTCCGAGCGTGCTTGAGCGCCGTGTAGGAGTGGCGCGACCGCGGGAAGTCGTTCACGGCGGTGGCGAAGCTCCCTTTGGCGGCGTCCTCGTCGCCACCCCTCTCGTAGGTGAGTCCGATCTTGTAGTGCGCCCTCGCCCGGTCGTCGTACGATCTCGCCTTCGCGAGGAACGTGCGGTACCACTGCAGGGCCTTGCTGTGTTCCTCTGCCGACGTGTAGGTGTCGCCGAGGGCCTCGATGGCGGCCACGTCGAACGTCGTCTCGGCGCTGTCCTCGATGATCCGGCGCAGCTGGACGATCGCGGCTTCCCACTCACGCTTCTCCCGGTGACACCGGGCGAGCCGTGTCCTGACGGCGTCCGCGATCACGTCGAGCTCGGTGAGGCACTCCGTGTACGCGGCGATCGCTTCGTCCCACCTCTCGCGTTCCTCGTGCGACCGCGCGGCGAGGAAGCGCGAGCGGGCCAGCAGGCCGGCGAAGTAGGGTCCGATGGCGGCGCCGTCGTTCGCCGAGACGACCTCGACGACCCTCTCGTACGACGCCGCGGCGGCGCCGTACTCGCTCGCCGAGAAGCTCTCCTCGGCGGACGAGTAGAGGGAATCGACCGTCGCCCGCCAGGAGGCCATCGACGGCTCCGGGAGCACGAGAGCGCAGCAGATGGTCAGAACGATGATGACGTGATCAACGGACGGCGCGATCACTCCGCCTCCGAACGACCGACGCTCGAGGGCGGCAGGCCGAGCAGCTCCTCGACCTCTCCCGCCGCGTCGGCCGCGGCCGCCCGCGTCGCGAGCTTCCTCGCGCGCGAGCCGTCGGTCTCCCGGATCGCCTTCTTCACCAAGAGCAGACGCGTCGGCGCCACGGAGAGCTCCCTCACACCCAGGCCCAGGAGAAGCGGCACGTAGACCGGCTCCCCGCCCATCTCGCCGCAGAGGGCGAGCGGCTTTCCCGCCGAGGCCGCGCCCTCGACCGCTCGCTCGATGAGGGCGAGCACCGCAGGATCGTGCGGCCGGAAGAGGTAGTCGACGTACGGGTTCCCCCGATCGACGGCGAGCGTGTACTGCACGAGGTCGTTGGTGCCGACGCTCAGGAAGTCGCACTCAGCCGCGAGACGGTCGGCCATGATCGCCGCCGAGGGTATCTCGATCATCACCCCGGCAGGCGTGTCTTCACGGAAGGGCACGCCCTCCTCGCGAAGCAGGTCCTTGGCCCGGCCGAGCATCCCGTTCGCCGCCCGGAGTTCCTCAAGAGTGCAAATCATGGGCCAGAGGACTCGGGCGTCGCCGTGCGCCCCCGCCCTCAGGATGGCCTTCATCTGGGCGATGAAGACCTCCGGCCGGTTGAGCATCACGCGGGTCGATCGGTAGCCCAGGTTCGGATTGTGCTCGCGGAGGGGGTTCTCCGGTCCGACGAACTTGTCGCCACCGACGTCGAGCGTGCGGATCGTGACCGGGCGGCCACTCATCGCCTCGACCGCCGCACGATAGACGCGATACTGCTCCTCCTCGTCGAGGAATTCCCCTGCGGCCATGAACACGGTCTCGGTACGAAAGAGCCCGACGCCGTCCGCGTTGAGCGCGGCGGCCTCCCGCGCCTCCTCGACCGAGCCGATGTTGCACATGAGGCCCACCCGGACGCCGTCGGTCGTCACCGCGGGAAGATCCGTGAGCGCGGTGAGCGCGGCGTTCCCGCGCGCGTCCGTCTCCCGCCTGTTCCGGTAGCGTTCGACGAGCGCAGGAGGTGGATCGATGATCGCGGCCCCCTCGTCACCGTCGACGACCACGAGATCGCCCGTCCTCACGCGCTCCAGAACGCCGCGGACTCCGACCACGGCCGGAACGCCGAGCGACCGCGAGAGGATGGCCGCGTGCGACTCCTTCCCGCCGAGCTCCGTCACGAATCCGAGGATGCGCCCACGGTCCATCGAGACCGTGTCGGACGCGCGGAGCTCCTTCGCGACGACGACCATCGGCTGCGACAGCGGGCAGTGGGCCCACACGCCGAGCATGCGCTCGATGACGCGCTTCCCGATGTCGCTCACGTCGTACGCGCGATCCCTGAGGTAGGCGTCGCTCGAGGCCGCGAGCACGCCGACGACGCGCTTCATCTCGTCGGCGACCGCCGCCTCGGCGTTCACGAGGCCGGTCCTGATGCGATCCTGGATGCTCTCGAGGATCATCTTGTCTTCGAGGATCATCGAGTGGACGAGGAAGACGTCGGCCTTGTCCTGACCCAGCTCACGGGACACGCGCTCGGCGTCGCGGGTCAGCTCGTTCTCGACGATGCCGATCGCGTCGACGAAGCGATCGATCTCAGCATCGACCTGAGAGGGTTCGATCGCGAGGGTCTCGACCTCGTCGAGGATGTCGCCGAAGATGAAGGCCGGGCCGATCGCGATGCCGGGCGACACGGGGATTCCGGTCACTCTGCGCGCGGCGTGGCTCTCGTCGTGTGGATCGTGTGGCATCGGTGCGTGCTCCGCGATTGCGTCCTTCGGGGAGGTGCGCCGGTCTCGTCGCCGGTTCGCAGGGAGGACGCTCCGCATGGACGAAGGACGCGCTAGCCGGCCGCCTTCTTCCTGGCCTGGTTGGCGGCGACGAGGATGGGATCCCAAACCGGAGCGAAGGGCGGCGCGTAACTCATGTCGATCTGAGCGAGATCGGCGACCGTCATGCCGGCGTGGAGCCCGGCCGCGACGACGTCGATCCGCTTCGCGACCCGCTCCTCGCCGACGATCTGAGCACCGAGGACCCTCCCCGTGCCCTTCTCGAAGACGAGCTTGACGGTCATGCGACCGCCTCCCGGATAGGCGTGAGAGCGGGACGCGGCCGTGATCGTGGCGGAGTCCGCGTCGAGCCCCTCGGCCGCGGCGGCCGTTTCCGTGAGTCCGGTCTGCGCCGCGATCAGATCGAAGATCTTCGTGACGTTCGTGCCGGCCACGCCGCCGAACCGTGAATCGCCGCCGACGGCGTTCCCGCCGGCGATCCTCCCCTGCTTGTTTGCGGTCGTCCCGAGCGGGATCCAGACCGGGCGGCGTGTCACGACGTGCATCGCCTCGCAGCAGTCCCCGGCGGCGAGGACGAACGGATCGCTCGCGACCTGGCGCGCGTCGACGTGGATCGCCCCGCCGGCCCCGAGATCGACGCCGGCCGCGGCCGCGAACTCCACGGCCGGGCGGACCCCGATCGCGACGATCACGAGGTCGGTCGCGAGCCGCTGCCCACCCGTGAGAACGTAGCCGACGCGCCCGGACCGATCCCCGGGTTCGAACCCATCGACGCGCCGATCCTTGTGGAGGATGACGTCCTTCGCGAGGAGCTCCTTCTCGACGATCGCGCCCATGTCGGGATCGTAGGTCGAGAGCACGTTCGGCAGAAGCTCGATGACGGTGACCTCGATGCCGCGCGCCGTGAGGGCCTCGGCCATCTCGAGACCGACGTACCCCGCACCGACGATGGTCGCCCGCTCGACGCCTCCGGCGTCGATCTCCTCCTTGATGGCCGTTCCGTCCGCGAGCGTACGGAGCGTGAAGACCCCCGGCATGTCGATCCCGGGAAGCGGCGGCTTGACGGCGCGCGCGCCGGTCGCGATGACGAGCGCATCGAACTCGAGGGTCGTCCGCTCGCCGGTCGCAGCGTCCTGGTAAGCGACGAGCTTCTTCCTGGGAAGGAGCTCGTCGACCGCGGCGCCGAGGCGCACATCGATCTGCCTCTCCCCCCTGAAGAACTCGATGTCGCGGGCCACGAGCTCGCTACGATCGTGGAGGAGCCCCGCGATGTAGTAGGGAAGCGAGCACGCCGCGTAGGAGACGTCGCGCCCCTTCTCGAGCACCACGATCTCGACGTCGGGACGCACCCGGCGGGCCCGGCTCGCGGCGCTCATGCCCGCGGCGTCGCCCCCGATGACGACGAGGCGACCTCCCTGTTTCATGTTCGGCGGCATGTCTGGCGATCCCTCGATGATGGCGAACTTCGACCGCGGGCCACGATTGCGATCTGCCTCTGCGAGCGTCGATCAATGGTGGCACAACGCGGCGACGCTGACAAGCGCTTCGGAGAGGACGCCAGGTAACGCGTGGGTACATCGTGAGCCACCCAGCAGGGCAAGGAAGCTGGCTTGCTTCGGGCCTAGGACCCACCGGCCGCGGCCGACATTGGAGAACCTGCCCGCGGGCGCGGGTCGACACCGGGGAGCCTGCCCGCGAGCGCGGACCCAGAAACGCGATTGGGGGCGGCCGTGGCCACCCCCAATCAAGCTGGCGCGGTTTCTCAGGAGGAGTCTCGGTTGTGGCGCCAGCTCTGTCGTGAGATCGGATCGATCAGCTCGCCTCGATCTCGGCCTTCTTGCCGCTCGCAACATCGATCTTCGGGATCGTGACGGTCAGCACGCCTTCGTCGTACGTGACGGACCCTCTCGTGTTCGCCGCGCGGCCCCATCTCGGCCCACCGGCTCTGTCTCTGTGGTGGGCCCTCCCGGGCGCTGGATCTCCGCCGCGTTCATTTCGATGCAGGAGACGAGTGCCGCGATTCGCGAAAAGTGAGTGGAGATTCACGAAAGAGGCCCGGCTGCGGACCTTCTCTTCTCCGCGGCCGGGCCGTGTTCCTGTAAGTGACTTGGGAGGCTGCGATCCCGGACGTCTGAGACCGGGCGTCCCCTCCCTCTATTCGGAGCAGTCCATGCACTTCTCGAGGGCCTCGCGCAGGCGCGACTTCACGCCGGTGGGCAGCGCGCGCCCGCGCGCCGTCCTGTGCAGCACGATGGTCTGCTCCATGGTGTGGATCATCGCACGCGCGCTCGAGCAGGTCCGGATGTGGACCTCGAACTCAGCCCTGATGTCCTCGTCCAACTCGCCGTCGAGGTAGTCGGAGAGACATCGCAGAAACCGCTCGCAGTCAATCATCGCTCATCCACCGCGTGGCCACGTCGCGCCCAATCGCGACGGCGCTACCTCGCTACTTGTCTGCTCCGGCCGCGGCCGCCTCGAAGCGGCCCCCGAGATGGGTGGCCAGAAACTCCTCGGTCGCCGCGTAGAACTCGAGCCGGTTCTCCGGCTTCACGAATCCGTGTCCCTCGTCCTCGAAGAGGAGGTACTCGTACTCGAGACCCTTCTCCTCGAGCGCCGCAACGATCTGCTCGGACTCCGCCTGCTTCACGCGCGGGTCGTTGGCGCCGTGCACGATCAGCATCGGTATCTGGATCTGGTCCACCTTGTAGAGGGGCGACCGCGACTTCAGGAACTCCGCGTCCTCCTCGGGGTGCCCGATGCGCCGGTACATGATCGGCAGCGTCGACTCCCAGTAGGGTGGCACCGTGTTCAGGAACGTGATGAGGTCGCTCGGCCCCATCGCCGCGACCGCGCACGAGAACAGATCAGGCGTAAACGTCGCCCCGACGAGCGCCGCGTAGCCGCCGTACGACGCGCCGTAGATCGCGACACGCTCGGGATCGGCGACGCCTCGATCGACGGCCCACCCGACGGCGTCGACGAGATCGTCGTGCATCTTGCCGCCCCACTCACGGTCCGCGGCGATCACGAAGTTCTTGCCGTAGCCCGTCGAGCCGCGGTAGTTGACCTGCATGCTGACGTAGCCGCGGTTCGCGAGCCACTGAGCCTCGGGGTTGTATCCCCAGTTGTCGCGCACCCACGGACCGCCGTGGACGTTCAACACCAGGGGAAGGCCCTCGCGCGGGATCCCGACGGGGTACGTGACGTAGCCGTGGACGGTGAGCCCGTCCCTCGCCTCGAACGAGAACGGCTCCATCTTCGCGAGGTCGTAGTTCTCGAGATCCGGACGGTGGCTGAAGAGGAAGGTCCCCTCGCCGGACGCCCGGTCGAAGCTGTAGTACGCGACCGGTCCGTCGTCCTTGGTGAAGGCGACGAGCCACGTCCCGTCGGCGTTGTCGCGGCTGTAGACGCCGTACTCGCCCTCGTCGAGAGCACTGATCGCCTCGAAGTCGTCCGCGATCGCGTCATCGAGTACGACCCACTCGCGGCGGTCCCTGACGAAGCTCACGGCCTCCACCTCGTACGTGTCGGGATTCAGCATCACGTCGTCGATGTCGTAGGTCGGGTCCTCGGCGATGACCTTCGTGTCGCCCGTGGCGATGTCGAGCTCGACGAGCCTCCCGGCGTTCACGTCGCGCGAGTCGACGAGGTACATCCTCTTGCCGTCCTTCGAGAAGCCGTAGGGCCCGCTCGTCATGACGTCGTCCGGCCCCCACGTGAGGAGCTTCTCCCAGACGGAGTCCTCGCTCTCCCTGACGACGAGATCCATCCCTCCCTCGGGGTTCATCGCGACGGCTCCGCGGACGTTGAGATCGAAGTCGGTCAGCCAACCGACGATGTTCCCCGGGTTGCGCGCTGCCATCGTGAGCTCACCCGTCGCGAGGTCGAGCCGGTACACGTCGTGCAGCCTCGGGTCCTGCTGGTTCATCGCGATGACCATCGTGTTCGGATGGTGCTTCGAGTAGTCGAGAATCCGGACCTGGACGTTCTCGAACGGCGTCAGCGCGGTGACGTCGCCGGTCTCGATGTCGACCGAGTACAGGAGCCAGTTCTCGTCGCCGTCGGCATCCTGAATGTACATGATGTTCTCGCCGTCCTGAGCCCAGAAGTACATGAAGATGCCGCGGTTATCATCGTGAGTGACTGCCTTGTCGTCGCTCTCTCCGACGGTCCGCACCCAGACGTTCAGAACGTCGTTCGACGGGGCGATGTAGGCGAGCTTCCCGCCGTCGGGCGAGAGCCGGGCGCGCATCCGTTCGGGATTCCCGAAGAGGACGTCCCTCGGAATGAGCCGCGCCTCTCTCGAGCCGCAGGACGTGAGGACGAGCGCGAGGCCCGCAACGAGCGAGAGGACAAGCGTCAGCGCAACGAGTCTTCGGTACATCTGGTACATCCTTCCTCCCTCGGTAGCAGGCGGTCATCCGGAACTCGCGGCCCCGGGCCGCGACTCAAGCCGCCATGCCGTGTGTGAAGTAGTCCTCCAGCCGTTCCCTCAGAAAGAGCCGCGCTCTGTGGAGCCGGGACTTGACGGCCGGCACCGAGAGCCCGAGGACGTTCGCCGTGTCGTCGGTCGAGAGCCCGTGGATGTCCCGGAGCACGAACACGATCCGGTTGTCGGGCCCAAGCTCGTTGATGTGCTGCGTGAGGACGCCGGAGAGCTCCTCGCTCATGAGGTCGGCCGATGGATCGGTCGACCAGTCAACGACCTCCCGCTCTATCTGCTCTCCACCGATGTCCATCGGCTTGTCGAGAGACACAGTATGGAGCTTCTTCTTTCTGAGACGCATGAGACAGGCGTTGGTCGCGATGCGGTAGAGCCAAGTGGAGAACCGCGCCTCCTCCCGGAAGCGAGGGAGCGCCTCGTAGGCCTTGATGAAGACCTCCTGGAGGCAGTCCTCCGCGTCCTCGGTGTTCCCGAGCATCTTCAGACAGAGCCCGTAGACCTTCCCCTCGTGGCGCTCGACCAGCTCGCCGAAGGCGTCGCGGTCTCCGTCCTTCGCTCGGGTCACCAGCTCGGAGTCGTCCGGCATGTTCAACGCGGTCATCCCAGTCCCTCGAACGCGCCACTCAGGGTAGGCCACCGGCGGCGCTCTAGAACCAATCGCTCTCCGGCATCGACGCCCCGAACTCCTCGCGCGCGATCTCGGCGACGAGGCGCGGCACGGCTCCCTCGGCCATCGCGTCGATGCCGTCGTCGCGCAGCGCCCCGACCCCCATCTCGATCGCGTAGATCGAGATCTCAAAGGGCAGGACGCCACCGTTCCCGGCCGCGAGCTCGAGCGTGGCCCGGTACTCCGTGTCGCTTCCAGAGCGTCGCTGCTGCACGAGCTCAAGGTCGGCCAACCCCAACCGTTGGAGCTCGCCCACGTCGCCCTCGCCGTGGCGGATGCAGTCCACGACGACGACCTTGTTGTAGCCGGCGGCGATCTCGAAGATGTTCATGCCGACGGCGGAAGCCTCGATGATGTCCACGTCAGGGTCGCTGAGCTTGGCGTGGAGGCCGCGCGCGACGTCCAGTCCCATGTGCTCGTCGACGAGTTGCGGATTCCCGAGGCCGAGTATGAGCGTTCTCATCTGCCTCCCACTCGGTGCGATGTCGTTCCCGATGCGCCGCAGGCGCGGACCGGGGAAACCCACGATCCGATGAAGACGCGTGCCGATTGAGGATCCACGTCGCCTGCGCGATGAAGCGTCAAGGGAGGACCACCAGCTTCTTCTCCGTCGCCTTCGAGCGCCTGTAGTCCGGCAGGAGCATTGGTGCGATCCGATCGTGAGCAACGCCGACACCCTCGAGCTCCTCGTGGAACTCCGTCAGGTGCGCGAGGGACAGCTTCCCGGACTTCTTGATGGTCGCCGCACGCTCGGCTGCGGCCTTCCCCGCTCTGCGTCCGAACACGACGACGTCGAGCAGGGAGTTGCCCATCAGACGATTCCGCCCGTGGATGCCTCCGGAGAGCTCGCCCGCAGCGTAGAGGTTCTCGATCTTGGTCTCCGTGTCGGCGTCGATCTCGAGCCCGCCGTTCTGGTAGTGCTGGGTCGGGTAGACGAGAATCGGAACCGCGGCCATGTCGATCTCGAAACGCTGGTACTGGCGGTACATGGCCGGAAGCCGCTTGCGGATGATCCCCTCTCCGCGGAGGACCTCAATGATCGGCGTGTCGAGCCAGACTGCGCTGTACCCCGAGGGCGTCGTCACGCCCTTCTTCCGCTCGCTGCACTCACGGATGATCGCCGCGGCCTCGACGTCCCTCGTCTCGAGCTCGTAGATGAAGCGGTTCCCGTCGGTGTTCACGAGCTGGCCGCCGAGTCCACGCACCTTCTCCGTGACGAGCTGCCCCAGAAGCTGCTCCGGGTAGGCGGCGCCCGTCGGGTGGTACTGGATCGTGTCCATGAAGACGAGGGGCGCTCCCACGCGGTAGCCGAGCACGAGGCCGTCGGCCGTCGCGCCGTAGTGGTTGGTCGTGGGGAACCCGTCGACGTGCAGACGGCCCGCGCCGCCCGTGGCGAGGATGACGGTCTTCGCTCTGACGACCAGGTACTCCTCCGTCTCCAGATTGTGGAGCACCGCGCCCGTGACCTTCTTGCCGTCGGTCAGAAGCTCGTAGGCCGGCGAGAACTCGACGTACGGAATCTTCCGGTTCTGGACCTCGTCCCGCAGGGTCTTCATGATCTCGCCGCCGGTGTAGTCGCGCGCGGCGTGCATCCTCTGTCTGGAGGTGCCGCCTCCGTGGATCGAGACCATCGTCCCGTCGGGCTCCTTGTCGAACATGACGCCGAGCTTCTCGAGCCAGGCGAGCGCGCCCGGAGCGTCGACGACGAGAGCCTCGACGAGATCCGGATCGTTGAAGTACCTCCCGCCTCCCATGACGTCGAGGTAGTGGATCGCGGGGGAGTCGTTCTCCTTGTCCGCGCCCTGGATCCCACCCTGCGCCATGATGGTGTTCGCGTCGCCGAACCGGAGCTTCGTGACGAGAAGAACGTCGGCACCGTGCTCGTGCGCGACCAGCGCCGCGGACGCCCCGGCGCCGCCCCCACCCACCACCAACACGTCCACGTCGTAGTCGACCGTCGAGAGATCGAACTCCTCGGGATCGATCGCGCTGTACGCCTCGAAAACGCTCGCGAACTCCTTCGGCGTGAGCGTCCCCTTCGAGGGCCCGACCTTGAGCTCCCGAAAGACGTCCTCGATGTAGTCCGGGTGGTGGTTCTCCAGAAGGTCTACCTTCTGCACCGGATCGAGGAGGGGGAGTTCCTGAGTCAGCCTGAACTCGCGCGTCGCCTCGACGCGCTTCATCGACTTGAGCATACCTGGGGTGTAGTACACCTCGTTCCCTCCTAGTCTCCCGGCTCGATGTCCCTGGAGTCGTAGAGCTTGGCGAGCTGGCGCTCGTTCATCTTCTTGAGGTCCGCAAGCTCCTTGTCGTACTTGCCCTCCCTGACCTCCTCCACCCGGTTCTCGAGATGCGCGGCCTTCGGCGCGATGTAACGCGAGTAGAGGCGACGGCAGAGAAGCGCGACGTTGTACTGGACGATCTCGGCCGGGCAGCGCGCGGCGCAGAGCCCGCAGAGCAGGCAATCAAACGAGAGATCGGCGGCCTTGGCGATGTCGCCGCGGAGCGCCGCCTGGATGTACTCCATGACCTCGATGTCCTGCGGGCAGGCCTTGGTGCAGGTGTTGCACGCGAGGCAACGGAAGATCTCAGGGTAGAGCTTGAGAATCGTCTCCGAGTTCGGCTCGAGATCCTCGATGTCGTAGAAGGCCTTGTTGCCCGGGAAGAACGGGATCTCCGCGAGGTACATCCCATCCTGGACCACTTCCTGGCAGGCAAGGCCCACCCTCAGTCGGTAGTCATCAACGTTGCGATAGACGGTTCCGCATGCCCCACAGAACGCCCCCCTGCATCCACAGCCCCTCAGGAAGCGGTAACCGGCGTACTCCATCGCCTTCATGATGGTGAGATCCTTGGGGACCTCGTAGGCCTTCCCCATCACGTAGATGGTCGCCATGTCTTCTGCCATCGTTGCCCTTCCCCCGTGTTTCGCTGTGGGAGCACGGCCGACGCGTCGAGGTGAACGGGGTCGGGTCGCCTCCCAGGTTCCGTGCGCTTATTTCTTCTTCCGACCGCGGGTGCTCTTCCTCTTCCTCGTCGTCTTCTTGGACGCCGCCTTCTTCTTCACGACCTTCTTCTTCGGGGCCGCCCTCTTCTTCATGACCTTCTTCGCAGGCGCCGCCTTCTTCTTCACGGCCTTCTTCGCAGGCTTCGCCCTCTTCTTCATGACCTTCTTCGCAGGCTTCGCCTTCTTTTTCACGACCTTCTTCTTCACGACCTTCTTCGCAGGCGCCGCCTTCTTTTTCACGACCTTCTTCGCAGGCTTCGCCTTCTTCTTCACGGCCTTCTTCGCAGGCTTCGCCTTCTTCTTCACGACCTTCTTCGCAGGCTTCGCCTTCTTCGTTCCCCGACGCGCCGGCGGCGAGCCGCCGTTGCCTCTGCGTCCGACCGGCTCGAGTTCGAGCGCGCCCAAGCCCTTCACCAAGTCAATGAAATCGGACATCGTGTGGACGAGCTTGTCGCCCTCGGCGGCCGAGATCCACTCAAGGTGGAGGCGCTCGGGCTCGATGCCCATGTCCTCTAGCATCCGCTTGAGGAACGTCACGCGCCGCATCGTCTTGTAGTTGCCGTCCTGGTAGTGACAATCGCCGGGATGACAACCACCGATCAGCACGCCGTCAGCCCCTTCCCGAAATGCCCACAGGAGATGCTGAGGATCGATCCGGCCGCTGCAGTTCACGCGCACCACGACGCCGTTCGGTGGATACTGCTTGCGGGACGTCCCGGCGAGATCGGCGCCGGCGTACGTGCACCACTTACAGAAGAAGCAGACGATTCTCGGTTCGTACATGTCAACCCTCCAAGGCCGCCGAGACCATCCTGTAAAGCTGCTCGTCGGTCAGATTCCTCTGCTGAGCCGAGCCGGACGGGCACGCGGCGATACAGGCGCCGCAGCCCTCGCAGATCGCCTCCTGGATACGCGCGACGCCATCCTCCTCGATGAACTCGGCAGCGTCGTACGGACAGACGGACACGCAGACCTTGCAACCGGCGCACGTGTCATCGTTGATGACCGCGATGATCGGCTCCCGGTGGTACTCCTCCTCGGCGAAGAGGTCGGCCACCTTGCTCGCGGCGCCCGACGCCTGTGCGACGGCCTCCGGGATGTCCTTCGGGCCCTGAGCGGCGCCCGCGAGGTAGAACCCCGGACTGAGGCTCTCGACCGGCCGGAGCTTCGGGTGCGCCTCCGCGAGGAAGCCCCACTCGTCCGTGTGGATCTTGAGCTTGTTCGCGAGCTCCTTCGCCGCGACGTTCGGAACGGTGGCGAGGCCGAGAACCACCAAGTCCGCGGCGATCTCGACCTTCTTCCCGGTCAGGGTGTCGACACCCCAGACCATCACCTTCCCGTCCTCCTCGAAGATCTTCGACACCTTGCCGCGAACGTAGAGAACGTCGTCCTCCTCGGCCGCACGGGTGTAGAACTCCTCGTACCCCTTCCCTGCCGTCCTCACGTCCATGTAGAAGACGTAGGCCTGGCCGTCGTGCACCTTGTGCTTGTAGAGCATCGCGTGCTTCGTCAGGTACATGCAGCAGACCTTCGAGCAGTACGGCATGTGCAACTCGGGATCCCTCGAGCCGCAGCACGTGAGGAACACGACCTCGTTCGGCACCTCGCCGTCGGACGGCCGAAGAACCTCGCCGCCGGTCGGTCCCGAGG
Source organism: bacterium (assembly GCA_025774545.1). Classification (GTDB taxonomy): domain Bacteria; phylum Joyebacterota; class Joyebacteria; order Joyebacterales; family Joyebacteraceae; genus JALGVU01. Next base: position 5,448 of record JALGVU010000034.1, on the reverse strand, counting down.
CCGAGAGCATCCGCTCGAACTGGAGGCTCGTGATCACGTCCTCGTACTTGCCGCCGCCGTACTCGCCCATGTTCTCGATCGGGTAGAGATCGTAGCCGGTCGCGACGATGATGGCGCCGACCTCCTCCTCGATGATCTCGTCCTTCTGCTCGAAGTCGACCGCGTCGACCGGGCAGATCTTCTGGCAGATGCCGCACTTCCCGTCCTTGAGGAAGTACGTGCAGTGCTCGGCGTCGATGACCGGCTTGTTCGGCACCGCCTGAGGGAACGGCGTGTAGATCGCCTTCCGGTCGGCGAGCCCCTCGTCGAACTCGGAGGGCGTCTTGGCCGGGCACTTCTCCATACAGAGTCCGCACCCGTTGCACGTGTCGCGGTCGACGTATGCGGCCTTCTTCCTGATCTTGACCTTGAAGCTGCCGACGTAGCCGGAGACGTCGTCGATCTCGCTGTAGGTCATGAGTTTGATCTTCGGATGCTGGGAGACCTCGACCATCTTCGGAGTCATGATGCACTGCGAGCAGTCGAGCGTCGGGAACGTCTCGGACAGCTGCGCCATGTGACCGCCGATCGACGGGTCCTTCTCAACCACGATGACCTCGTAACCGGCGTTCGCGATGTCGAGCGCCGCCTGGATGCCGGAGATCCCGGCACCTACCACGAGCGCGCGGTGCGTCATCGGCACCGCGATCGGGTCGAGCGCCTCATCGAGGACCGCCTTCTCGACCATCGTCTTGATGATCCTGGTGGCCTTCTCGGTGGCCGCTTCCTTCTCGCCCTGGTGAACCCAGCTGCAGTGCTCGCGGATGTTCGCGATCTCGACCTGGTACGGGTTCACACCCGCTGCCCTTCCCGCTCGCCTGAACGTCGTCTCGTGGAGGGTGGGTGAGCAGGCAGCAACGATCACTCCCGTGAGATCGTGCTTCTTGATCGCGTCCTTGACGAGATTCTGACCGGGGTCGGAGCACATGTACGTGTAGTCCGTGGAGTACGCCACGCCGGGGTACTTCCTGAGCTCCTCCGCGACTCGCTTGACGTCCACCACCCCGGCGATGTTACTTCCGCAGTGGCAGACGAAGACGCCTATCCGTCGTTCCATCACTCCTCCTTAAAGCAGGCTCTTCTCCGCTAGCACGGGCCGCGGATCTACGTAGTTGTCAGAGAAGTCGATATGCTCTTCGTCGATTCCGAGCGCCAGTCCCAGGAGCTGCGTGAAGTAGATGACCGGGATCCTCCTGAAACCGCGGACGCGCTCGATCATCTCCTCCTGCTTCTTGTCGAGATTGTAGCGACAGAGCGGGCACGTCGTCACGATGACGTCCGCGTTGCGCTTGATGGCGGAGCTCACGACGTTCTGGGAACACATGACGGCGAGCTCCTCGTCGTTGACGATCTGGAAGCCACCGCAGCACTCCGTCTTCATCGGGAAGTCGACGATGTCACAGCCGAGCGTCGCGAGGAGGTCCTCGAAGACCGTCGGCTGTTCCGGATCGTCGAACTCCATCTCCTTCTTGGGCCGAAGAAGCATGCACCCGTAGTACGGGGCGACGTTGAGACCTCCGAGCCCGTTTTCCACTTTCTTCCTGAGCTCGTCGAACCCCACCACGTCCCGCAGCATCTCGATGTAGTGCAGCACCTCGACCTGGCCCGTGTAGTCGGTCTTCGTGTAGCTCTCGACCTCCTCGCGGGCCGCAGTGTCGGCGCGAAGGAAGAGGTTCGCCTTCTCTCTCTTCTCGAGGTCGTCGCGCATGACCCTGTTCGTGCGCTTCAGGACGTTGTAGCAGAAGGAGCAGAGGGTCACGAGCTTGTCGCCGATCCTCGACGCGTACTCGAGGTTCCTCACGCCCGCAAGGATGTCCATGACGCTGTCGGTGACGAGCGGGAAGACCGCTCCGCAGCACGTCCAGATGGGGAGCTCCTCGAGCTCGACTCCGAGCGCCTTGGCACACTCCCTCGCCGACACGTCGAAGTCTCGGGCACGTTCGTGAAGGGTGCAGCCCGGGTAGTAGGGGATCTTCATCTCATCCTCCGGCTCGCTCTATCCGTTCAGCTTCCTCAACGCCCCGACCACACCCATCTGAGGAGCGTCCGACACCATGATGGCGGAGACGTCATCGGCGTCTACCCTCGGGGTCGCCATCCGCTTTCTCAGGACGATCTGCCGGAGCGCGTCGCAGATGCTCGAAAACTCGACGCCCTTCGGACAGCGGGATGCGCACTGCAGGCACGATGCGCAGATCCATATCGTCTTCGAGTCCAGCGCCTCGTCGAGCTGTCCGAGCTGAAGGAGCCTGATGACCTCGCTCGGCACGATGTCCATCTCGTGCACGACCGGGCAACCGGCGGAGCACTTCCCGCACTGGTAGCACTGAAGCAGGCTCTGCCCGGACAGATCCTGGACCCTCGTGATGAGTTCGTCCCTGATGAGATCGCGTGTGAGCTTGAGCCTCATCTGCACCTCCGGAGCGCGTCGGCGCACAGCGGAACCGCCACCGTCGCTCTCGCGCTCTCGCGTGTCAACCCGCGCGTTCCTGCCTCAAGCGGGAAGACGCGCGCACCCGATCGGCCTAACATGCAACACGGGCAGGCGGTTCGGCCTACCCGTGACAAACGAATCGTCCTCGGTCCCGCCGCGTGCGCGGTGAACCGCCCCGGAGCGTCCTCGACTCTGCTCTCCCCAACCCTCGCCGGCACGCGAACAATCGGCTCCAGCCCTTCTTGATGAACACGGGCGGCGGGTCGGAAACTGGCCCACCGCTCACCCCTAAACGTCAAGGAGCCACCGCGGCGGATTGCGGCTTCACCACGGTGACATCTCGGCTCATGAGAATACTATGGAGGGCGCGGAGTGTCAACGCTCTTTCAGGCTTCCAGAGGGTGGGAAGCCCTCTCGGAGAGCGCGGAGGCGGGCCGCCGGGACCGCGGGCGGCGCGAGCGGATGGCCGGACCGAGCGAGCACTGGACACCGACATATCTCTCTGCTATAATCTTACCGTTCATCGGGGAGCGACCGGTCGTCCGCGGAAGGAAGGGAGGTGACGATGACTCACGGCTTCTTCTGAACGGCACCGACCATGCAGGACCCTGAACCAGGAGGTGCGGAATGCGCTCTGCCACCGTGCTCTCCGCCACCCTCGTTGTGACACTCACCCTTCCCCTCGCCACCACGGCCGACGTCTACACCGTCGTTCCGGAAGGAGGCGGCGACTTCACGGACATACCGACAGGCATGCGCACGATCGGGACTGACGACACCCTCCTCGTCGCGCCGGGAACCTACGTCGTCGACCCGACCCTCCCACCGCCCGGCGACTGGCCGATCCTGTTCCAGTACGAGGGGTGCCCAGCGCTCATGAGCATGACCGGAGCGGAGGCGACGATCATCCAGGGTGACGGAACTACACCCGCGTTCACCACACCCCCAACCCGGGGCTATCCCATAGACGTGCGCATCGTCGGCTTCACGATCAGTGACACCTCGGAGCCCGTCGAATGTGGGGGCCTCGTCACGTTCCTCTTCACGGACAACATCGTGGAGGAGAATGGCTACGGCCTGAACGCCTACGACAGCGTAGGGCTCATCGCCCGGAACGTGTTCCGGAACAACGGCGGCCCGGGAATCTGGATCTACCACTGCCAGGCGATCATCGAGCAGAACGAGATCTGCTACAACGAGATCGGAATCGAGGGCTTCTGTTGCGAGGAGCCCTTGATTCGTAACAACCACGTCCACCACAACTCCGGGCACGGCATCCGGACGGGCTTCTCGTGCCAGGCGGACAGCAACCTCGTCGAGCACAACGCGGAGTACGGATTCGCGCTCGGCGGAAGCGCCGAACTCACGCGGAACGTCATCAGATGGAACGGGGACGGCGTGCGTCTCCCCACCTACGGGACCACCGTCTCGATCCACCTGAACGACATCTACGGCAACACGGGCCAGAACCTCGTTGCGGGAGCCGACCCGGGCGGGCCGACGCCCGCCCTCGACGCGACGGACAACTGGTGGGGCACGACGGATCCGGACGAGATCGCGGCAGGAATCTGGGACTGCAACGATGATCCGGACGTCATGTGGTGCGTCCTCTTCGACCCGTGGTGTGACGTCCCGGGGTGCGAGGCGATCGCCGTCGAGCCGGCCAGCTGGGGAGCGATCAAGGCTCTGTATCGATGATGGCGGTGGCCGGGCTCCCGCTGCAGTTCGGCCGGGCTTCGTGAAGAACCGAACGTTGGGGCGGGGGGGGCGCGACTCCCGCCCCAACGCATGCTCGGCCGCCTTCTCGCGATCGGTGACGCGACGGCGTGCCCACGATCGATCCCGTGACGGCGTTCCACGATCGATCCCGCAACGCCGGCCGCGTGTGGTATGATCGCGGCGATCCTGCTGGGATCCGCGCGGCGCACCCCGGGCCGGCCGTGGGATCGTCTGAGACACCGCCCCCTTTCGAAGGAGACACCGACGATGAACCGTGACGCACTCACGACGACCGCCCGCGCGCTCGTGGCGAGGGGCAAGGGCATCCTCGCCGCCGACGAGAGCGGCGGGACGATCAAGAAGCGATTCGACTCGATCGACGTCGAGTCGACCGAGGAGACCCGACGGGACTATCGCGAGATTCTGTTCGCAACGGCGGGTGCGGAGAAGTTCATCAGCGGCGTGATTCTCTTCGACGAGACGATCCGGCAGGCCGCGGCCGACGGCACCACCTTCCCGAAGCTGCTCTCCGGGAAGGGGATCATCCCCGGGATCAAGGTCGACAAGGGAGCGAAGGACCTCCCGGGGTTTGCGGGAGAGAAGATCACCGAGGGGCTCGATGGCCTCCGCGACCGGCTCGCCGAGTACCGCGGCCTCGGGGCGCGCTTCGCGAAGTGGCGCGCGGTGATCACGATCGGCGACGGCATCCCGACGCGCGCGTGCATCGAGGCGAACGCGCACGCGCTTGCACGCTACGCCGCGCTCTGTCAGGAGGCCAATCTCGTCCCGATCGTGGAGCCCGAGGTCCTCATGGACGGCGCACACACGATCGAACGCTGCGAGGAGGTCGCGCTCGCTACCTTGAGGCGCGTCTACTCAGAGCTTCACCGTCACCGCGTCCTCCTCGAGGGCACGCTCCTCAAGCCGAACATGGTCCTGTCGGGCAAGGAGTGCCCGAAGCAGGCCGGCGTCCAGGAGGTCGCGGAGGCGACGCTGCGTTGCTTCCGGCGGGTCGTCCCCGGCGCGGTCCCCGGGATCGTCTTCCTCTCGGGCGGGCAGACGGCCGAGCAGGCCACCAAGCACCTGAACGCGATGAACGCGATGGGCGCGTTCCCGTGGGAGCTCAGTTTCTCGTACGGCCGGGCGCTCCAGGCGCCGGTGCTCGAGGCGTGGCGCGGCGACCCCGCGAACGCCGATCAAGCGCAGCTCGCGTTCTACCAGCGCTCGAAGCTGAACGGCGCCGCGAGATACGGGGA
>JALGVU010000033.1 GCA_025774545.1 bacterium | reverse complement strand
GTGCGTTCTCGGGGGGGGGAAGTGCATCAGTTGTGCCAGAAGAAGCCCTATTTCAGGGCCATGCGGACGATTCTGTCGACCAGGTCGGCAAACCCGATGCCGGCAGCGGCGGCCGCCATCGGCACGAGGCTCATCTCGGTCATCCCCGGAACGGTGTTGACCTCGAGGCAGAAGGGGCGGCCGCTCGGGGAGACCCGATAGTCGACGCGCGCGTAGCCGCGGCATCCCATGGCGGAGAAGGCGCAGAGCGCGGTCTTCGCGAGCATGTCCGCGAGATCGGTGGCGATGCCGGCGGGGCAGTGGTACTCGCTCATGCCCTTCGTGTACTTGCTCTCGTAGTCGTAGAGGCCGCCCCTGGGCGTGATCTCGACGACGGGCAGCGCCTCGCCGCCGAGGACCGCGACGGTCATCTCTCGGCCCGGTACGTACGTCTCGATGAGCACGTGGCGGGAGTACCGGCCGGAGAGCTCGACAGCGGGACCGAGCCCCTCCTCGTCCCGAACGACGGTGAGTCCCACCGTCGAGCCCTGATCGTTCGGCTTGACGACGACCGGGTATCCACCGAGCCTCTCCGCGGCCTCGGCCGCCTGATCGGGCGCGAGATCGGTCGGGAGCGACGGCGAGCCGCCCCGCGCCGCCGGATCGAGATCCTGTTCGAAGGAGACGACGTGCCACGCCGGGGTCGGGACGTACGCCTGGCGAAGGACGAGCTTCGACGCCCGTTTGTCCATCGCGAGCGCGCTCGCCAGCACGCCTGAGCCCGTGTACCGCTTCCCCGCGAGCTCGAGGAGGCCCTGGACGGTCCCGTCCTCCCCCGTCCCGCCGTGGAGCGCCACGAAGACGACGTCGGCGGCGCGGACGGCCTCCCCGGCGATCGCCCGGACGGCGTTCCCGGCCTCCTCGCGAATCGGAGGCGGCGCGGCGCCGATCTCGGCCGCGGCCTCGGCCTCCCGCACGCCGATCGGCGCGTCGCCGACGGCCGGGTCGACCAGAAGCACGTCGTGCGCCCGCTCTGCCAGGGCCCGGCCCACGGCCCGCCCCGTCACGAGGGAGATCTCCCGCTCCGCCGACGTTCCTCCGAGCAGGACTGCGATCTTCATTCTCTCGCTCCTTCCCTCGTCGTCACGCGCGTCGTCACGTCGGTCGTCACGCGCGTCGTCGCGGTGGTGGCCGCGCGCGTCGTCACGTCGGACGAGCGGCCGGCCCGGTCTCTTCGCTCGAGCCGCGCGTCAGCGGCGGGCCGCGGCCCTCGAGAGCCGAGCCAGCACGCGATCGCGGCCGAGGAGCGCCGCGACCAGCGCGAGCGACGGCCCGTGGATCCTCCCGGTCAGCGCCGCGCGGACCGGCATGTATAGGTCCTTCCCCCGCGCGCCCAGCTCCTCGCCGACGGCCTTGAGCGCTCGCTTCACGGAGGCCTGATCGAGCACGCCCTCCTCCGCCTCGAGCGTCGACAGGAGGCCCTTGAGAACGGCCTCTCCTGTCTCGCTCTCGAGCCAGGGGCGCGCGTCGTCCTCTACCTCGGGATCGTCCGTGAAGAAGAAGCCGGCCGCGTACGGGATCTCGGAGAGCCGCTCGAGGCCCTCGCGCACGAGATCGACGATCGCCTCGAACCTCTCGCCGTCGGGCTCGCAGACACCTTCGGCCTCGAAATACGGGCGGGCCAGCTCGGCCACTCGGCCGATCGGCTCCTCGCGGATGTGGTGCGCGTTGATCCAGGCGAGCTTATCCTCGTCGAACGCGGCTGGGCTCGAGGAGACCCGAGCGAGATCGAACGCCCGGACGAGCTCGTCCCGGCTCATGATCTCCTTGGCGTCCGGGTGCGACCAGCCGAGGAGTGCCAGGTAGTTCAGGAGCGCCTCTGAAAGGAACCCCTGCTCGCGGAACTCGGCGACGGAGCTGGCGCCGCGCCGCTTGGAGAGCTTGCTCCTGTCCTTGTCGACGATGAGGGAGACGTGCGCGAAGCTGGGAGGCTCTAGACCTAGCGCCTCGTACAGGAGGAGCTGGCGCATCGTGTTCGGGAGGTGCTCCTCCGCCCGAACGACGTGCGAGATCTCCATCAGGGCGTCGTCGACGACGACCGCGAAGTTGTAGGTCGGGCGGCCATCGCTTCTGAGTATTATGAAGTCACCGAGCATCTCGCGGGCAAACTCGACCCGGCCGCGCACGAGATCGTCCACGGCGACGTCCCGCGTGGGCCGGTGGGCGCGCACCGTCGGTCTCCTTCCCTCGGACGAGAGCGCGGCCTCGGCCGCCGCGGAGAGGCCGCGGCACGCGCCGTCGTACTGGGGAATCCTGCCGTCCGTGAGCGCCAGTCTTCGCTTCTCCTCCAGTTCCTCGTCCGTGCAATAGCAGCGGAACGTCTTCCCCTCGGCGAGAAGCCGTTCGGCGTGCTCCCGGTAGATCTCGAGCCGCTCCGACTGCCGGTAGGGTCCGTACGCGCCACCCACGTCCGGTCCCTCGTCCCACGCGAGGCCGAGCCACGCGAGGTCGTCGAGCACCGCCCGCTCCGACTCGACGGTCGATCTCGCGAGATCGGTGTCCTCGATGCGGAGGACGAACGCGCCGCCCTCGTGTCTGGCGAAGAGCCAATTGAAGAGCGCCGTGCGGGCGCTCCCGACGTGGAGGTGTCCCGTGGGGCTGGGAGCGAATCTCACTCGAACGGGGCGCGACATGCCACCTCTCTCCTTTCAGCGCGCGTCGTCGGCGCGCTCCGGCGGGGCGGGCTCCGTCGACGCGGGCTCGGCGCGGGGAACGATCCGGTAGAGATGGAACTCCCGGAGCGCGCGCAGCTTCGTCAGCTTCCGGACCCAGCTGGGATGCTCCCACGAGGTGAGAGGCACGGCGTCGACGTCGACCTCCGAAGGCAAGGCCGCGAGCGCGTACCCCACGTCCGATTCGTAGGGCGCGAACGCGTGTTCCGTCGCGGACGACGCGATCCCGTCCCCGGGTCTCAGCATCAGGCGATAGTCCCGATAGACGTCCGGCGGCGGCATGCGAACCACGTCGCCGATCCAGAGAACGGCGCTCCCCGGCGGAACGTACCGGGGAAGCTCGCGAGCGAGGCGCGCGTGGTTGCGGTAGCTCTGCGCCCACGTGACCGGCGCGTACCCGGTGACGAAGTGGACGCCGATGACGAGCGCAACGACGAACGCCCACGCGACGCGTCGGCGCGGCCCGACGAGCGCGGCGACCCTTCCCACGGCGACGCCCGCAAGCACCGCGAGCGGGAGACCCAGGGGAAGCATGAACCTCGGGGGCGCGAACGACGTCGGGAGGATGATGACGCAGTAGTAGACCACGGGAGGGACGACGAGGAGCGCCAGCTCGCGCCAGCGCCGGGCGCGAACGAGGAACGCGGCGCCGAGCGCGGCGAGTCCCAACCCGGCGAGGAGCATCATCGCGAGAATGCTCTCGCGCGCCGAGTGCGCGTCCTCGGCGGCGTCCTGCGCGTAGGCGAGCGCTCGATTCCCCAGCGTGAAGTTCTCGACGTGATAGAGCCAGCGCGCGGGCTGCGGCAGCACGGCGACGAAGAGATAGGCCGCGGCCGAGACGCCGACGAGGATCCCGATGTCCCGCAGCCGCTCAGGCAGCGTCGACGATCGCCGACCGAAGGCGATCACGACGAGCCCGGCGCCGACGATCAAGCCTGCCGCCTGCGTCTTGCTGCCTGCCGCGAGCGCGAAGAAGATCCCTGCCACCACGAGATCGCGGCGCCGCCCGTCCTCCTCGACGACGTACCGCCAGAGAGCGACGAACGCGCACGTCCACCAGAAGACGTACGGGAGATCGACGTTCGTGACCCGCGCGTAGTAGACGAAGACCCCGCTCCCGAGGAGCAGGAGCGCGCCCGCGAGCGCGCCGCCCCGTGTCCACTCGCGGAACCTGATGCGCCAGAGGCTCGCGAGGATGCCGACGGCCATCGCGACCGAGATCGCGCGGCCGACGAGGATGAGCGCCGAGAAGGCGCCGACGGGGTCACGGAAGCCGTGCGGCCACGCCGCGGAGAGCGATCCCACGTCGAGGTTGCCGGCCAGCGCGAGGCCGAGGAGCGAAAACGCATAGGCCACGAGGAGAACGAGCTGGTGCACGGCCGGGTAGACGGCGGAGATCGCGGCCTCCGTGTAGCGCGCTGCGAACGCGAGCGGGCCGTAGGGCCCCGGCGCGTCGTACGCCACCGAGAACTCGCCCGGGAGCCCCCACCAGAGGCCTGGAATCAGGAGCGCGATCGCAACGACGAGGAACCACACTGGTGGCCTTCGCCGGGGGCGGCGCTCGGGATCCGTGTCGTTCGTGCGGTGCATGCGCACGGTCTCTCCTTATGATGCTCGCCCGCGGCCCTACCGACGGCGCGCGCGCCGACGTGGAACGTGGATGACCCTCTCGGGCCGCCTTCGCGACAGGCGAATGGTCGGCTCGGGCTCGGGCGTGGAGCGCTGCCGTCCGATCCCCAGCAGGAAGACCAGCACGACGCCCGCGAAGAAGCCGCCGATGTGCGCCATGTACGCGACGCCTCCCCCCTCGCCTCCCGCGGTGACCTGCACCTGTGAAATCAGCTGCAGGACGATCCAGAACCCGAGAACGACGAAGGCGGGCATGTACACGAGGCTCCGCCCCACGAGCACCCTCACCTTGTTCTTCGGGTACTTCACGAGGTACGCGCCGAGCACGCCCGCGATCGCGCCCGAGGCGCCGAGCGACGGGATGACCGACGCCGGCCCGACCGAGATGTGCGCGAGGCTCGCCGCCACGCCGCACAGAAGATAGAAGACGACGAACCGGGCGTGGCCGAGCAGGTCCTCGATCTGGTCGCCGAAGATCCAGAGGTAGAGCATGTTCCCGATGATGTGCATCCAGGACGCGTGCATGAACATCGACGAGAGCATCGTCAGTTGGATCGGAACGGGGCCCGGAGCCTGCGGGATCTCGATCCCCCGTCCCCCGATGTCGACGATCTGCGCCCGGACCAGATCGACACCGTTGGTGATCTCGTAGGGGATCGTGCTGAATCCGTACGTGAAGGAGTCGCCGAGCGTGAGCTGCATGATCCACACGACGGCGTTGATGATCACGACCAGCCACACGAGGTGCGGCGTGATGCGTCGCGCCGTGTTGTCGTCGCCCAGGGGAAAAAACATGGTCCGTCGCACCTCTTTCACGCTGCTCGCGGGAGTGCCGGGTAGCGCTTCGCGTGCCCTACGGGCTCGCCACGCTGACCACCGCGATCGCGCGCGCTGAGATCGCGAGCCCCTCGCCCTCGGGGCCGGTGCCTTCCGTCGTCGTCGCCTTGACGGAGATCGCGTCCGCCCCGATCCCGGCCGCCGCGGCGAGAGCGCGCCTCATCGCGGAGACGTGCGGCGCGATCTTGGGCGCCTCCGCCGTGATCGTGACGTCGACGCTCCGGATCGCGTGTCCCCGCTCCCGGACGATCGCCGCGACGCGCTTGAGCAGGGACAGGCTGGAGACGTCCTTGTACGCTGGATCGTCCGGCGGGAAGTGCCGTCCGATGTCGCCCGCCGCCACCGCTCCCAGGAGCGCGTCCATGATGGCGTGGGTCGCGACGTCCGCGTCCGAGTGCCCGTCGAGGCCCTTCTCGAAGGGGATCTCGACGCCGCCCAGCACGAGCCTTCGTCCGGCGACGAGCCGGTGTGTGTCGCTGCCCAAGCCTGCGCGAGCGGCCGCGTCGAGCCCGATCTCGCGGTTCGCGCGCGCGCGGGCATCATCGAGATCCAGAGGCGTCGTGACCTTCGTGTTCATGGGGTCGCCTTCGACCACGGCGACCGCTCCCCCGGCGAGTTCGACCGCCTGCGCGTCGTCGGTCACCGCATGGTCGCCGAGCCCGCGGTACGCCTCCTCGAGGACGCGTCGGGCGAAGCCCTGCGGCGTCTGCGAGAGCCTCAGGACCCCGCGATCGAGCGTGGCGACGACCGACGAGTCCTCGACCCGCTTGACGGTGTCCGGAACGGCGATCGCCGGCACCGCGGCGCCGGCGCGCTCGGCCGCCTCGACGACGCGCCGGGCGAGATCGTCCGTGGCGAACGGCCTCGCCGCGTCGTGCACGAGCACGATCTCGACCGCGTCCGTGAGCGCCTCGAGCCCGCGCCGGACCGAATCCTGGCGCCGCTCGCCGCCCGCGACGACCGTGACGGCGGCGCGCTTGGCGCCCGCAGCTCCCGGATCGCCGCCCGTCGACTCGCGGTCCCCGGGCCCGCCGTCCGCCGGCCCGGCTCCGACTCCGAGTCCCGCGTCAGCGAGCAGCCGCTCCGCGGTCGAGATCTCGGAGGGGGCAGTCACGACCACGATCTCCGAGGAGACCGCGATGAGTGGGCGGAGCGCCCGCACGAACATCGGCTCAGCGCCGAGCGTCACGAACTGCTTCGGGACGCCGCCGCCGACCCGCGTCCCCGCGCCCGCCGCCACCAGAATGCTCCCGATCCGTGCCATCGTCACGCCTCGCGGAGGCCGGCGGTCTCGCGCTCGCGCGCCTTCGTCCCCGGCCGCCCTCCAATCAGAAGATCGATCGCCTCGCCCACGAATCCGACCTCGACGAACTCGACGCCCTCGGGCCGCTCGCTCTTTGGGATTGCTCCCTTCGGGTGCACGACCCGTCGGTACCCTAGGCGTGCTGCCTCCTGCACCCGCTTCCCGGCGAGCGCCACTCGCCTGATCTCTCCGCCAAGCCCGATCTCTCCGAAAAGCGCGGTCCCCGGATCAACAGGAACGTCGTAGTAGCTCGAGGCCACGGCGGCCGCGATCCCGAGATCGGCCGCCGGCTCCTCGACCTTGACGCCGCCGGCGACGCTCACGAAGACGTCGCGGTTGCCGAGCGAGAGCCCGGCGCGGCGCTCGAGGACGGCGAGGACGAGCGGCAGCCGTCGCCGATCGACGCCCGAGCTCGACCGCTGCGGCGTGGCGTAGTTCGTGAGGCCCGTGAGGGCCTGGATCTCGACCAGGAGCGCCCGCGTCCCCTCGATCGTCCCGATCACGACCGAGCCGGACGTGGTGCCCCGCTCGCGCGAGACGAAGATCCCAGAAGGGTCCGCGACCTCGACCAGGCCCTCGGCCGTCATCTCGAAGACGCCGATCTCGTCGGTCGATCCGTAGCGGTTCTTCACGGCACGGAGGATCCGGTACGACAGGCGCTTGTCGCCCTCGAAGTAGAGCACCGTGTCGACCATGTGCTCGAGTATCCTCGGTCCCGCGATCGCGCCCTGCTTCGTCACGTGGCCGATGAGGAAGACCGGCGTCCCGGTCTCCTTCGCGAGCCGCACGAGCGCCGCCGACGACTCGCGGACCTGCGTCACGCTCCCGGGCGATCCGCCGGCCTCCGGCCGGTAGGCGGTCTGAATCGAGTCGAGTATGACCGCGCCAGGCGAGAGGGAGTCCGCCACCTCGAGGACGCGCGACACGTCGGTCTCGGTGAGAACCTGGATGGCCCTCGACTCGACGCCGAGCCGCGTGGCGCGCATGCGGAGCTGCGATCCGGACTCCTCGCCGCTCACGTAGAGCACGATCTCGCCGGCCCTGGCCAGCGCGTCGCTGACCTGGAGGAGCAGCGTCGACTTGCCGATCCCCGGGTCGCCACCCACGAGCACGACGCTGCCCGGCACGATGCCTCCCCCGAGCGTTCGGTCGAACTCACCGATCCCAGTGACGAGCCGTTCCGTGAGGTCGGCCCTGATGTCCGAGAGCGCCACCGGATCCTGCCGCCGGCTCGACCGCGCCACCTTCCCCGCCGGTGCGGCCTCCTCGACGAACGTGTTCCACTCCCCGCACCCGGGACACCGGCCGAGCCACTTCAGCGACTCGTGGCCGCAGCCCTTGCAGAGGAAGACGCTCCGCTTCCGTGCCACCTCCGCCCCCTATTCTCCTCGGAGCCTCCTCGCGACGTCCTCCGGAAGCGCTGGGCCGCCTGAGACCGCGAGGTTCGCCTTCAGGTGATCGAGCTTCGTCGTGCCGATGATCGCCACGTTGACGTGCTCGTTCTCGAGCACGAACTTGAGCGCTATCGCAGTCGCGGTCCACCCCTCGACCTCGTTCAGGAAGCGGTACCGCCGCGCCCGCATGAGGCCCTTGGGCGAGTTCCGGAAGGCGCGGAGGAGATACCAGATCTGGCTCATCGACCGGATCCGGTAGAGCGACGGGCTGTAGAGAGCGTGGGCCAGGGGGGACATCGCCATGACCGCCATCCCGGCGGCGGCGGCGTCCCGCATGATCGGCGCGCTGGCCCCGTGGCGGAAGATGTTGTACGTCGTCATCAGGCTGTCGAACGTGCCGGTCCTGATCGCCGCCTCTGCCTTCGCTCCCGATCCCGAGAGCCCGACGTACGAGACGAGTCCGTCCTCCTTCAGGGAGCGAAGCGCCGCGGCCACCTCCTCGCTCTCGACGACCTCGACCGGCGGCGAGTGAAGCTGAACGAGGTGGATGTGATCGGTCCCGAGCCTGCGCAGGCTCTCCTCGAGCGACGAGCGCATGGCCGCCGGCGAGAAGTCGCGCACGAGCTTCCCGCGATCGGAGAGCTTGGATCCCACCTTCGTCGCGAGGAAGACGCCGTCCATCCTGCCCTTCAGGATCCGGCCGAGGCGGACCTCGGCGTTCCCCCCGCTGTAGTTCGGACCCGTGTCGAAGTAGTTGACGCCCTCGTCGATCGCCGTCAGTACGAGCCGCTCGGCCGCGGCCTCTGAGAAGAACGAGTAGCCCCAGTAGCCGCCGCACCCGAACCCGATCTCGGAGATCTCGTGCGGGGTGGTGCCGAACCGGCGTCTCTTCACCGTCATGCGCTCTCTCCGCTGTGGCCGTCCTGCCTCCGCGGCGCCGGGGGTGTCCCGACCGACGCTGCGTCTGTCCCGCGCCCGCGCCGCACGCGGGCCGCGATCATCGCTCTTCGCTCGTGGCGCCGCAGCACCCCGATCATCGCCATTCGCTCGTGGCGCCGCGGCACCCCGATCACCGATCGCCCGCGCCCGCGATCCAATCGAGAGGGAAGTCGGCGGGGAGCCTCACGAGATCGAAGAGCGTCGCGATGAGCTCCCCGTCCTCGCCGGCGCGGTACGGGTTCACGAACTCCCAGACGATCGCTCCGTCGGTCGTCACCTCGAACGCCCGTCCGCCGTCCGACTCCACGATGAGGGTGTTGCCGTTCGGCAGCCGCTGGCAGGAGCCTGCCTTCTCGGAATAGAACGGGGACAGGGCGTCGCCTCGATACGACCAGAGGACCTCCTGCGTCAGCGCGTCGAGCTCGAGAACCTCCGACACGTCGTCGCCCGCCAGGTTGTTGAAGAGCAACACGCGCCCGCCCGTAAGGAGCGAGGGCTGGTGCTGCGCCCTCCACTGCCCCGTGAGCGCCCAGACGACGGACCCCGCCTCGAGATCGATCACGGCGATCGCGTCGAGCTCACGGAACGACGTGAGGACGTTCCCGGCCCGGAAGGCCGGAGCGAGGTTCTCGAGCGTCCCGTCCAGGACCTCGACGGTGTTCCCGTGGATGAAATCCCCGGACCGGCGCGCGTCGTCGAGGAGTGGAGCGTACGACGACCGCTCGAGCGCCTCGAGGAGCGAGTGCCTGGACGCGACCCGGCCGTCCCGGTCGAGAACGACGAGGAAGTTCTCCACGACGGGCTCGCGTTCGTTCCACCGCGGAACGAGCCTCGTCTCGTGCGTCATCACCGTGACGGTCCCGTCGTCCGCGACGAACAGGTCGTTGAACGGTCCGCCGTCGTAGCTCCACAGGATCTCCGAGTCGCGATCGAGCTTGACGAGCCCGAGCCATTGGAAGATCGCGTAGAGGTCGCCCTCCTCGGTCACGTGGGCGCGGATCTCGCGGTCGGGCCAGACGTCGCGGAACGGGCGGGTCCACCGGTGGAGCACCCGTCCGTCCATGTCTGTGACCGTCGCCTCCGGCGCGTGGCCGGAGACGAAGAGGTTCGGTCCCGCGGAGGCGAGCGCTGCGTCGTGGACCGTCACGCCGCCGCGGGCGCCGGCGAGCCGGGAGCCGGTGAGATATCCGAGCGAGAGGAGGCGCTCCATCTCCTCGCGGTCGGCGTCCGTGAGCTCCCCGGCACTGTCCGCGGTCCGCGCGGCGTGCCATCGCGTGCCCACGCCGCTTCCCGGGTCGCGGCCGCGATCGTGCAGTGCGCCCGCGAGCGAGCGGATCGCCGAGTACGGGAAAATCTGGGTCCTCGCCGCGAGAAACCCGTAGGCGAAGCCTGCCGCCACGAGCGCGACGGCGAGAAGGGTGCGGGCGGGCCACGAACGGCGCGCCCCGCCTCCACTCGCGTTCCTTCCCGGCATGACGGGGCACCTCAGAAGATGGAGAACCTGACGAAGTTCTTCGGATTACGCTTGATCTCGGCGACGAGGCCGCGGACCTCCGTGATGGCCGCCAGGAACTCCTCGTGCGCCCGGTCGTCGTTCACGAGCTTGCCGAGGGAGCCCTCGCCACCCTCGACCCGCGCGACGATCGAGTCGAGCGACGCGGAGATCGTCTTGAGCTGGCCCCCGACCTCGACGAACCGGGCCGAAGCCTCCTCGATCGCGTCGATCGACGTCGCCACGCCGCCCTTCTTCTCGGTGATGAAGGCACGAAGCTCGTCGGACATCGCCCGAAGATCCGCCGCCGCATACTTGAGGTCGTTCGTCGCGGCGCTCGCGTTCCCGAGCGTCTCCCTGACGCGCTCGCGCCCTTCGACGTCCGAGAGCACGTCGTCGGCGGCGCGGAGGACCTTGCGGATCACGGTCAGCGCCTCGCCCATCTCGGCGACAACGTCACCCAGCGACTTGTCGTACACCCCGTTCACCCTGGCGCCTGGCTCGATGTAGATGGCGCTCGTCCCCGGCTTGACCGAGACGACCTTGGCGCCGATCAAGCCGTAGCTCGCGACGCTGATGCGCGAGTCGACGGGGATCAGGATCTCCGGATCGATCTCGATCCCGGCGACCACCTTGCCCCCCTCGAGATCGAGCGACAGCACCTCGCCGGCGTCGAGTCCGGCCACCGTCACCTTGTCGCCCGGCGCGAGGCCGGCGACCTCGGGGAAGACGACGCTCACCTGGTACTTCGCCTCGCCGAGCTCGAAGCCACCGAGCCACAGCACCCCCACGACCAGCGCCACCCCTGCCACCGTCAGTGTGATGCCCACTCTCAGTTCGTTCCCGTGTTCCATGTGTCGTTCGTCTCCCGCTCAAGGTCCGGCTAGATGAATGGATCGGAGGCGTCGGAAGACCCCCGCGCGCGCGCGCGCGGCAGCGGCCTGTGCCCCCGCGCTATGAAGTTCCGGACCGCCTTGTTGTCGGTCGTCGTGAGCTCGTCGGTCGGCCCGACGAACTCGATCCTCCCTCCCTCCATGAGGGCGACCCTGTCGCCCGTGAATACCGCGCTGTGCAGATCGTGCGTCACCACGATCGACGTGGCGTTCAGCTTCCGCTGCGTGCTCCGTATCAGCTCGTTGATCTGCTCGGCCATGACGGGATCGAGTCCCGTCGTCGGCTCGTCGTAGAGGATGAAGTCGGGATCGAGCGCGATGGCTCTCGCGAGCGCCACGCGCTTCTTCATCCCGCCCGAGATCTGGGAAGGCCAGAGGTGCCCCGTTCCGGCGAGACCGACCATCTCGAGCTTCTCATCGACGATCCGCTGGAGCTCCCCCCCCACCGCGCGGCGGTGTTCCCTGAGAGGCAGCGCGACGTTCTCGCCGACCGTCATCGAGTCGAAGAGCGCCGCCCCCTGGAAGACCATCCCGAAGCTCATCCTGAGCGCGTTCAGCCCGGCGCGGTCGAGCGTGGTCAGCTCGTGCCCGTCGACAACGATCGAGCCGCGGTCGGGCTTCAGGAGCCCGATGATGTGCTTGAGAAGGACGCTCTTCCCGCAACCCGACGGACCCAGCACGACGAGCGTCTCTCCGTCGGCGACCGTGAAGCTCACGCCGCGGAGCACCTCGTGATCGCCGAACGCCTTCCAGAGATCGGTGATCGCCAGGAGCTCCCGCGAGTTCACGTTCTTGATCACGTCGTCGTCCCCCGTTCAAGCGGCGCCGCTTGGCCGCGCTCGATCGCGCGACCGGGCGCGCCACACACTGACGCCGGTCATCCGGTCGGCGTCGATACCTGCGTCGAGAGCCACCTGAGAACGAGCCGCCACCGCTCGCGCCACCCGACACGCCGCGCGCCGTCGTAGACGCTCACGGCGGCTGGAACGATCTCGACACCTTCCGCGCGGAGCCAGGAGCGGAGCGGCGTCCTCTCGGAGCCGGCGGAGGCCCCGGAGAGCCGCCCCGGATCGACGGAGATCCCGTCGATCGCGGGAGCCAGGCCTGACGCTACCGCGATCGAGGAGACGGTCCGACCCGTTCTCCCGGCTTCCGTCCCGGTGCCGCCGCCCGCGAGCGCGTCCTCGATGAACTGGATCAGCCGCAGGCGATCGAGGAGATCTCCCGCGGTGACGAACTCGATCTCGCCGTCGCGTCCCATCCGTGTCAGGCACTCGCGGACGTCGCGCCTCAGAGGACGCCGGCCCCCGCCCCGGGCCTCCTCCACGAAGTCGCTCGCGAAGTGCGTGTAGACGATCGACACGCCGCGTTCCCTCTTCAGACGGTCCACGTTGTCCTCCGCGAAGAGCGAGACGAAGTAGTCGCCCTCGCGACCGTTGCTGCTCGCGAACCAGAGTGGGGCCATGGGCGTGCGCGCGTCCTCGTAGGGCATCGACGGGTTCAGGGCCAGCGTGTTGATGTCGTTCGTCGTGAAGGAGCGGACGTACCGCACGAGCCCACGCGAGAGGTCGACCCAGTAGTAGGGACTCCCCTCCGTGGCGCCCTCGAAGCTGCCCTCGTGCGTGAGACCGTGCAGGAACTTGAGGACCGGGTTCGGCAGGCGCTCGCTGCCCCAGTAGAACGCCTCGCGGTTGTAGCTGTGGAAGATCTCGAGCCGCGGCCGCTCGCCCGTGAGATCCTCGAGGACGTCGTAGGCCGCGAGCATGGTCTCCCGGTCATCGTGCCGGGCGGTCGCCGTGTGAAGCGTGATCTCGTGTCCCCTGACAGCCTCCTCGAGAACCCAGGCCCGATAGTCGTCGTTCTCGAGCGAGAGTCCGACGCTCGCGGGGTCGACGCCCTCCGCGTCGAACGCCCACACGGTCTTCGTCAGGGTCAGTCCCAGGCTGTCGATGAGCCCGTAGACGGGGGCGACCGTCTCGAAGGCGAAGTAGTCCGTGTCGTCGGTGATCGCGATCGCGCACGCCCGGTCCGCCGGGAACGGATGAAACGCGGAGTCGGGTGTGGGGACGCGCATCAGGAACGCCGCGAGCGCGGCGAGCACGACCGCGAGGCCGACAAGCGCGAGCACGATCTTCCCGAGTACCCTCAAGAGCCTCCTCCTGTCGCACCCCGGCCGCGCGGACACGGCGTCGCCGTCCCGCTAGCCGAAGATCACCTTGAAAAGGAGCGTCGCGAGCACGTAGTCGCTCACGAGGATCAGAACGCAGCTCGCGACCACCGCGCGCGTCGCAGCCTGCCCCACGCCGACCGCGCCCCCGCTCGTGCGGAGGCCCGACACGCACCCCATGAGCGCGATGATGCCGCCGAACGTGAACGCCTTGATCAGCCCGCCGAACACATCGTGCGCGAAGAAGAAGAGCTTCATCCCCGCGATGAACGTCTTCGGCGAGATGTCGAGCGAGAGGTTCGCGACGACGAACCCCCCGGAGATCGCCAGGACGTCGGCGAAGATGGTCACCACGGGAAGCATGACGAGAGCGGCCAGGAGCCGCGGCATCACGAGATAGCGGACCGGATCGATCGCCATCGCGTCCATGGCGTCGATCTGCTCGGTCACGCGCATGGTCCCAAGCTCGGCGGCGATCGAGGCGCTCACCCGGCCGCCGACGACGAGCGCCGTGAGCACGGGGCCGAGTTCGATCACGACCGACTTGTAGATCGCGGTTCCGAGGTAGAGCTTCGGGACGAAGTCCTTGAGCTGGTACGCGGCCTGGACCGCCGTGACGGCGCCCGTGAAGATCGAGGTGATGATCACGAGGGGAAGCGACTCGACGCCGATCCGGCGCATCTGCTCGGCGACCAGGTGGAGCGAACGCGGCAGCCCCCGCAAGGAGATGATCCCGCGCCAGAGGAGCAGGCCCGCCGCACCGACCTCGGTCACGAGCTCGATGGCCGACCGTCCGACGGCTCTGAAGAAACCGGCCGGGGAGACTGCGTGCGCCCGGCGAGGGGTGGTTCTAGAGTTCCTCAAAGCTCCCCTCGGGCCTCCTGGAGAGATTCTCGAAGCGCGTGCACTCGGACTTGAACGCGAGCTTGATCGTTCCCGTGGGACCGTTCCGCTGCTTGCCGACGATCACCTCCGCGATCCCCGCGTTCTCAGGCGTGCGCTCGTACTGCTCGCCGCGGTAGATGAAGGCGACGACGTCCGCGTCCTGCTCGATCGCGCCGGACTCGCGAAGATCCGACAGGATCGGCCGCTTGTCGCCGCCGCGCGATTCGACCGCCCTCGAGAGCTGCGAGAGCGCCATCACCGGAACGTCGAGCTCCTTCGCGAGGGCCTTCAGGGACCTCGAGATCTCCGAGATCTCCTGTTGGCGATTCTCCTGGCGGCCGATTCCGCGCATCAGCTGGAGATAGTCCACGATGACGAGCCCGATGTCCACCTCCGCCTTGAGCCGTCGCGCCTTCGACCGCATCTCCAGCACGGTCATCGCCGGCGTGTCGTCGATGTAGATCGCGGACTCGGACAGAAGGCCGGCCGCGGTCGTCAGGCTCGCCCAGTGCTTGTCCGCGAGGTATCCGGTCCTGAGTTTGTGCGCGTCGACGCGCGCCTCGGAGCAGAGCATCCGCTGGACGAGCTGCTCCTTCCCCATCTCGAGGCTGAAGACCGCGGTGGGCGTTCCCGCGCCGATCGCGGCGTGGGACGCGACGTTCAGCGCGAAGGCCGTCTTCCCCATCGACGGGCGGCCGGCGATGATGATGAGATCGGATTTCTGGAACCCGGAGGTCAGCGAGTCGAGCTCGGTGAAGCCGGACGGCACGCCGGTGATGTGTTGCTTCTTGTCGTACAGCTCCTGGATGACCTCGAAGCTGTGCTTCAGAATCTCCCTCATCGGAACGAAGTCGCGCCGGACGCGCGACTGCGCGATCTCGAAGATCATGTGCTCCGCGCGATCGAGGATGACCCTCGCCTCGCCGCTCGCGTCGTAGGCCTCCTGGACGACCTCCGTCGCGACGTTGATGAGCCGCCTCAGGACCGACTTCTCGAGGACGATCTTCGCGTGGTGCCTGACGTTCGCGGTCGTGGCGACACTTCCCAGAACCTGCGAGAGGTACGCGGCCCCGCCGATGTCGTCCAACTCCTTGCGCTTCTTCAGCTCCTGCGTGACCGTCACGAGGTCGACGGCCTCGTCCCGGGCGAAGAGCCCGACGATCGCGTTGAACATCTTCCGGTGCGCGCCCTTGTAGAACGACTGGTCATCGAGGAGCTCGGTCACCGCACCGACGGCCGAGGTGTCCAGGAGCATCGCTCCCAGAACCGCCACCTCCGCATCGGTGGCCTGGGGCGGAACGCGATCCGCGGCGATCGCCGCGGCCCTCCGGGTCGCTGTCTTCTCTGCCGTTGCCATGCTTCCCTCCCCCCACTCTGCACGACCCCACACGTCACCGCGGGGCACCACCCCGCGGTCTCCCTATCCCACTCGCGATGCCTCGTCCCTCTTCCGACGCCGGTCCCAGCCCATTCCGAAGATGAGACCGAGCCCGATCCAGATCGGCAGCCACGTGCCGATGTTCTCCGTCGCCGCGCCGAGGGCGGTGCCGATCGCGACCCCGAAGGCGAGTCCAAGCGCCCATCCCCGAGGCCGCCTGCTCGATGCTGTCTTCTCAGGCATGCTCGTATTCCCTCTTCAGGAGAAGGAAATCCTCCCAGATCGGCCGCTTGTACTTCGGGTCACGGAGCGCGGCGGCCGGGTGATAGGTCGGAATCACTCTGAGATCCTCGTGCCGGTAGATCTTCCCACGCAGACCGCCCATCGACCCTCTGATCCCGAGCAGCGTGTGCGTGGCCGGAAGCCCCAACGTGCAGATGATGCGCGGCTTGATGAGCTCGAACTGCTTGGCGAGGTACGGGATGCACGCGTCGATCTCGTTCGTCAGTGGCGTCCTGTTGTTCGGCGGGCGGCACTTGATGATGTTCCCGATGTAGACGTCGTCGCGCTCGACCCCCGCAGCCTCGAGGATCTTGTCGAGGAGCTGCCCCGCCCTGCCGACGAACGGGATGCCCTGGAGATCCTCGTTCCGTCCCGGCGCCTCGCCGACGAACATGAGCCTAGCCTTCGGGTTACCGACGCCGAAGACGACGTTCGTCCTGCCACGCGAGAGCTCGCACTTCTCGCAGGCCGACGCGATTCGCTCGACCTCGTCGAGCGTCGAGCAGCCGTCGAGAGGTGAGGGCTCGGTGAACATGTCGGGCGCCTTCTTCGTGGCGGCGAACGCCAACTCGACCTCGATCACCTCGGGCTCGGGGAGATCGACCGGAGGCTCGACCGCCGGCCTGGCCTGGGCGCGGCCCTCGGGGGCGCCCGTGCGCGGCGCGGCCTCCATGCGCTCACCACCACCTGCGGGCGGGGCGCTCTCCCTGCGCTCGGCGCCGTCCGTGCGCGGCGCCGCACGTTCGCGCGCGGCACTCTGCCCGCCTGCCGCCTGCGCTCGTGCGGGAGCCGCGGCCGGCGCCGCGAGCCCTCCCCTCAGAGCCCGGGCGGCGTCGCGCGAGAGGTAGATCTCCGACTCGCCGCCCTGCCTGAGCTGCGAGAGGTACCGCGCGAGGATGTCCCTGGCCTCGTCCCTTCGATCACTCACCGCCGTCGGCCCCCCAGCCGAGCTCCGCGATCGCCCGCGTCAGCACGACGTCTGCTACCGCTTCTTTCGACATCTTCTCGAGAACCTCCTCGGCGCCCGAGCGGCCGATGATCGTCGCAACGTTCGTGTCGGACTCGAAGCCTGCGCCCTCGAGGGCGGCGTCGTTCGCCACGATCAGGTCGAGGTCCTTGTCGGCGAGCTTCCCCCGCGCGTTCGCGGCGACGTCGTCGGTCTCGAGGGCGAACCCGACGATGCCCTGTCCCTCGCGCTTCGAGCTCCGCACCTCGAGGAGGATGTCGTCGTTCCGAACGAGCTCGAGGGTCATTCGCTCCTCGCCCTTCTTGATCTTGCGTTCGGAGACGGTGGCGGGGCGGTAGTCCGCGGGCGCCGCGGCCATGACGAGAAGGTCGAGCTCGGGAAGCTCCGCGAGGACGGCGTCCCGCATCTGGCTCGTCGTCTCGACGCGGACCATTCTCACCCCCTCGGGCGGATCGAGCGCCGTCCTCCCCGAGATGAGAACGACGCCGGCACCGCGCGCGACCGCGCGCTCGGCGAGCGCGAATCCCATCTTGCCGCTCGACCGGTTCCCGATGTGTCTCACGGGGTCGATCGGCTCCTCGGTCGGCCCGGCCGTGACCACGACGGTGCGTCCCACGAGATCCTGCGCGGGCGCGACGAGAGCCATCGCCGTCTCCACGATGTGATCCGGATCGGCGAGACGTCCGCGGCCGATCGCGCCACTCGCGAGCCGCCCGATCTCGGGTTCGACCACGACGACGCCCCGTCGCTTCAGAATCTCGAGGTTCTCGCCGACGGCGTCGGACTCCATCATGTTCACGTTCATCGCGGGCGCCACGACGATGGGGCAGGTCATGGCCACGAGCTCGGTCGACAGGAAGTCGTCGGCGATCCCACCCGCCATCTTGCCGATGATGTTGGCCGTCGCCGGAGCGACGATCGCCAGATCGGCGGCCAGAGCGAGCTTCACGTGCTTGAGACGCTCGGCGTCGCCGAGTGTCTCCTCGGCGTTTCGGACCCCCGCCTTGCGCTCCGGCCACATCGAGACGATGACCTCAGTGCCCGAGAGCGTCTCGAACGTGAGGGGGGTGACGAACCTCGTGGCGTTCTCGGTCATCACCACGACGACGCCCGCTCCCGCGGACACGAGGCGCGTCACGAGGGACGGCGCCTTGAACGCGGCGATGCTGCCCGTCACGCCGAGCACCACCTTCTTGCCTGAGAGAGGCTTCGACATCGGTTGCTCCGCCCCTGCTGACTTCCCTCCTACTTCTTGTCCCCGTCCTTCGCCTTCGCCTCCTCCTCGGGAGCGTCCTCGATCTCGTACTCGACGACGCCGTCGGTGATGAGCTTGAGCGCGAGCGAGGTCACCTTGGCCTTGGAGTCGGCCCTGTCGGCCGGCTCCATCGCGTGAAGCCTGCGGGCCACCTTGGCCGCGAGCATCGCCGCGAGGTACTCGTTCTTCGCGTGCTTCAAGAGCGATCTCTTGTCTAACTGCTCCATGGTCGTTCTCCGCACTGAGTCTCCCGCCTCTTGCCGCCACCTACTCGAGCACCGCCCGCCACGTCCGCAGCCTCTCCGCCGCGACTATCGTCTTCGTGTCCCGCACGGCGTCGTCGAGGACGTCGTTCACGACGACGTAGTCGTAGCGGGGTGCCCACTTGAGCTCCTCGAGGCTGTTCCTGAGCCTCGTCCTGATCACTTCCTCGCTGTCGGTCGCCCTTCCGCGCAGCCTCTCCTCGAGGGCCTCCGGGGAAGGTGGGAGGATGAAGATCAGGACGCTCTCGGGGAAGAGCGACTTGATCGACATCCCGCCCTGCACGTCGACGTCCATCACGACGTCGCGTCCCGCCGCCGTAGCCTTCGCGATCGCGCGCTTCCGCGTGCCGTAGCGGTGGCCGTACACGACGGCCCACTCCGCCAGCTCGCCCATCAGCATGAGGGCCTCGAAGGCCGCCTCCGAGAGGAACTCGTAGTCCTTGCCGCCGACCTCCCCAGGACGCATGGGGCGCGTCGTCACGGAGACGGAGTACGCCGTGCGATCGTCCTCGGCGAGCAGCCGGCGACCGATCGAGGTCTTCCCGACCCCCGACGGACCGGACACGACGATGGGAAAGGCCTTCCGTTCCACGTTCGACTCCGGCTTCGGCGTCAGCCTCGCGCGGGTGGTTCCGCGCCCTCGTCTCTGCCCTCGAGGCGCTGGGTGATCGTCTCGGCCGCGACGGCGGACAGGATGACGTGGTCGCTGTCCGTCACGATGACCGCGCGCGTCCTCCGCCCCTGCGTGGCGTCGACGAGCTTCCCCGCCTTCTTGGCGTTGTCCTTCAACCGCTTGACCGGCGCCGATCCGGGCGTCACGATGGCGACCACGCGATGTGACGCCACGACGTTGCCGAAGCCGATGTTCAGAAGAACGCTGGGCAATCCGGACCTCCCGTTCACGCTACTCCACGTTCTGAACCTGCTCGCGGAGCTTCTCGACCTCCTCCTTGAGCGAGACGACCGTGCTCGAGAGCCCGGCGTCGGCGCTCTTCGATCCGATCGTGTTCGCCTCGCGGTGCATCTCCTGCACGAGGAAGTTGAGCTTCTTCCCGGCGGGCCCGTCCGCCCTGAGCGCGTCGCCGGCGTGCACGATGTGAGCCTTGAGCCGGACGATCTCCTCGGTGACGTCGGCCCGCTCGCCCGCGATCGCGAGCTCCTGGGCGACCCTCGTCTCGTCGACCGGCACGGTGGCGTCAAGGAGGCTCTTGATGCGCTGGGCGAGCCGCTCCTTCATCGCCGCCGCGATTTCGGGAGCCGCCCGTTCGATCTCCTCGACCAGACCCTCGATCGCCTCGAGACGGAGCGTGAACTCCTCGCCGAGCTTCGCGCCCTCGTCGTCGCGCATCGAGACGAGGCCTTCGAGCGCCCTCCTGAGGACTGGCTCGACCGCGCCCCAGACCTCGTCGGCTCGGGGCGTCTCGGATTCCCCCTCGAAGATCGACGAGAACTGCGCGACGGTCCCGACGTCCACGTCGCCCGCGAGCGAGAGCCTCTCCTTGAGCGTGCGGAGATCGTCGACCAGACGCCGCGCCGCGGCCTCGTTCACGAGCGGGGCGGCGTCCGCACCGTCGTCGCGCCACTCTATGTAGACGGTGACCCTCCCGCGCGCGAGGGCCGACTCGATGAGCTTCCTGACCCTCTCCTCGACCTGGAGGAGAAGTCGCGGGGCCTTGACCTGGATGTCGAGAAAGCGCTGATTGACCGACTTGAGCTCGACCCTGATGCGACGTCCGCCGTCGGACTGCTCCGAGCTGCCGTACCCGGTCATGCTCTTGAGCACGGGCGACCTCCTTCCGAGCTAACAGATGATCCCCCATGATACCCGCTCGCTCGAGCGAATGTCAACGATTCGGAGGTTAGCGACGAATATCGGGGGGTTCGGGCGGGAGTGATCGGCCGGTGGGAGTGTCACCGGCGCCGCGCGCCCCTCTCACGTGCGAGCCTGATCTCGAGCGCGAGCTGCTTCCAGCCCGAGAGGGTCGATCGGTAGACGCTCTCACCGGGCGGCGTGGGTACGCTCCACGTCTCGCCGGCCTCGAGGCGCTCGAGCGCCTCGACGAGACGGGCGACGCCCCCCTCGCTCGCGCGGACGTAGAGCGACGGGAACCGCTCCCCCGGACACTCGGGTTCGACCCTCGCGTACGCCAGGACGGCGCCCGTGTCGATCCCCTCGTCGATCACGTGAACGGTCGACCCGACCCAGTCCGGCTTCCGTTCGTACTGCCCCCAGAGGATCGAGGACATGCCCTTGATCAGGGGCGCGATGCCGTGATGGAGGTTCAGGGTCGCAAGCCGGGCGAGTGTGAAGATCTGGGGCTTCAGGATGCCCGCGCCCGACTGAATGATGACGTCGGGTTCAAGTTCGCTCATCGCCTTGACCGACGTCGGCCCGTTGATGTTCGGCACGCGAACGGCGGCCGCCGTGTCGGGCCTGAGGTCCGGCCGAGGGAGCGCTCGGAGCCCGGCCAGAACCCGCGCGCTGTCGCGCCGCGCGAAGAACTGACGGATCGGATACGAGGAGATGATGTCGACCGCGTCGACGAGGCCGAGACGGCGGGCCTTCTTCCAGTACCTCGAGAGCTTCGTCCCGCGCTTCTTCTTCTTCCGCTTCGGCGTGACCGCGACCACGTGCGTGTCCGGATAGCGCGACGCGACCTGCGCGTACATGTAGAGGAAGAGCTCGTTTCTCTCGAACGCTCCTCGCGTGTAGAACACGACTCGCACGTTATCCCACCTTGAGCCCGACGCGGCGCATGAAGGTTCCCCACTGCACCTTGAAACCGAGCGCTTCGACCGAGCGCGCATAGACACCGACGCGCGGGCGCTCGAAGAGATCATCGCGCCTGAGGCGAGGCGCGACGGCGAAGGCCGTCCGGAAGCCCTGCCTGCGGCACTCCTCGATCACTCTCGTGTCGTAGTCGCCGGCCGGGTAGGCGAACGTGTCGCACGCGTGCCCCGTCGCCTCCTCGATCCAGCGCTTGCCCTCTCCGATCTGCTTCGCGATCTCGTCGCGATCGCACTTCGTGAGGAACGGGTGATCGACCGTGTGCGCGCCGACCGTGAAGAGCTCGTCCTGGTCGAGCCCGGCGACCTGGTCTGCGCTCATCCCGGCCCACAGGTCGAGCGACTCCCGTTCCGCCGTGAACTCCTCGAGCGCCGGCAGCTCCTCCTCGATCGCCCGGTACATGCCCTCGGGGTACGGCTCGAGGGCATTGAGCGTCTCGCGGAGACGCGCGATCGACGCGCCCCGCCGTTCGGGCGTCATGTCGATCGTCTCAGCCCGGAACGTGATGCTCTCCCCGCGGAACGACCGGCGGAGGGCCGAGAGGTAGGCGAACCACAGGTACTTCCCCGGCGCCGAGTGCCTCGTCGAGACGAAGAAGACGGCGGGCACGCCGTGCGATCTCAGGACGGGCGCGACCACCTCCGCGTTGTTCCGGAAGCCGTCGTCGAAGGTCAGGATCACGCGGATCCGGTCCGACGCGCGCCGCGGGTCGTCGGCCGCCTCCGGCGCGACGAGCTCGAAGTGCTCCTTGAGGAAACCGACGTGCCGGTCGAAGACGTCGCGCGAGAGGCCGGTCTCCCGCTCGAGCGCGGGGACGCCGTGGTAGAGGAGAGCGGCCGGAAGGCGCGAGGAGACGACGCGCGCCCCGGGAAAGCGCCAGCCCAACCGAACGATGTGGTCTCGCATCGAAGCCATGAAGATTCCCGTGGCGATCCGCCGTGAGACGCCGTTGCGCCCCGAGTCCCGTCGATCCGCCCCGCGCGGACGGGGGCGGCGCGGCGTCCCGCTCGAAAGAGCGGCCCGATGGTACCCCGCGCGTGTGCCGCCGTCAACGAGGCAGGCGCGCCCGGTGTTGCGCGCAGCGGGCGTCGGCCGCTGCAGCCGCGCGCAGCGACAGAGGCCCGCCTCCCAGGCTCCGCGGGTTGACGGTCGTCCCCGGGCCGCACTATACTCTGTCCTTGAAGCCCGAGCGCGCGTGCAGACCGTCGGAGGATCTCGTGAGGGAAGCCGTTCTCGAGGGACTGATCGCTGAGATCGCACCCCGCGTCGTCGGGGCGACGGTCACCGATGCCTACGAGCCGGCCCGCGACGTTCTCGTGCTCCGTCTCGCCGCGGACGATCCGCTCGCCCTCATCGTCGTCACGGCCCGCGCGCTTCCGCTTCTCCTCCTCGCGGAGTCGCGTGCGGAGATCCCCGAGCCGCCCGACGGCCGACCACGCGGGCGCGGCCGGCCCTCCATCTCGCGTGAGCTCAGAAGGACGACCCTCACGTCGCTCGCCGCCGTCCCCGGCGGAGTCGCCGAGCTCAGCTTCGCGCGGACCGACCCGGCCGGTCGCGTGATCTCGCGGGTTCTCGCGGTCTCGCTCGACCGCCGGCCGGGGCTAACGCTCCGCGACGCGAACGCCTCACCCGAGGCCGACGGGCGCCCAGCGCCCGAGGCCGCGAGCGAACCCGGACCTGAGCCTGCGGAATCGAGCGCCGAGCCCGACGCGGCGTCCGGGCCGGCCCGCCCCGCGCCCACCGTCGCGTGGCGGCGCGACCCGTCGGACCGCCTGCACGTCACGGTGTCGGCGGGCCCCGTGAGCAGCGCCGGGGAATCCCGCGCGTTCGCGACGCTCAACGCCGCCGCGCGCTTCGCCTTCGCTGAGTTCACGTCGCCGCTCGATCTCGAGCGCCGGCGGGGAGCCGTCCGAACCGCCCTCGCGAGGCAGATCCGTCGGAAGAAGCGCGCCGTGGCGAAGGTGCGCGCGGAACTCGACGAGTCGGTGCGGGCGGAGGAGTTCCGCCGGAACGGCCGGCTGCTCCTCGCGCGGAAGGACACGATCCGACGGGGACGCACGCCCGTCGAGGTGCTCGACTACGACGGCCGGACGACCGTCGTGATCGACGTCGACCCGGCGCTCGACGCCCAACGGAACGCCGAGGCCTATTTCCGGCGGGCCCGCAAGTCGGAGCGGCGCGCGGAGCGGGCGCCGAAGCGGCTCGGCGAGCTCGAGGAGGAGCTCGCGCGTCTGACCGCGAGGTCGGACGAGGTCGGTGAAGCCTCGGACGAGGACCTCGAGCGGCTGGAGGAGGAGTCCATTCCGGCGCGCAAGGAGCCGCCCGGCCGGAAGGCCCCGTCGGAACGTGCGAGGTACCGCACGTACACGGTGTCAGGAGACTGGCAGGTGCTCGTCGGGAAGTCGAACCGCGACAACGACGTCCTCTCGCACCGGATAGCGAAGCCGGACGATCTCTGGTTCCACGCTCACCAGGCGGCGGGGTCGCACGTCGTCCTCAGGCGCGCGGGACGGAAGGACGAGCCGGACCGGCAGGCGATCCTGGAGGCCGCGGCGATCGCCGCGTTCCACAGCAAGGCCGGGCGTTCGTCGAAGGTCGCGGTCTCCTACACGGAGAAGCGCCACGTAAGAAAACCGCGAGGCGCCAAGCCGGGCCTCGCAGTTCTGAAACGTGAGAAGGTCGTGATGGTCAGGCCGGAGCTTCCCGAGACGTGATGCTGTTCTCCGGCGTCTCCTCTCCGACGAAGCTCAGCGCCAGCGAGTTGATGCAGTAGCGGAGCCCGGTCGGCTGGGGCCCGTCCCCGAACACGTGGCCAAGGTGCCCACCGCACCGCGCGCACAGGACCTCCGTCTTCCGAAGCGCGCTCTCAACGTCGGGCGACCCGTCGACCGCGTCCTCTGCGATGGTCCTCCAGAAGCTCGGCCATCCCGACCCGGAATCGAACTTCGCTTCTGAACTGAAGAGCTCGTTCCCGCACGCGGCGCAGACGTAGACGCCTGTGTCCTCAAGACGGTAGAGCTTCCCCGAACCCGCGTCCTCGGTGATCTTCTCACGGAGAACTCGGTACTGCTCCGGACTCAGAATCTCTCGCCACTCCTCCTCGGTCTTGCTGATCTTCTCGGGCATTGCCTCCCCCCTGCGTCGTGCCGTAGGCGAGCTGCGCTTCGGCGATCGCCTTCTGCGCATCCTCGTATGAGATCTCGTTGGTGCCGACCGGCACCGGGCACGAGCCGGAGAGGCTTCAGCAGCCTCCGATGAAGAGGGCGGCGATCAGGATCGATACCGTCAAGGCCTTCGCGATCACAACGCGCTCCTTCCCCGATGGGACCCGCTGTGCGAACGCTCAAGGCCTCTTCCTCTGCACCTCCCGTGCCATTCCTTGCTATATTGCAAGGATTGCGTCCCGCGAGCTAGGAGTTCTCCCGCGTCGCATCCGGGCGGACTGCGCCCGTGACGGTCCTCCGCCGCAATGTTGCAGCACCCAACAATCTAGGGTGTGACGCCAGGGAAAGCAACCGGCGGCCCGGAGCGCTTCCTGCGACGGCGGGTGGCACTTCCGGCGACCGCGCGGACCGCTTCCTGCGACCGCGCAGGTCGCCACCGGACTCTCCGTCACGCCCCGTCCGAGCGAACCTCCCGGTCCCGGAGACGCCCCACCCGACGGTCGGCCTTCTCCGTCACCTCGGTGACGGCGCGGTCCAGATCGTCGAGCGAGAGCGAGCCGTCAGCGGCGCCCTCGATGGGCGCACCCAGAACGATCGAGCACCGCGCGAACGGCAGTGGGAAGAGGTAGCGGTCCCACGTGGTCCGGAGGGTCAGCGCGTGCGCGGCGCTCGTCCCGACGGGGACGATCGGGCAGCCGAGCTTCCTCGCCAGGAGGAGAATGCCCGGCTTCGAGCGGTGGATCGGACCCCCCGGGCCGTCGAGCGCGAAGGCCGCCGGGTGGCCGGCCTCGATCGTCCGCTTCATCTCGGCCAGGACGCGCGCGGCCTTCCGTCTGGACGACCCGCGCACCGTCGCGTAGCCGTAGCGCTCGAGAATCCTCGTCTGGATCTCGCCGGCCCAGGAGAGGTCGGTCATGATGGCGATCCCGGTGTTCCGGAAGCCCGCGACGAGCAGGAACTGACGCCCGTGCCAGAACCCATAGAGGATTCTGGAGGGATCCAGCTTGCGGACGTCGGGGTGCGTGTCGAACTCGATTCGGAGGGTCCTCGAGTGAAGCGAGAGCACGGAGGCGGCAAGGTGCGCCAGGACGCCGACGAACGCGTCGGACCTGGTGACCCTGCGTCTCATGCGCCGCCACCGCGAGCGCGACGGCCCGCGTGGAGCTTCGGGTGAGGTCATCGGTTACTCGGGGTGTTCGGCCGCCCGCCCGTGGTCATTTCGCCTCGCGGATGATCCAGGCGGAGATCCTCTCGAGCACCACGGGCGACATCGTCTCCTCGATCCTGGCGTACTCGTACGGCGCTCCCGTCTCGGCGGTCTGGAAGAGGTGATTCAGTCCTGGAAGCTCCTCCGTCTCAACGCGTGAGTTGCCACCGGCCTCGAGGGTGCGGGCGATCGCGTCGAGGTTCACACCCGGCGGAACCTGGAGGTCCTTCTCGCCGCCGAGTGCCAGCACCGGACAGCTCACCCTCGCGAGCACGGGTCGCGGATCGTGCGTGAGGAAGAACCGGAACCAGGGCGACATCACGCTCTCGACCTGCCGGTCGATGCCCTCGTCGACCGAGGGGCCCAGGGCCTCCCTCTCCTCGTCGGAGAGGTCCGCCATCTGCGCGGTGAGCGCCGCGCGGAGTTTCGCGCGCGTCGCGTCCTCGTCGAGGCCCTCCTTCAGGATCGCGAAGATCGATTCCTGCGTCGCCCGGTTCTCCTCGATCTCCTCGTTCGATGCTCCGCTCGCGGCGGCGATCAGCTCGGCCTGGAGATAGAGGATCTCCTCGCCGGGCAGTCCGGTCCCCGCGAGAAGGACGATGAAAGCGACGCCGTCGCTCTCTGCGGCGACGATCGGCGCGATGACCCCGCCCTCGCTGTGGCCGACGAGCCCGATCCTCGCATGATCGATCTCCTCCCGCACCTTCAGGAACTCGACTCCGGCGGCGACGTCCCGGGCGAGGTCCTCGCTCGTCGCGTGGAAGACGGAGCCGGTCGAGCCGCCGACGCCGCGGTCGTCGACCCTGAGCACCGCGATGCCGGCGCGGGTCAGGTGGTCCGCCAGCACCAGGAACGGCCGGTGATTGAACACGGTCTCGTCGCGATCCTGGGGTCCCGAGCCCGAAACGAGGATCGCGGCGGGGAATGGGCCTCCCGACTCGGGCAGCGTGAGAGTGCCGGCGAGCGTGATCCCGTCGACGGCGTTCTCGTAGGAGACCTCCTCCACGCGGTACGGAAACGGCTCCATCGGCTCCTGCGGACGCCGGTCCACGGGCGGCTCGTCGTGACGAACGAGTTCGAGCGGGAGCGTGAGGCCGCCCTGAGACCACGTGCCCTCGATCGTGCCGCCCCCGTCGGCCACGACGCCGTCGTAGTGGCCCTGTGCGATCCCGACCTCGAACCGCACCTCCCCGTTTTCGAACGCGACGGAATCGACCGGGACGTCCGACGCGCCCTGGTCCGTGTCCATGAGGGCCGTGAGCGTCCCGTCGTCGTCGCGGGCGACCCGGAACACGATCCGGAGCTCGAGCCCTGAGAACTCGAGCACGCCCTGCCAGTATCCGACGAGATCGGCGTCTCCGGCCTGAGAGACGGATACGGATGCCTGCGGGGTGGTGGCGAGCGCGGCGAGCGGAGCGACACCGGGCGCGACGAACGTGACGAGATCGGGATCGTCCTTCGCATCGAGATCTCCTCCTCTGACTCGGGCGGCGACGCGCCCTCGATCACTTCCGCGGCTCGGGCCGCGCGCCCTCGGTCACTTCTCGGGGGGAGCGTAGCGCTCGTAGTACGCGACGACCCGTCCGTCCGGCCCGCGCACGCCGCGCATGTAGATCCTGTGCTTCTCGTTGTCGGTGATGATCCTCTCGTCCTCGCCTGCCTCGAGCGCGGCGAGCACCTCGAGGATGATCCGGCGCGAGCGCTCGTTGTGGCACTCGAGGAGCGACCGGCCGATGAGGGCGGCCCCTTCGTCGTGGTGGTCGATCGCGGCCCTGTTCATGTAGACGATCTCGTGGGTCACGGCGTCCGCGACCAGCACGGGACTCTCAAGACTATCGAGAACGGCCTTGAGGAACGTCGCGTCCTCTCTCATCGGATCTCGAACTCGTCCTCGAGGTCGGCGAGGCTCGTTCTGAACGCGGTGTACTCGAGCTCCTGGATCGGCAGCATCGTCGTCCTCCTTCTTGAGGCGGATCGACAGGACGAAACGAACGGCCCCTGCGCGTGAAGTCAGGGACGCGACGCAACGCCAGCATACTGCCTCGCGAGCGTCGTGTCACGGGTCCGCACGGCTTGAGAGGCGTTCGGGAAACCGACGCGCCGGCCGCCTGAGCCGCGGCCGCCCGTCCGAGCCACCTACTCGCCGTGGACGGCCGGCTTCCCGTTCTTCACGTAGGTATCGAGCCACCGGCCCGTCTCCCAGAGGAGATGCAGGATCGACTCGCGCGCCCGGTAGCTGTGGCTCTCGTGCGGCAGCATGACCAGCCGGACGGTCGCGCCGTGCCCCTTCAGGGCGTTGTAGAAGCGCTCGCTCTGCATCGGGAACGTGCCGGGGTTGTCGTCGGCCTCGCCGTGCACGAGCAGGATCGGTTCGTCGATCCTGTCCGCGTGCATGAAGGGCGACATCCCGAAGTAGACGTCCGGCGCCTCCCAGAGCGTGCGGTCCTCCGACTGGAAGCCGAACGGCGTCAGTGTCCGATTGTACGCGCCCGTCCGGGCGAGTCCAGCCGCGAAGAGATCGGAGTGCGCAAGGAGGTTGGCCGCCATGAAGGCGCCGTACGAGTGCCCGCCGATCGCGATCCGATTGCGGTCCGCGACTCCGCGGCGCACGACCTCGTCGACCGCTGCCTGCGCGCTCGCCACGAGCTGGTCGATGTGCGTGTCGTTCGGCCTGGCGTCCCCCTCGCCGACGATCGGCATCGTCGGACCGTCGAGCACACCGAACCCCTGCGTGAGCCAGAGGAGCGGAGACCACCACCCGACTCGATCGAACCGGTAGGGCGAGTCGTCGACCTGCCCGGCCGCGTCGGCGCTCTTGTACTCCCTGGGATAGGCCCACATGACCATCGGCAGTGGTCCGTCGTCGGGACCGTGTCCGGCAGGCGTGTAGAGCGTGCCCGTCAGCTGTACGCCGTCGGCGCGCTGGTAGCGTATCAGCTCCTTCTGCACGCCGAGCAGTTGCGGCGTCGGGTGGGGGAACGTCGTGATCTGCCGGAGGCTCCCCTCCGCGAGATCGCGCACGAAGTAGTTCGGGACCTCGTCGACCGACTCCCGCCTCGTGATCACGTAGCGTCCCATCTTGCTCAAGGGCGTGACCGGCGTCTCGTAGTACGGGGCCGTCGAACGGAAGAGGCGCGAGGTCTGCTTGTGACGCGTGTCGAAGGCGTCGAGGAAAGGCCGGTTCCCCTCGGGCGAGGCACCGTCCCCGATGAGGAAGACGGTGTGCGCGTCGTCGCCCGTGAGCAGCACGCGCCGCCCGTAGCCGTTCCGGATCAGGACGGGATCGCCGGGGTCGCCGTAGCGATCCTCGTACGATCGATCGAAGAGAAGCTCAGGATCGTCGGACGGTCGCCCTGGCGCGA
Source organism: bacterium (assembly GCA_025774545.1). Classification (GTDB taxonomy): domain Bacteria; phylum Joyebacterota; class Joyebacteria; order Joyebacterales; family Joyebacteraceae; genus JALGVU01. The sequence continues at coordinate 2,391 of JALGVU010000033.1, read as the reverse complement.
CCTTCCACACGCGGATCGATCGCGTCGACCACCACCAGCTCGAGACGAGCGCCAGGCCGTCGTGCCCCCAATCGATACTGGAGTAGCGAAGCGCGAGAGTAATGAGCGCGACGGGCTCGCCGTCGAAAGGACCGTCGAGGAGATAGACGCGGTCCCGTTCCTCCGCGTCGATCCTGGCGTCGCCGCCGTCGAGCGCCTCCACCCAGGCGAGCGTGGCGGGAGCGTCCGCGCGCCACGCGACTTCGCGCGGCCCCTCGGCCACGCTGTTTCTGGCAATCGGGATCTCCTCCTGAAGCGGGAGATCGGCGATCTCGCGCACCACGTTCCCGGCGGCGTCCCATACCTGGATGCTGCGGGGGAAGCGGTAGGCCGGCACGAGGTACGAGAAGGGGCGGTTGAGCGTCGTCACCAGAGTGAACTCCCCGTCCGGAGACGGGTCGAAGTCCCAGACGATGGCGGGGTCGCCGAGAGGCGTCACGGTACCGTCGAGCGCGACCCTCGCGAGCTGCGTCGTGAGGTAGCGCTCGAAGAGCTCCTCGTCACGCTCGTTCTCGAGAAGGTACTGGTACGTTCGCGCGGGCGCCTCTCGTCCGAGGCTCTCCTGGATGATGGGGCCGGTGGTCGCGGTCGATGGATCAGGATCGCGCCCGGACTCGGGAAGCACGAGACACACGAGGAGCGCGTCGCCGTCGGCGGTCCACTTCGGGGGCGCCTGGGCCGTCAGACTCACCGTCGGGCCGAGCACGCGCCTCGCCGTGCCCTCCCCGACCTCGACGATCCAGAGCTCGACGCCGTCGTCGACGGTGTTGGTGAAGGCGATCCTGTCGCCTCCGGGCGACCACGTCACGTCGCCCGCGAGCGGCCGCGCAGGCAAGCCCTCGATCTCGCGCTCGGACGCGTCAGAGATCCGCACCAGCCCGAGGTCGACGTAGAGCCACCGACGGCTCGGCGCGTGCGTGTCCGGACTGAGCCTGAGACCCGCGAGACCGAGTTCGGGCCGTGCGACTTCCTCGATCGACGGGTAGTTCTGACGGGTCGTGAGGAGCATCCACTCGCGGTCCGGGGAGATGCTGACCCGCGGCGTCCGCGGAGCGTCGACGATGTCGACGAGCACCTGAGACGGCTCCCGATAGAGGTTCTCGGTCGTCGCGTGAGCGGCCGGCGCTGACGCGATCGAGGCGGCCGCCGCGATCGCGAAGACGATGGCGACGAGTCGAACGTGGTCTCGGAGCATGGTCCTCTCCCCTCGTGATGATGGACCGCGCGCGGATCGGACGGTCGGCCCACGGCAGGCGGTGGGCTCGGACGTCCGCCCGCAGCGTGCGACAGACAAGAGCGACCACGCGACGGGCGGCGAGACGGGCCCGGCGAACGGGCGACGAGATTGGCTCGGCGCGACGGTCCGGCGGCCGGCTCTCAGATGACGTTGAATGCGCGGTAGAACGCCCTCACTCTGGGATCGGTGAGGAGTGGGAAGAGAACCTGCTGGCGCACGTCCGGGTAGCTGTTCCCCTCGATGACCGTGAACCCCTTCTCCGTGATGACTACGTCCCAACCGATGTATGGAATGTACGACATCCGTCGGGCGAGGTCCAGTAGTCCTCCGGTCGTGGCCTCCCAGTTCGGAACGACCGTCCCCTCCATCGAGACGTCCGTGTCGGGGTGTCGCTCGTGCGGAACGAGGGGACCGACGCCGGTGTGCCCAGCCAGACCTCTGACCATCGTTCCGGTCTTCATGTCGATGAGACAGATGAGGCCGCCCTGGGAACCGTTGTCGACCGGGATCGACGCGTTGACGCCGAACCGGTGGACCGCGAGGGGAATGAAGGGCTCGTTCCGCTCGCGGTCCCACATCGTGAGGAAGCGGATCGAGTTGGTCGCGTGGGGGAAGATCCTGGATGAGTACTCGTGCTGGCGCACGAACTCGCAGATGAGCGCCTCGTCGAGCCCGGCGAGGAGCCTCTCGACCTCCTCGGTCGTCTTCGTCTGCTCGTTCAGGACGATCCGGTCGCCGTCGCCCTTCAGAACGAGCACGCCGTGGCCGGTCCCACCACTGTACGGCTTGACGACGAACTCCCCGCCCGAGAGGCACGAGCGCACGACGTCGGCGGGCGACCGCATCGGATGGGCGTCCCCGATCTGAACGAAGCGCCCGCCCGTGACGAGACAGTAGCTCTCAGGAACGTCGCAGCCGTAGCTCGCGAGCATCCTCGAGAAGACGATCTTGTTGTTGAGCGCGCTCGCGAACCGCCCGTTGATCCTCGCGGTCTTGACGAAGCGGGCGTAGTCGGAGACGTAGTCCGCGACGTTGGTGGGGTCGAGGTCGTAGTGGAGCGTCGACTGACTCACGAAGCCCTTGCTCCACGCCCAGAGCCTTCGACCGAGGGGAAT
>JALGVU010000178.1 GCA_025774545.1 bacterium | reverse complement strand
GTCGACCGCGTAATCCTCGACCTCCCCATCCTGAGCCGGTCCGTCGAACGGCAGCTGCCCCTCAGTGCTGAAGCGGAAGCGCGCGAACGTGATTCCGCCGGCCGCGTCCGCGGGCACCGCGAAGTTGAGAGTGTTCGTGCCGGGGCTCAAGGAGTAGCCGAAGGCGATCCGGTCGCCCGCCTCGGCCCAGCTCCCGTCGGCGCCGAAGTCGATCCACGCGTCGAGGTCTCCCGCGACCGACGCGACGATATCGGCGGTCGCGAGCTCGCCCGGCGTGAGCAACGTGATGAACGTGACGCCGTCCTCGTCCGCGAGGTCCGCGGCGTCGTCGCCGAGCGCGTTCGGATCCGGTTGGCCGTCGGGCTCGGCGTCGATGAGCGCTCCGAGGTACATGCCGTCGACAACAACGTGGCTCGCGCCGTTCGAGGCAGCGAGCGTCGGATACGACGGATCAGGAGCGTCACCCCAGTCGGTCTCGACCGCCTCACCGTTGACGACGAACGCCAGATCGATCGACTCGCCGACCATGGGATGGCCCGGCGGATACACCAGTTCGAACCAGGTGCCCTGGTACGGCGGCTCGCCTTGGATCCAGACCGCGTCGTCGTTCCAGTGAGCAGGCGAGGTCTTCCATCCGAAGGTGGCCCCGGCGTCGAGCGGATCCGCCTGGACGGCGAGCCAGTAGACGATGGGCGAGTCGACCGTGCCCTCCTGGAAGAACCCCTCCCCCGGCTCGAGGAAGAAGTTGTACTGCCAACACGTCGTGTCGCTCCCGGCCTCCCAGAAGACCGGCGGCTCGAACCAGGCCGCGGACGAATCCGCCTGCCAGATCTGTTGGACGAACTCCCCGGGATCGAACGTGCGACTCCAGAGCGCGTCGCCCGGCAGGCTGTATCCCGTCGCGCTCGAATCCGCCGGAACGTCGGCGTGGATGGTCAGCGTGAAGCTCACCTGTGAGGGGTCGCCATGCGGCAGCACGTCGTGGCGCCACGACCCCCAGAGATGCAGGTCCGTGATCCACCCGGTCTCGGCGCACTGGAAGTCGTCGGCGAGAAGAAAGACGTTCGATGCGGCCACGTCCGCTCCAGTCACCGAATCGAGATCGGGGAGCTGGAGCCACTTGTATGGTTGCGGCGGATTCCAGTCGGCCGACGCCGGTAGCGCCAGCAGGACGATCGCAGCCGCGAGCACGAGTCGACGCCCCATGCTTCGTGTCTCCCTTCGCGGGTCAGTCATGTGGGGGCATCCCCGGGGGATGCGTACGGTTGGGATTATACCACAGAACCCGCTATTATGGAAGAACCTCCCCGTGGACATCAGGGAGAGCATGGGCGCATCGTGACGCGATCCCGGAGCGCCCCACGTCCACCCAACGGCCGCGTCGGCCTGAGAACGGGACCTTGCCCCCGGACCTGGGCCATTCTAGACTGCTCACGAGGCCCCGTCCGTCGTCTCACCCGTCCGGAGAGGCCTTGAGGGAGGCACACGTGGAATTCGTTCTCGGGGCGTGCGTGCTCGCCGTAACGATCGTCACGCTCGCCGACAGTGTGCGCAGGCGCCGCAGCCGGCCGTTGGTCGTGGGCCCCTCGATGACGCCCGCGGCGAGAAGAGCGCTCGTTGCCGCGCTCGCGGTCGTGGCGGCCGTCGCGATGGTGCCGTCGCTCGTCCCGGCACTCCGGCAGGGCACCTTCGCGTTCTGCTCGATCTGTCCGATGCCCCCCGCTGCCGGTGGCGGTATCGAGTCGACGAGCGGATTCCTCCAGGTCTTTCTTCTCGCCTGCTGGTACTACGCGGCGACCGTCCTTCCCGTGTTCGTCCTCGCGTGTCTCCTCTCGGGCGTCCTCGCCGCACGCGGGGCGGAAGTGGCCCGCGCGACGGCCTCGTCTTCCTGGCGACGGCGCCGCTCCTCTCCCCGATCACCCTCGTGCTCGCGTTCACCGTGCTCGGCCCGACGTATGCCGTCGTGCGCATCGTCGCGAGCGTGATCGTTGCGCTCGCCGTCGCGACGCTCGTCCGTCCGCTCCTCTCGACGGACACTCCCGCGGCGTTCGCGCCTGGGTGCTCGACCGACGCGTGCCCAGCACCGCCGGGACCCGCACCGACAGGTTCCACCCCGACGCACGGCTCGACGCTCATTGCCGGGTGGGGCTTCCTCGTGAGCCTCTTTCGATTCGCGCTCTACGGGATCGTGCTCGGGGCGCTCTTCACGGCGGCCCTCCCGCCCGAGTTCATCGCGTCGATCGTCCGGCCCGGTGCGGCCTCGATGGCGGCGGCCGTCGTGCTCGGCCTTCCGATCAACATGTGCGCAGGAGAGGAGATCGTGCTCACGCGGCCGCGCTCGGACGGAGGGCCATCCTCGCGATGGTCGCCGTCTACCTGGTCGTTCCGTTCCTGCTCGGTCTCCTGCTCGACGCGCTTCCGATCGTCACGGCGACGGTCGCCGCGACGCCTTGATCGCGCCCCAGCTCATCTCGTCGGCTCCCGACGTCCCGCACGGATCGCACGCGACGCCGCTGGCCCCGACGAGCCCGCACGCCACGCCGCTCGGGTGATTGCCGGGCGCGCACGGCGAGTCCTCGCACAGGCCGTAGTCGCCGCCCGTCGGATCGCAGAAGAGCGGATCCTCCGAGAAGTTCCCCTCCGCGCCGTACTGGTCCGAGATGCAGCCGACCCAATCGCCACCCTCGTTCCCGAAGATGTCGCAGCACGTGAGCACGGGCGCAGGGGTGAGGAAGCACGAGACGCCGGTATCGGGGTAGTTCGACGCGATCACGGAGTTCTCGATCGTGACGACGCTGTCGTGAGCGATGTCGATGCCGGCCCCGTAGTCCGCGGCGTTGCCCGCGATGGTGACACCCTCGAGAACCAGCGACGCGTTGGCCTTCACAACGAGTCCACCGCCCGCGTAGGCGGAGTTCCCGACGATCGTCACGTCGGCGAGGTGGGGAGAGCACCACGCGTTGTCGCACGACAGGCCACCGCCCCAATTGGCGACGTTTCCCTCGAAGCGGCAGCGCGTGAGCCCGGGCGATCCGGTGAAATACGCCCCACCGCCTTCGGCGCCGGCGGTGTTCTCGAGGAACACGACGTCGGCCAGCACGACCGGCGACTCGTGGTTCGCAGAGAGGCCGCCGCCGTTCCCGACGCCGCCGACGCTTGCGACGTTGTTCCCGATGAAGGCGACGTTCGTGAGGAACGGAGACGAGCCGTGGCACCACATCCCGCCGCCGTAGAGATGACCCGTGTTGTTCTCGAAGACGAGGTTCACGAGCCTGAGATCGGAGTCGACGCATGCGAGCCCGCCGCCCGAGATCTCGTGCCACTGGCCGGAGGCAGGTGTCAGACCGCCCGTGAACGTGAAGCCCTCGATCTTCGCGTCGACGACGCCGTCGCACCGCATCACGCGCCCCTCGCCCGCCGCGTCGATCGTGACGCAGTCGGCCTGGCCGGCGATGCTCCGGAGCACGATGCCCGACTTCATCTCGATGTCGTGCTCGAAGTACGTGCCGCAGAGCACCACCACGGTGTCACCGGGGGCCGCCGCGTCGATGGCTTGCTGGATCGTGTACCCCTCGCCGCCCGCGTGCACGACGCGGGACAGGCACGTCGAAGGCGCGAGGGTGAGAGCGGCAAGGGCCAGGGTAGCAAGGATGGAGGTCGCGAGCGCGCGGTTCATTTGAGGAGCACCATCTTCTTCGTCGCGGCCTGTCCGTCGAGCACCAGGCGGTAGAAGTAGACGCCCGACGCGACGCGTCTGCCCGTGCGGTCGCGGGAGTCCCACGTCACCTCCTGGAGCCCCGCATCCGGTGACTGCCACTCCCACTGCTTCACGAGGACGCCCGAGAGGTTGTAGACAGAGAGTTCTGCCACCTGCGTCCGCGCGGACACCTCGAACGAGATGGTGGTCACGGGGTTGAAGGGATTCGGGATGTTCTGAAGGAGACGCGTGCAAGTCGACGGCACACCCGCTTCCGGGAGTCCGGTGATCGCCGGCGTGTTGTTGAGCAGGATCGATACCTCGTCGATGTCCCTGTTCGTAACCGCAAGATCACGTGCGCCGTCTCCATTCAGGTCACCGACCGCAGCAGCCAAGGGACCCGTTCCGGCGCAGTAGTCCACACGACCCGGGAACGTACCATCGCCGGCCCCGAACCGCACAGACACGATGTCGCGTTCCCGACACACCGCTGCCAGGTCCTCCTGCCCGTCTCCGTCGAGATCGCCGACGACCACCGAGTACGAAAAGTAGCTTGTGGAGTAGTGTGTGGCTTCCTGGAACGTCCCGTCGCCCTCGCCAAGAAGCACCGCGACGCTTGAGTCGGTGATCATCGCCAGAGCAAGATCAGCATTGTGGTCTCCGTCGAAATCGCCGCTCGCGACCGAGTTCGGGGAGGCATCCAACTGATGCGCCACGGCCGTCTGAAACGTCCCGTCGCCGTTTCCGAGCAGCACTGAAAGGGCGAAATTCCAGTCGCTCGTCGCGGCCAGATCCCCGTCGCGGTCTCCGTCGAGATCAACGATCGCGACCGACGTGCAACCGCCCCCAGCGTCGTACTCCACGCTCACCTGGAACGTCCCATCCCCGTTCCCGAGGAGCACGGAGACGTCGCCGCTGAGGAAATTGGCCACAGCGAGGTCCTCATCCCCGTCGCCGTCGAGATCAGCGATGGCGACGCTGACTGGCCACTCTCCGGCGCCGTGGCTCAGCGGGGGCTCAAGAGTGCCATCACCGTTCCCCAACAGCACCACCACATCATTGCCAGCGAGGTTCGCGACGGCCACGTCTTCATGCTCGTCACCGTTCAGATCACCGATCGCCACCGAGGCCGGGTGATTACCGGCGTCGTACTGAACCCCCGCCTGAAGCGTGCCGTCGCCGTTTCCGCGAAACACCGATACGTCATCTGTCTCGGAGTTGGCCACGACGAGGTCTTCATGCCCATCCTCATTCAGGTCACAGATCGCGACGGACCCCGGGCTCTCCTCTGCGGGGTAGCTCAGGCGAGGTCCGAACAGCAGCATGTCGGCGGCACACAGGAGAACCGATACGTCGTCGCTTCCCCGGTTCCCAGTCACAAGATCGAGATCGCCGTCGCCGTCGAGATCGCCGGTCGCGACCGAGTAAGGACTGCTCCCGACACTGCAGTCCTCGGTCTGAACGAAGGCGCCAGACCCATCCCCGACGAGCACCGAGACGATGTCGTCGAACGTGCCAGTAACCGCCAGGTCCACGTCGCAGTCGCCGTTGAGATCACCGATCGTGACGCACCTCGGATACTCCCCTACGGCGTAGTTCACCGGCGGCCCGAACGTGCCGGAGCCCAGCCCGAGCAGCACCGAGACGTCGTCGCCGGACGAGTTCGTGACGGCCAGATCGAAGTTGTAGTCCCCATTCAGATACCCGATCGCCACGAAAGACGGATCGTTCCCCGCGGCGTAGAGCACGCTCGCCTGAAACGTCCCGTCGCCGTTCCCGAGAAGCACGGAGACGCCGTTCGTCCCTCCGTTGTTCGCCACCACGAGATCCGGAATCTCATCGCCGTCCAGATCACCGATCGCGACGCACCACGGCTCGTCGCCGACGTCGTACTCGACGCTCGCCTCGAACGTCCCGTCGCCGTTCCCGAGGAGCACCGACACGTTCCCGTCCAGCTCGTTCGCCACCGCCAGGTCAGGGATCTCGTCGCCGTCCAGATCCGCGATCGCGACGCAGTACGCGCCGTTCCCCGCGGCGTAGTTGACGGCCGCCTGGAAGGTCCCGTCGCCGTCCCCGAGCAGCACGGACACGTCATCGAGGTAGTAGTTCGCAGCGACGAGATCCAGGTGGCCGTCGCCGTCCAGATCGCCGGTCGCGATCGACTTGGGTCCGCTCCCCACGGGGTATTCGACGTCCGTCTGGAACGTCCCGTCACCGTTTCCGAGCAGCACGGAGACGCTCACCCCGTATCGATTCGCGGTCGCAGCATCGAGGTTCCCGTCCTCGTCGAAGTCACCGACGAGGACCGACATTGGGCTGCTGCCCGCGGGGTAGTTCACGGCGGGCTCGAAGAGCGGGTCGCGGTCCTGCGCCGCGACGGCAGTCGCCAGCGTGCCCACCGCGCACACCGCAGCCAATAGGATCACGAGCGCTCTCACGGCGAGTCCCTCCCTGCCCGGGAGCACCCCAGGCTGTTGGCGTGAGAAGTGCCGCCGCGCGTCGGGCTCACACGCGCCGCGTGCATCGCGACGGAAGGCGCGCACAGGCAGTCCCTCGTTCCCGAGACCCACACTCTAGAACCGTGATCGACCGCCCTCAACCGAAAGTGGGAGGACACATGCCCTTATTTGACCAGAATCATCTTCCTCGTGAGCGCCTCCCCGTCCGCCTCGAGGCGCGCGAAGTAGACGCCGCTTCCAAGGGTATTGCCGAGGTCATCGCGTCCGTTCCAGGGAACCTGATACCGCCCCGCCTCCAAGGTCCCATCCACGAGCGTCGCGACGCCACGCCCCGACGCCGAGTAGACACTGAGCCTCACCGGCACCGTCCGCGGCAGATCGAAGGAGATGATCGTTCTCGGGTTGAACGGGTTCGGGTGGTTCCCGCGAAGCGCGAACGTCGTGGGAAGACCCGGTTCGACCACGCCCGTGCCGACCTCGGCGAACGCTTCGTTCGACGGCTCTCCCTCGTTCGCGTGGACGTCCTCTCCCGTCACCAAGTAGTACCACGTGCCGTCACCCGGGTCCACGTGGGAGAAGGCGGAATCGGTCGTCGCATCGAGGAACGTCTCCCCACCCGGGATGAACCCTGAGACGTCGCTCGCATAGACGTTGTAGAAGGCAAGGTCCTCGTCGTTCACGCCACTCGGGGACCACGTCAGCCCCACGTCGTCCCCGACCACGAGAGCGGCGAGCGTCTGCGGCGCTCCCGGCGCGAGGTTGTCGCTCGAGAAGCCGCTGTCCGGCGGACTCGACTCGAGGTCAGTTGGCACGATGGGGTGCACGGTCACGCAGTAGACGCTCGACGGCAGGGTGTCGATCTCCGCCGGGACCTGCACCACGTACGTCTCCTGGTAGATCGCCTCGACGGTGTCGACGGCGGCCCACACGCCCGGTGGGAGATCGCGACCCCCACCGTCTGGCGAGTCGTCCGTGGACTCCCTCTCCCAGATCGCATAATGGGAGAGGGGGAACTCCGGCTCATCGGCGAAGTCGAGCCCGGAGCGCTGGAAGCTGATCTCTGCCCACCCCCCCTGATCGTCCGGGACGTCGACGATGGACTCGATGATCGGACTCACGTACAGCCACTCGAGCTTGAGCCACGTGCAGGCCGGGTTGACCCGCCCGCCCGCGTAGTAGTGGGTCGACCTCCACCGCAGGTCGTAGCACCAGATGGGAAACCTGTGCCATGCACCGTCGGGAGGGATATCGAACCACAGCGGAGGGGGAGTATCGAACCGCAGCGCATGCCTGGTCGGAGCCAGATTCCAGCGGATCGAGTCGGTCTGTGCGGTGTTGAGCCTGCCCGCGACGATCCAGTTGTCGATGGGCGGCAGACTCAACGAGGACGCCCTCCTGTTCGCCGAGTCGAAGGAGCGCTGGAAGGCGAGGATCACGCGGAGCCCCCACGAGGAGTCCGCGACGTAGGCGTAGTCACCGTCGACGACCACTCGATAGGCGCTCTCGAGACCATCGTAGACACCCACCGAGAACGGGTCCGTCGGATCGCTGACGTCGATCACGTGGAGCCCCGAGGAATAGACGGTCACGAACGCGTAGTTGCCCTCAACGGCGAGATCGACCGCGCCCTCGGGAAGACTCACACTCCCCGCCGACACGGGAGCCGTGGGATCGCTGATGTCGATGACCTCGAGACTGAAGAGGTCGGCGACGTACGCGTGGTCCCCCTGCACGACCACGTCGAACGCCCCGACCGGAGTGGCGAAGGCTCCCGCCGAAGTCGGGACGGCCGGATTACCGATGTCGATCACCTGAATCCCGGACGGTCCGTCGGCGAGGTAGGCGTAGTCACCCGCCACCGCGACGCCCTGCGCTTGACCGGGCGTGTCGTGGCTTCCGACCACCCACGGGTTTGCCGGGTCGCTCACGTCGATCACCTGAAGGCCGGAAGTACCATCGGCGACGAATGCGTGGTCGCCGTCGAACGTGAGGCCCGTCGCCGATCCCGGTGTGTCGCAGGCGCCAGCCGATGCTGGATTCGTGGGATCGCTGATGTCGACCACGTGGAAGCCCGCGCTGCGGTTTGCCACGTACGCGTAGTTGCCGTCCACGACGACCCCGTGCCCCTCATCCGGCTCACTGCAGTAACCGACCGAGGTCGGATTCGCCGGATCGCTGATGTCGAGAACGCGGAAGCCTTGGTGGTGGGTGACCATGTAGGCGTGGTCGCCCTCGACGGCGGCCTCGTAGGCGCCCCCGTGTCCGCTGTAGCCGCTCACGTGAACGGGGCCCGCCTTCTCGCAGACGGAGATCACCCGAAGACCGGAGGAGTTCGTACCCACGAAGGCGTGCTCGCCGGCGACGGCGACGGCAAAGGCCTGCGACGGCGTCACGAGGTTCCCGGGAGAGGTCGGATTCGTCGGATCGCTGATGTCGATCACGCAGAGCCCCTCGGAGTGGTCGGCCACGTACGCGAAATCGCCGTCGATCGCGACGGCGTACGCGGAGCCCGGCGTCACGTACGTCGCAGCGAGCGACGGATTCGTCGGGTCACTGATGTCGAGGATCCGGAGGCCACTGGATGCGTACGCCACGTACGCGTAGTCGCCGGCCACGGCGATATCTTGGGCGGCCCCGGAGACGCCGTATTCCCCGGCACGAGTCGGATTCGTCGGGTCGCTGATGTCGATCACGACGACGTCGAAGTTATGGTCGGCCACGTAGGCGTAATCGTCCGCGATGGCGATGTCGTACGCCCACGTCGTAGCGCACGTCCCGGCGAACGCCGGCACCAGTGGATTCGTGATGTCGATCACGAGAAGCCCCGAGGCTCTGTCCGCCACGTAGGCGTAGTTGCCGGAAACGGCAACCCCCCGGGCCTCGTCGGACGCGCCGTAGCTCGTGACCACCCCTGGGTCCGTGGGATCCGAGATGTCGACCACGTGAAGGCCTCCACTCCCGGCCGCAACGTACGCGTAGTCACCTGCGACCGTGACGTCGTAGGCCCGACCGGGCGTGTAACAGCTGCCTATCTCGGTAGGGTCCGTCGGGTCGCTCACGTCGATGACCCGGAGACCGGAGTTGTAATTCGCCACATAGGCGAGATCACCAGTGACGTGGACGTCGTAGCAGGCGCCCGGCGTGTCACAACTCCCAGCCGGCGTCAGCTCGAAGGGGAACAGCCTCACTTCCCCGGCCACGGTGTTCCAGTCGGCATCGGTGGCGCTCGTGTCGCAGTATGCCGTCGTCGTGAAGTCCTCGATGTACTGGTGCACGGTTCCCTCGGCAGGCAGTAGCGCGACAGCAAGGAGTACCAGACAGAGGGCAGTCCGGATCCGGTGCAGTGGCGTCGGCATCACATCCTCCTTGATCGGGACATCGGTGGGTGGAATCTCAGATGGCGTGTGCATGTGTGGTCACCACCAAGCTCGCAGCAACACAGGCCGAACCCGAGAGGTCGTGCGCGGTGCAAGCATCGTCACTTCAGGAGCACCATCTTCTTCGCTGTCGCCTGGCCGTCGAGCACCAGGCGGTAGAAGTAGACGCCCGACGCGACGCGTCTGCCCGTACGGTCACGGGAGTCCCACGTCACCTCCTGAAGCCCCGCATCCGGTGAGTGCCATGCCCACTCCTTCACGAGCGCACCCGCGAGATTGTAGACGCGAAGTACCGCCACCTGCGTTCGCGCGGGCACCTCGAACGAGAGGGTGGTCACGGGATTGAAGGGATTCGGGACATTCTGGAGGAGGTGCGCGCACGTTGACGACGACGTCTCCGGGAGTCCGGTGATTGCCGGCATGTTGTTGAGCAGGATCGAGACGCTGTCGCCGAAGTAGTTCGCAGCCACAAGGTCGCGAGCGCCGTCTCCGTTGAGATCAGCGAGTGATACGCGGGTCGGGCTGTCGCCCGCGCAGTAGTCTGCACGATCCGGGAACGTACCGTCGCCGGCTCCGAATAGCACAGACACGAGGTCGTAGGCCCAACATGCCGTTGCCAGGTCTTCGTTACCATCTCCGTCGACGTCGCCGACGACCACCCCGCGCGGATCACCCCTCACGCCGTAGGAGATGGAAGCCTGGAACGTACCGTCCCCATTCCCAAGTAGTACCTTGAGCAATGAGCTGCTGGGAGTCGACACGACGAGGTCGGCATCGCCGTCTTCATCGAAGTCGCCGATCGCGGCCGAGTGCGCGTTCCAAAACTGCAGATGGCGCACGGCCGTCTGAAACGTCCCGTCGCCGTTCCCGAGAAGCGTCGAGAGATGCATATTGGAGAGTACGACCAGATCTTCTTCGCCGTCTCCATCGAGATCAACGATCCCAACGTATACGAGCATGTGGTCGGCGATATCGTAGCTCACGGGTGTCTGGAGCGTGCCGTCCCCATTCCCCAGGAGCACAGCGACGCCGTAGTCGAGGTATTCAGTTACAACGACATCGTCATTCCCGTCTCCGTCGAGATCAGCGGTGGCGAGGTCGTAGAGCGTCGATCCCACTTCGTTGCTCAGCGGGGGCTGGAGACTGCCGTCGCCTCTTCCAAGCAGAACCGTCACGTCCTCACTCCAGTAGTTCACGGCCACCACATCCTCGTGCTCGTCCCCATCTAGATCAGCGATCGCGACGCACATCGGCATGTTCCCGACGTCGTACTCTACACTCGCCTGGAGCGTACCGTCGCCGTTCCCGCCAAGCACCGATACGTCATCGCTCTCGCTGTTGGCCGCGACGATGTCTTCGTCTCCATCCTCGTTCAGATCACAGACCGCGAAGGACCGCGGTCTCTGCCGCACCGGGTAGCTCAGGGGGGAACGGTACAACCGTATGTCGGCAGTACGCAGCAGCACCGACACGTTGTCGCTTCCGCGGTTCGCCGTCACCAGATCGGGATCCTCGTCGCCGTCGAGATCGCCGATCGTGACCGACCACGGCTCGCTCCCGACATCGCAGCCCTCGGTCGGATTGAACCAGCCGTACCTGCTTCCGAGGAGCAGCGAGACGGTGTTGTCAAAAGCGCATGTTATCGCCAGGTCCATGTCGCAGTCTCCGTCGAGATCACTGATCGCGACGCACGTCGGGTACTCCCCTACGGCGTAGTTCACCGGCGGCTCGAACGTGCCGTCGCCGTTTCCGAGGAGCACTGAGACGTCGTAACCGGACGAGTTCGTCACGGCCAGATCAGCGTAATGGTCCTCGTTCAGATACCCGATCGCCACGAACGACGGATCGTTCCCTGCGTCGTAGACCACGCTCGCCTGGAACGTCCCGTCGCCGTTCCCGAGGAGCACCGAGACTCCGTTCGTCCCTCCGTTGTTCGGCACTGCCAGATCCGGAATCTCATCGAGGTCCAAATCACCGATCGCGACGCACCACGGCTCGTCGCCGACGTCGTACTCCACGCTCGCCTCGAACGTGCCGTCTCCGTTCCCGAGGAGCACCGACACGTTTCCGTCCAGCTCGTTCGCGACGGCCAGATCAAGGACCTCGTCGCCGTCCAGGTCCGCGATCGCAACGCAGTACGCACCATCCCCGGCGGCGTAGTTGACGGCCCCCTGGAAGGTCCCGTCGCCGTTCCCGAGCAGCACGGACACGTCATCGAGATAGTAGTTCGCAGCGACGAGATCCAGATCGCCATCGCCGTCCAGATCGCCGGTCGCGATCGACTTGGGTCCGTTCCCCACGGGGTACTCGACG
>JALGVU010000177.1 GCA_025774545.1 bacterium | reverse complement strand
CCAGCTCCTCGGTGAGATCGATCGTGTCTCCGTCTCCTCGGGTGTGGCAGCGGATGGTCCTCGTCACGACACCCACGTCGGCTCCTCTCCGGGTCCGCCTCTCGTTCCGCGCGCCGGGCCGCGCCTGCGATGGCCCGCGTCACCCTTAGGCCCGCTCAGCCCTCCCCGAGCCTACACCGAGCGCCGTGCGAAGTCGAGGCGCGTGCGCGCTCCGTGAGCGACGGGCCCCGGGCGGCCGGTCCGCCGGTCTCGATTCCGGGCTCCTCGGCCTCAGCGGTCCGTGGTATCCTGGCCCTTGGGCAGCCACCCTTCGCGCGACCATCGCCCGAGCGGCTCTCGCTCGCGCGGCCATCGTCCGGGTGGCCCTCACCGCCGAGCCGCGACCCCGTGGAGACGAAGGATGAGCTACGAGAATATCGCGCAATACTACGATCAATTCGGTACGGGGGAGAACCTCGGCTTCTATCTCGATCTCGCGGCCACGACCGCTGGACCGGTGCTCGAACTCGGGGTCGGGACGGGGCGGGTCCTCCTTGAGATCGCGAAACTCGGGCGTGACGTCGTCGGGATCGACAGCTCCGTCGCCATGCTCCGGGAGGCCAAGCGGAAACGACGTGAGGACTTCCCGGAGGTCTCCGGCCGCTGCCGGCTGATCCTCGCGGACATGCTGTCGCTCGATCTCGAGCAGACGTTCGGGTTCATCTACTCGGCGTCGTCGGGCGTGCAGGGAGGGAGCGCGGACGACCTCCGCGGCATCTTCCGATCGGCGGCCGATCATCTCGCCCCCGGCGGTCTCTTCGCGTTCGACGTCGGGTCGCCGTCGTCGATGCGAAAGACCACCGTCCTTCCGCCTGAGCGGCGTGAGCTCCCCGGGGGGCGCGTCGTCATCCGGTTTGTGGCCCAGGCCTACAACGAGCTTGCGGACAAGACCACGTACGATCTCCTCTTCAAGGAGTTCATCCCGGGGCGGACGACGACGGTGAGCGTCACGGAAACGGGGGAGGGGGCGATCATCACGCGCGAGACGATCGAGGACGCCCTCGCGTACGCGGGGCTCACGATCAAGTCGATCGCGGGCGACTTCGAGGGTGGCCCACTGACCGACGACAGCAAGTGGATCGTAGTCGTATCCGAGCGGGGGAAGGCGGGGCGGTAGCCACGCGCGAGACGAATCGAAGACGGGGGAGCGGTCGAGCTCCCCCGTCGGTGTTTCGTGTGGCCGCGTCGACCGAGTGGGCGACCGTGCCGTTCGAACGCGCGGCCTTCGCCGAGGCCGCCGGCGCTGCGCCGCCGCGCTCGCCTACGCCGCCTCGTCGAGCCCGCAGTACTCGTCGACCTGCTCGGCGACGATCGCGAGGCTCTCGTCCCAGAAATCCCGGGAGCGGATGTCGATTCCGAAGCGGCCCGCGAGATCGGCCGCCTTGCCCTCGCCGGTGCTCCTGAGGAGCTCCTTGTAGCGCGGGATGAAGGCGTCTCCCTCCTTCTTATAGCGGGCGTAGACCCCGAGCCCGAAGAGGAGCCCGAAGGCGTACGGGAAGTTGTAGAAGTTGTACCCCTGGAGGTAGTAGTGCGGCTTCCAGAGCCACATGTACGGGTTCATGTGCTCGGGATCGAGCGCGTCGCCGTAGGTCTGGCGCTGCGCGTCGAGCATGATCTCGCCGAACTCGTCCGCCGAGAGCTCCGCCTTCTCCCTCCGTCGCACGACCTCAGACTCGAAGATGAACCGCGAGTAGATGTCGACGATCACCTGCGACGCCCCGATGAGCTGATTCTCGAGGATGCCGAGTTTGGCCGCCGCTGGAGCGTTACTGAGCGCCGCGTTGAACACGATCGTCTCGCAGAAGATCGACGCCGTCTCGGCGAGCGTCATCGGTGAGCCACGACGGAGCGTCGGCAGCCCCTTCTGACAGTGGCTGTGGAAGGCGTGCCCGAGCTCGTGGGCCAGCGTCGTGAGCTGGTCGAAGCTCCCGTCGAAGTTCGCGAGGATGCGCGACTCCTCGACGGCGCGGATGCCCATGCAGAACGCTCCGCCGCGTTTCCCGTCGCGCGGCTCGGCGTCGATCCAGTTCTTGTCGAAGGCGTTCCGCGCGAAGTCGGCGAGCTCCTGGCTGAAGTGGCCGAACTGCTCGACGACGTAGTCGCTCGCCTCGCTCCACGTGTAGGTGAGCTCGACCTCGCCGATGGGAGCCGTGATGTCCCACCAAGCGAGCTTCTCCTTTCCGAGCTTCGTCGCCTTGCTCTTGAAGTAGCGGCGGAAGAGCGGGAACGAGTCCTTCATCGCAACCAGGAGCGCGTCGAGCGTCGCCCGGTCCATCTTGTTGACCTCGAGCGTTCCGTGGAGGACGTCATCGAGCCCGCGCCGCTTAGCAAGCGTGATCGCCGTCCCCTTGACGCCGTTCAGGGCGAACGCGACCGGCTCCTCGATCGAGGCGTACGCCTCGAGCTCGGTCTCGAACGCGCGACGCCGGACGCTCTCGTCGGGGGAGTTTGAGAGGTTCCGGATCATGGTGACCGGAAGCTCCTCCGTCTTGCCGTCTCTCTCGAACGGCCTCTTGAGCTGGCTCGTCACCGTGCCCTGGAGCTTGTGCATGATGCCGCCGCCCGAGACCAAGAGCTCGGACGCGAGATCCTCGAGGGCCGTGTCCATGCGGTACTTGCTCTCGTCGACGATGTCGCTGAGGGCAAGCCGATGCTCCTTGGCGACCGGCGACTGCTCGCAGAGTGTGTCGAGAACCGAGTGGAGCGATCCGATCCAGGCCTCGAAGCGCACGTAGATGCTCGAGACCCTCACGCCGAGCTTCTCGAACTCGCTCCCGCGCTTCGCCGCGACCTTGTTGTAGGAATCGGTCGTGACGAAGCTCTGGACGAAGGCGCTGAGCGTCGCCCGAAGCATGAGCATGTCGTTCAGACGCTCGATGAACCCACCGAGCGCGTCGGCCGTCGCCTTGGTGTCCGCCGGGGGCTTCTCGAGCCGGCCGATCCCGTGCTTCTCGATCAAGGCATCGAGCTCGTCGAGCTGGCCCTCGAGCTTCCGAACGTCCGCGTTGAAGTCGTCCGTCTCGAGGCCATCGTAGACGTTCGAGAGATCCCAGTGCGGAATGCTCTCTTGGGTGAGCTTCTCCTTCACCTCGGGCATGGTGCTCCTCCTGGTTTCCGTGTCTCTCGGGAAGGACCTATGATACCACGCTCCCGGGCGCGTGAGAAGGACGCGCCGCGGCGCCTGCGCCGTCCTGCGGCTCTGGGGGCCTCGTGCGGCCCCTCCCGGCCCCGAGTCGGCAAGGAGCCCGCGTTCTTGTGCCCCCGCGGGGAACGCTGTAAGCTGGGGAGCCATCGACACTACGACGGAATCCCTTGCCCGGAGGATCACGCCATGGAGAATCTCGAGAAGCTGGGCGCCTTCTACCTCGGGAAGGAGTTCGACGTCAAGGCCGGCGAGATCACGGACCGCCCGGTCATGTACGACGCGCGCGACCTCACGACGCACGCCGTCTGCGTCGGCATGACGGGGAGCGGCAAGACCGGCCTCTGCATCGATCTCCTCGAGGAGGCGGCGCTCGACAGCGTGCCGGCCATCATCATCGACCCGAAGGGCGACCTCACGAACCTCCTTCTGACCTTCCCCGATCTCAAGCCTTCGGATTTCGCGCCCTGGGTCAACATCGACGACGCCCGCAGGAAGGGGCTCTCGGTCGAGGAGTACGCGGAGAAGATCGCCGGCACGTGGAAGAACGGCCTCGCCGACTGGGACCAGAGCCCCGACCGGGTCCGCCGCCTCCGCGAGAGCGCCGATTTCACGATCTACACGCCGGGCTCGGACGCCGGCGTCCCCGTGAGCATCCTCCACTCGTTCGCGGCGCCCACGCTCGACTGGGACGAGCACGAGGAGTCGCTCCGCGAGATGGTGCTCGGGACCGTGTCCGCGGTCTTGGGCCTCGTCGGGATCGAGGCCGATCCCGTGAAGAGCCGCGAGCACATCCTCCTCTCGAACGTCATCGAGCACGCGTGGCGTGACGGCGAGGACCTCGACCTCGCGAGGCTCATCGGCTACGTGCAGAAACCCCCTATGCGGAAGCTCGGGGTCTTCGATCTCGACACGTTCTTTCCCGAGAAGGATCGGTTCGAGTTGGCGATGGCCTTGAACAACCTGATCGCGGCGCCCGGGTTCGAGCGCTGGCTCGAGGGACAGCCGCTCGAGGTCGGGCAGATCATGAACGCGCCCGACGGGAAGCCCCGGATGGCGATCTTCTACATCGCGCATCTGTCCGATGCGGAGCGGATGTTCTTCGTGACGCTCCTGCTCGAGCAGGTCCTGACGTGGATGCGCGCGCAGACGGGGACGACGAGCCTCCGCGGTCTCGTCTACATCGACGAGGTCTTCGGCTACCTCCCGCCCGTGGCCGAGCCGCCGTCGAAGCGCCCGCTTCTCACGCTCTTGAAACAGGCGCGCGCGTTCGGGCTCGGGATCGTCCTCACGACCCAGAACCCGGTCGACCTCGACTACAAGGGACTCACGAACGCGGGCACGTGGTTCATCGGAAAGCTCCAGACCGAGCGCGACAAGATGCGGCTCTTGGAGGGGCTCGAGAGCGTCGTCGCGGAGGCCGGGACGCTTCTCGATAGGAAGGTGCTCGACAAGCTCATCTCGTCCTTGGACTCGCGCGTCTTCCTCCTTCACAACGTGCACGACGACGCGCCGATCGTGTTCAACACGCGGTGGGCGATGAGCTACCTCCGCGGGCCACTCACGAGGAAGCAGGTTCGACAGCTCATGGAGGGTGTCGAGCCAACGGTTGCCGCGGCCACGCCCGGGCCGCACGTGAAGAAGCGGGCGACGCTCCCAGCCGGGAAAGAGCTTCCCGAGGGACTGAGCACGCAGCCGCCGGCGCTTCCTCCCTCGGTCGAGCAGGTCTACCTTCCCACGCGCCTCTCTCTCGAGGAGGCCGTCCGCAGGCTCGAGAAGGAGACGGGCGTGCGCGCCGAGATCCGCGCGAGCCGTCTCGTCTACGAGCCCGAGGCGCTCGGGATGGCCCGCGTGTCGTTCGTGAGCAAGAAGTACGACGTCGACGAGGAGCGGCACGTGGCCATGTTGCTCGAGCCTGCCGACTCGCGCGGCGGCGCCGATTGGGAGGAGGGCGATGAGCTCGCGCTCGACTACCGCGATCTCTCAGACCGCGCGTTCGGGGACGCGCTCTTTGCCGAGGTTCCCGCGACGCTCACGACGGCCGCGAAGCTCAAGAGCCTGTCGAAGGACTTCGCCGACCATCTGTACCGGAAGCATGCCGTCGTGCTCTCCACGCACGCGGCGCTCAAGCTCGCGTCGAAGCCCGGCGAGGCGCATGGCGATTTCGCCGCGAGATGCCGCGACGCGGCGCGCGAGGCGAGGGACGCCGAGGTCGACAAGCTGTCCGAGAAGTTCGAGAAGAAGATCGACAAGCTCAGAGATAAGCTCGGGCGGGAGTACCAGGCGCGGAAGCGCGAGGAGATCGTGTCGGCCGGGGAGTCGGTGCTCAGCGTCTTCCTCGGGCGGCGGTCGTCGCGCGCCGTCTCGACGGCGGCCCGGAAGCGACGCATGACCACGAAGGCCAAGGCCGACATCTCCGAATCGAAGGCAGCGATCGCGGATCTTGAGGAGGACATCGCCGATCTTCAGGACGAGATGCGCGAGGACGCCGCGGAGATCACGAGCCGCTGGGAGGAATCGCTCGGGGAGCTCGAGGAGGTCAAGGTGACGCCGCGCAGGACCGACATCGACGTCGAGATCTTGGCGCTCGCCTGGGCGCCGCACTGGGAGCTCACCTACGAGGACGAGCGCGGCCGTGAGCGGACCGACGCGGTGCCGGCGTACGGGGAGAAGACGCCGTGAGACCCGCCCTGATCGTGATCGTTGTAGCGCTGGCCCTGGGAGGCATGACGGCTCCCGCGCGGTCATGCTCCTGTGCCACACCACCACCGCCCCTCGTGGCGCTCGGGCGCGCCGACGGCGTCTTCAGCGGCGAGGTGATCCGGCGCCGCGATCCGGAGGCAGGAGACGAGATCTGGAGCTCAATGTCGCCCATCTACTACACCCTACGCGTCGAAGACGTGTGGAAGGGCGACATCAGCGACACGGTCGCCGTCCGCACGGCTGGCTCGAGCGCGTCGTGTGGATATCCCTTCAGGATGGATGAGAGCTACCTCGTCTATGCCACACGTGACTCAACTGGATGGCGCACCGGCCTCTGCACGAGAACGAAAAGCTCGAATCGTGCGGCGGACGATCTTGCCGCGTTCGCCGACGCCGATCTCACGGGGAGTTCGACGGAGATCGACGAGCGGCTGGTGCGGGACGCGATCGGCCGCCTGTTTTCGGAGGGCGAGAGCACGCGCGTCGCGGCCGCCGGGGCTCTGGAGAACATGGGGAAGCGGCCCGACCTGGCCATGCCGGCGCTCGCAGAGCTCTACGAGCGGGGAACGGACGCTGACAGGCGCGCGGCCGTGTCCGCGCTCGGCCGGCTCGCCTGGGGTCACCCCAACGTCGTGGACGCGAAGCCGACGCTGTTCGCAGCTCTTCGCGATCCGTCCGTGAACGTGAGGCTTGAGGCGATCTCCGCGCTCTCGAGGATGCAGGACGATGCGGAGACGATCGTCCCTCATTTCGAGCAGACGCTCGAGGACACGAGCGGCTCGGTGCGGGCCCGCGCTGCCAACGCGATTCAGAGGATGTACATGCTCGGGCATGAAGGCGAGACGTCGACCGCGCCGCTCTTGGCCGCTCTCGAGAACGAGGACGAGGCATCGCGCGGCTCTGTCCTGAGGGCCCTCGCCGAGACCGGACCGGACTCACTCGTTGTCCGTCTCGTGGCGCGCATACTCGCCGAGGACCCGAGCGCAGACGTTCGCACGAGTGCGGTCTACTCGCTCAACAAGCTCGATGCTCAGAGCGCGGAGGTGACTGCCCTCCTCCTCACCGCGCTCGAGGACCGGGACGAGGGAGTCCGTGCTCAGGCCGTGATGGGACTCGCGGGCGCCGGGGAATCCGGTGTCAGCGCGCTTGCCGAACTCCGTCGGGCGCTCGACGATCCGACCGAGCGGGTCCGGGACTACGCGGTCATGGCGTTCGCGCGGCTGTCTCTCGATCTTGAGGAAGCCTGGACCGAGCTCCTCGCGGCCCTTCACCATGACCTTCCGGACGTGCGGGCCAGCGCGGCATCGAGGATCGTGACAAGTGGGGAGACGCGGGACCCCAACGCGGCGGTGGTTGCGCTCGAAGCGGCGATGTGCGACACAAGCTTCGAGGTGCTAGGGAGCGCTGCGAACAGCCTCGGTGGACTGGCCAAAGAGGTGCCGGCGGCTGTCCCGATACTCATGGAGTCGCTCTCGCACGAGAGGGCGCGAGTGAGGCGCCTGGCCTGCGCCGTGCTCGGACGCGCTGGCCCGAACGCCAAGGAGGCGGTTCCGGCCCTCATGGCGCTCGAGCACGATCCTGACCAGAAGGTGAGCGACGAGGCCCTGAGGGCGCTCAACCGCATCCTTCGGGAGTAGCGGGGCTCGGCCTGCATGCTCCGAGCCTGCCCTCTTCTGGGCGAGCTCGACCCCGAAACCCCGCCCGTTCCGCGCGAGTCATAGTGCATGAACACCGGGCGCCCCTCTGCTCGGACGATTCGACCTTCACACGCTGGAGGTGGAGACAGATGCGAACGCAGGCCGTAGCACTTCTCGCCCTCGCGGCGCTCGCGATGATCGCGGCGCCGGCGACGGGGCGCGAGATCGATAAGAACTTCCACGAGAGCTTCAACGTCCGGGAGGGCGTCACGCTGCGCCTCGAACACGGGGACGGCGACGTCACGATTCGTCCCTGGGACCAGGACGTCATCGACGTCGCGGTGCGCTACCGCGGCGAGATCATCACGATCGGGTTCGGCGACGGCCCGGACTTTTCGGTCGAGTTCCGCGAGACCGACGACGAGATCTACGTTGCCGGGCGCGAGGAAGCGGGAGGGTTCGCGTTCATCAGGACGGTCAACGACCTCGAGTACACCTACACGATCAGCGCACCGAGCTACGCCATGCTCGACCTCACGGGCGACGACGGCGACGTGCGCGTGACCGGGTGGACGGCGGACATCGACTGCGCCCTCGACGACGGCGACGTCGAGCTTCGCGACACCGTCAACGAGCGGACACGCATCAGCCTCGAGGACGGCGACATCACGATCCGGGCCCTAACGGCTGAGCTCTTGATCCGCGGCGACGACGGCGACGTACGGATCACCGATTCCATAATCCCCTACGGCCGGATCGCGGTCGAGGATGGCGACGTCTCGGTCAGGCAGTCGAGTGGGGACTTCGAGATCGACGTCGATGACGGCGACGTCGCGCTGCTTGCCGTCGAGGCGGAGAGAGTCGAGGTTCGAAGCGACGACGGCGACGTCGACGTGGAGCTCGTGAGCACCACGGTGGTCGACGTCGATCTCACGTCCGACGACGGCGACATCTCGCTCGTGCTGGCCGAGGGGACGTCGGTGGCGTTCCTGGTCACGATGGACGACGGGCGGGTCGATCTCGATCTTCCCGGCGCCACGGGGCTCGACAGGTCCGAGCACAGGATGTCGGGCGAGATCTACGGCGGCGAGGGCCGGGTCAGGATCAGGACCGCTGACGGGAACATCGTGCTGAGCGAGGCGCCGTGAAGCCGCGCGGCCGGTGAGCTCGAAGAGCGAACCGGCGCACCCCGCCCGCACCGGGACTCCAGAACGAACGAAGGCGCCGCTTGAGCGGCGCCTTCCTGCTATCGGTGCGGTCAGGAGCGGTCACCTGTAGAGGGCGGACTGTGCGCGGGCACCTGCAGAGGGCGGACTGTGCGCGGGCACCTGCTCAGGGCAGACTGTGCGCGGGCACTACTCCTGGGCCGGTCGCCCGAAGCTCCGCCAGAGCCGCACGGAGAGCCAGCCGATCACGGCGATGAAGACGACGAAGACGATCCAGAAGTCGTTGGACAGCGCGGGCGCCGCGCCGCCGAGGTTCGCGTTGAAGATGATCTGGGCGATCGCGATGAGGAACGCGAGCGTAACGATCTCGAACCATGCCACCCGGGTCGCGAGGTTGTCGAGG
>JALGVU010000032.1 GCA_025774545.1 bacterium | reverse complement strand
GACCTGAAGACCCCGACGCCGTACTGGGCCTACTTCGCGCAGATCTCGGACAGCACCACGTCGTACGGGTCGTACTCGGGCGCCGTGCCGAACGAGAAGATCACCTGGCACAAGCTCGACGTCGACACGCCGAAGTTCATGATCAACTCCGACGCTTCGATCGTCGCCCCTCTGATCTTCTCCTACGTGCTGGGGGAGTGACCGGCAGGACCTTCCAGTTCGACGGCGGCCAGCGTAGTAGACGGGGCTGAGGAAGTCTCCCCTCCGGCCAGCTCCTCGATCGCCCTTCTGTCCGGAGCCGGGATTCCGACGCGATCGAGATCCGGGATCGCGACCCACCTGAAGTCGACGGTCTTCCCCGCGTCGCCATCACACGAACCGCTGGTCCCGCGCGCCAGGAACGCCGACATCGTCACGCGGTGCTTCGTCACGCCGTACGTCGCCTCGGTCGGTCCCTCGAGCGATTCGCACCCGAGGCCGAGTCGATCGACCACGAGCGACCGGGCGATCTCGCGGGGGTCGTCCGTTTCGGAGAGCGGCGACCGCGGCAGCGTCCAGAGCCCCTCCCACCATCCTCGCTCGTGTCCTCCGCGAACGAGGAGCACCTCCCCTTCGCGGATCGCCACGACCACCACCTCGCGAAGCTCGACCGTCCCGGTGGCCCCGGACGAGATCGGGTAGCCCTCGGGGTCGCCGCGCTCGAGGGCGACACACCCCGCGGCGACGGGGCACGCGTCGCACCGGGGAGCGGCGGGCGTACAGACGAGGGCCCCGAGCTCCATCATCGCCTGATTGAAGTCGCCAGGTCGGGAGGCGTCGAGCAACCGCGTCGCCTCCGAGCGGATCGCGCGACGCGCCTCCCCGCGAGACGGATCGGCGGCAAGCGCAGTGAGACGGGCGAGGACGCGTACGACGTTCGCGTCGACCACCGCCACGTCCTCCCCGAACGCGATGCTCGCGACGGCCGCGCACGTATACTCCCCCATCCCCGGAAGCTCCCGAAGCTCGTGGGCCGACTCGGGTACCTTCCCGTCGAACCGATCCACGAGCACGCGCGCCGCCGCGTGGAGCGATCGGGCGCGCCGGTAGTATCCGAGCCCCGACCACGCCGCGAGCACGTCGTCGAGCGACGCCTCGGCCAGCGCGCTGAGCGTCGGGAAGCGTTCGAGGAAGCGAGGCCAGTACTCGGTCACGCGCGAGACCTGGGTCTGCTGGAGCATGACCTCCGAGACCCACACCTCGTAGGGGTCGTCGGTCCTCCGCCACGCGAGGTCGCGGCGATTGGCGTCGTACCACGCGAGGAGCGCGCGGCGGAACGCGTCAACGTCGAACGCCTTCTTTGTCATGCGTGTCCTGATGCTGTGAGGCCCGGCGCGCGGCGCCGAACCGGTCGGTTCCTTGACATCGCCCCTCTCGTCCCGTATACAATAGGATAACCTGTGAGGTTCGCTGTACAACCGCGCACGCGAGGAGGATCACAGTGAGCGACCCGAAGGAGCGCTACGGCGTCGGCGAGAAGGTCGACGAAGCCGGTGAGTACGTCTGCGAGATCTGCCACACCGAGGGCGGCGTCCACGTCCACGAGTTCAAAGAGGGCGAGGAGTTCCCGACCTGCATGAACTGCGGTGCGTCGACCTCCTGGAAGAAGGCCCCGGACAAGGAGTAGCGATCCCCGTTCGCGGCGGATCGACCCATGAGCAGCATTGAGAAGAAGGCGAAGACCCCCGTCACCGACGACGGCGGATTCGCGATCAAGGACTGCGCCCTCGCCGCGATCGCGACGGGGCGGCGCGCACAGAACCTGAAGGAGCTCCGGGACGAGCTCGAGACGATCGACCCGGCGTGCCTCCAGTACCATTTCTGGGGAGGGCTCCTGCGCCCGGTCTTCGACGATCCCCGTTTCAACAACGGATTCGCGAGGTGGGTCTTCCAGTCGCTGCACAACCAGCCGCTCGCCGAGCGCCTGAGCGTCATCGACCCGACCGACTTCGACGGTCCCGACGGCCTCCGCCGCGAGCTCGTCGACGTCATCGAGGAGGAGCTCGACCGGAGAGAGGTCCTCCCCTGGACGTCGAGGGAGCAGCAGTTCCACTTCATCCGGTCGCAGATCGTCGTGTTCAGCACGAAGCGCGTGATTCACGACCCGGGCGAGCTCCGCGACGCGGTCTCCGCCATGACGCCCTCGAGCGTCTTCTACCACTTCATCGACGCCAGACGCCGGACACCGAACGGCGTGGACGATTTCAGCACCTGGCTCACCGATCTCGGCGACGAGAAGTACCGGTCGCTCTGCACGCGGCTCAGGGGAGTCGACCCCTACTTCATGACCCTCGTCGAGATCCGCGAAGAACTGATGGACATCTTCGCCGAGTACCTCGGAGACTGACGCCATGGCCAACCTCCTCGACGAATACGCAAAGGTAGCCGGCGAGAACGTCGTCGACCATCTGCGCCAGCTGTCCGCGCCGCTCGCCGGCATGAAGGTCGTCCACGTCAACTCGACGAAGCTGGGCGGCGGCGTCGCCGAGATCCTGACCAAGCTCGTCCCGCTCAAGCGGGAACTCGGGATCGACGCGAGCTGGGAGGTCATCACCGGGGACGCGGACTTCTACTCGACGACGAAGTCGTTCCACAACGCCCTTCAGGGGAACCACGTCCACATCTCCGACGAGCACCTCAGGCACTACGAAGAGACCAACACCGAGAACGCCGCGAAGCTGGCGCCCGTGCTCGAGGACGCCGACATCGTCTTCATCCACGATCCACAGCCGGCGCCCCTCCTGAGCCACTTCCCCGAGCGGAAGGGCCTCTGGATCTGGCGCTGCCACATCGACGTCAGCCGACCCCACCGGCCGGTCTGGCGCTACCTGCGCAGCGCCGTCGCGGGGTACGACGCGAGCATCTTCTCCCTCGCCGCGTTCGCGCAGAACCTCCCGCACGTGCAGTACCTGATCCCGCCGAGCATCGATCCATTGAGCGACAAGAACATGCCGCTCGACGAGAGCGAGATCTCCGGGGTCTTCCGAAAGTTCGATGTCGACCCCGACCGCGAGGTCATGCTCCAGGTCTCGCGGTTCGACCGCTTCAAGGATCCGGTCGGAGTCATCGAGGCCTACCGCCTCGCGAAGAAGTTCTCCCCCGGCCTCCAGCTCGTCCTCGCGGGGGGTGCTGCGGACGACGACCCGGAGGGCGCCGTGGTCCTCGACGAGACGAAGGCGGCGGCGAACGAGGATCCGGACATCCACATCCTGCTCCTCCCGCCGGACGCGCACCGCACGATCAATGCGCTCCAGAGGGCGGCCGACATCGTCGTCCAGAAATCGACCCGTGAGGGCTTCGGCCTGACGGTGGCCGAGGGGATGTGGAAGGGGAAGCCGGTCATCGGTGGCGACGTCGGGGGGATCCGCCTCCAGATCATCAACGACCACACGGGGTTCCTGGTGTCGACGCCCGAGGGCGCCGCGCTCAGGATCCGGTACCTCCTTCACCACCGCGACAAGCTCCGCGAGATGGGCGAGAAGGCGAGGTCGTTCGTCCGCGAGAACTTCCTCCTGACGCGACACCTGAGGGAGTACCTCACGGCGATGGTGTCGCTCGCCAACAAGGCCGAGGACCGCATCGAGCTCTAGCGGCTCCGCGCGGCCCCCGACCGGAGAGAGCGGCGCGGTCACCTGCGCGGAGAGCGAGCCCGGATGGCCGGACCCGGCGGGAACCTCATCGAGATCGAAGGCGTCCCGGACTTCTGGGACCGGCTCGCGCGTGTCGAACGGTCGTGTCTCGTCCTCGACTACGACGGCACCGTGGCGCCGTTCCGGGTGGATCGCATGAAGGCGTTTCCCCTGGACGGCGTGGTCGACCTCCTGTCGCAGATCCGCGACGGCGGCAGCACCCACCTCGCGATCATGACCGGGAGGCCGATGAAGGAGCTTCTGTTCCTGCTCGGCGACCTCGGCATCCCCGTCAGCGCCAGCCAGGGCACGGAGTTTCGGTATCCGGACGGAACCTGGCTCACGCTCCTCCCGACGCCGCGGCAGGAGGAGCGGCTCCGGTGGGCGGAGGGTCAGGCGGCGGCAGCGTCCGTGGCCGGCAGGATCGAGAGGAAGGTCGCGAGCGTCGCGCTCCACACGCGGGGCGTCGACCCCGATGACGCCGAGAGGGCACACGAGAAGCTCTGGGGGATCTGGAGCCGGGACGCCGACGAGTACGACCTCGAGTGCCGCCACTTCATCGGCGGGATCGAGCTCAGGCTCAAGGACATCGACAAGGGAACGGCGCTCACGACGCTCCTCGAGGAGCGAACCGAGGACGACGAAGGCATCTGCGTCTACGTCGGCGACGACCACACCGACGAGGACGCGCTGCTGGTACTCAAGGACCGCGGGATCGGGATCAAGGTCGGGAGCCCCGACGTCCCCACTTACGCCCCGGGCCGACTCGCCGATCCGTACGAGGTCAGGGAGTTTCTGCGAGCATGGGTACAGACAACGACGTGAGGGAGCACGACTCGGAGCACGACGTCAGGCGGCTCGTCGTCGTTTCGAACCGCCTGCCGGTCGTCCTGTCGAGGGAAGACGGCTGGCGCGTCGAGCAGGGCTCGGGCGGCCTCGTGACCGCGCTGGCGCCGGTACTCCGGGATCGCGGCGGCCTGTGGATCGGGTGGCCGGGAACCTCGGAGGTCGACGGGCTCGGCGAGGCGCTCGACGAGGCCACGCAGGGTACGGGCTACTCCCTGGTACCGGTGTCTCTCTCCGCGACCGAGGTCGACAAGCACTACCGCGGCTTCTCGAACGAGATCATCTGGCCGCTCTTCCACGACCTCCAGTCGCTGTGCAACTTCGACCCTTCGTACTGGGACGCGTACGACGGGGTCAATCGGAAGTTCGCCGAAGTCATAGCCGAGAACACGGGGCCGGGCGATTTCGTGTGGGTCCACGACTACCACCTCATGCTCGCCGCGAGCCACCTTCGGGCGCTGGGTGTGAAATCCAAGCTGGGGTTCTTCCTTCACGTTCCGTTCCCCCCGCTCGACATCTTCGTCAAGCTCCCGTGGCGGTTCCAGATCCTGAAGGCGCTCCTGGACTTCGACCTCCTCGGCTTCCAGACGATGCGCGACCGCCGGAACTTCCTGCAGTGCCTGAGGACACTCGTAGGCCCGGCGGAGGCGTGCGGGCGCGGGCAGGTCTGCGAGATCCAGACTGAGACGAAGAAGGTCCGCGTCGGCGCCTTCCCCATCAGCATCGACTACCGCGCGCTGGAGCAGGAGGCGGCCAGCCACGAGGTCGCCGAGAGCGCGTGGCACATCCACGAGAACCTGCCGGAACGCCAGCTCATCATCGGCGTCGACCGACTCGACTACACGAAGGGGATCCCGGACAGGCTCCAGGCGTTCCGTCTCGTGCTCGAGCGGTATCCGGAGCTCCACAACAGGGTGTCGCTCGTCCAGGTGGTCGTGCCGAGCAGGAGAGGCATTCCGGGGTACGAGGATCTCAAGATCGAAATCGAGCGGCTCGTCGGCGAGATCAACGGGCAGTTCACGCACCAGACCGGCTGGGTGCCGATCCACTACATCTACCGCAGCCTCGATCGCTACGAGCTCCTGGGCTACTACCGCGCGGCCGAGATCGCGCTCGTCACGCCGCTCAAGGACGGGATGAACCTCGTCGCGAAGGAGTACTGCGCCTCGAGCCTCGAAGAGAACGGCGTGTTGATCCTGAGCGAGTTCGCCGGCGCGGCCGCCGAGCTCCAGCGCTGGGCGCTCCTCGTGAACCCGTACGACATCGTCGGCACCTCCGAGGTCATCCACCAGGCACTCCACATGGACCCCGGCGAACGCGCCAGACGGATGCACAGGCTCCGCCAGACGATCAGAAGACGCGACATCTTCTGGTGGGTCGACTCATTCCTGAGGGCGTCGATCGCCAAGAGCCTCGACAGCTTCCCCGTCGTCGCCGACTACCTTCCAGAGGCCGAGACGGTGAACCAGACAGACGGAGGAAGCTAGGGACGGTCTCCGGCCGTGCCGGGAGAGGAGGAACCGTGGACCGAAAGAGAAACGTCGTCCTCGTCGCCGTTGCCGTCGCTGCAACGCTCGGAATCGCGGCGCTCGCGGGCTGTCAGAGGGGACCGAGCGCGAGCGAACAGCTCGCGACGAGCCTGGCCGCGGCCGACGAGGTGTTCAACGGCCGGCAGTACGAGGAGGCCGGGACGCTCTTCGAGACGATCTCCGCCGACGCGGAGGCGGCCGGCGTCACGTCGGCCTACGTCGAGGCCTGCGCCATGCGGGCGAGGAGCCTCCTGGCAACCGGAAACAAGGAGGATGGACGCGCGTGGCTCGAGAAGGCCGCCGCGAGCGTCGACGAGACGGACCCGGCCGGGTGGTCGCGGTATCTCGGCGTCCGTGGCCGCTTCGAGTGGCAGGACGACGACAACGAGACGGCGACACTGACCTTCGTGGAGATGTTCGACTACTGCGACGAGCACGACCTCTACGAGCGCGGCGTCGACGCGGCCCACATGGTTGCGATCACCGGCACGCCCGAGGAGAAGACCGAGTGGGCCGTGAAGGGCATCGAGATGGCCGAGGCCGGCGGACTCACCGAGTGGCTCGGTCCGCTCTGGAACAACCTCGGGTGGGACCACATGGACGCGGAACGCTACGACGAGGCCCTCGAGGCGCTCCGGAACGCGCGCGAGTACCACAACGCGGGCGACGACGAGTATGCGAAGATGATCGCCGACTACTCGGTCGCCTACGCCATGAGGAGGACGGGCGACGGCGCCGGAGCGAAGTCGCGGATGGACAACGTCTTCCGCTGGGCGAACCGCCTCTACGCGAACGGCAACGAGGACGCCGTCGAGTGGATGGGGTACAGCCGCTGGGAGCTCGGCGAGATCGCCATCGAGAACGGCGAGGGTGAGGTGGCCCTGCGCCTCTTCAAGAAGGGACTCTCCGAGCTCGAGCAGGCGGGGATCGCCGAGTGGGACACTGCAGACTGGGAGGCCAAGAAGGCGCGGATCGAGGAGCTCACCGACTGATGCCACCCGCGCGCCGGGACAGCGTCCCGCCCAAGAGCGAGTTCGCGAAGCACTGGTCGCTTGATCCTGCGGTGACCTTTCTGAACCATGGATCGTTCGGAGCCTGCCCCCTCCCCGTCCTCGAGAAGCAGGTCTACTGGCGCGGCCGGCTCGAGCGCGAGCCGGTCCACTTCATGTGCCACGAGCTAGAGGAGGCGCTGGACGAATCGAGAGAGAGGCTCGCGGCATTCGTGGGCGCGGACCCCGAGGACATCGCGTTCGTCCCGAACGCCACGACCGGAGTGAACACCGTCCTCCGGTCGCTCACGTTCGAGCCCGGGGACGAGCTCCTGACCACGACGCACGAGTACAACGCGTGCCGGAACGTGCTCGACTTCGTCGCCGCGCGATCGGGGGCGAAGGTCGTCTTCGCCGAGATCCCCTTCCCCGCCGAGTCCCCAGGTGACATCGTGGAGGCGGTCCGCGAGAGCATCACCCCGAGGACGCGCTTCGGTCTCTTCGACTACATCACGAGCCTCACGGGCATGGTGATGCCCGTCCGCGAGCTCGTCGCGCTCTTCGCCGAGCGCGGGCTCGACACGATGGTCGACGGCGCCCACGCGCCGGGGATGGTCCCGCTGAACCTGCGCGAGCTCGGCGCGACGTACCTCACCGGCAACTGCCACAAGTGGCTCTGTTCCCCGAAGGGCGCCGCCCTCCTGTACGTGCGCCGCGACCGGCAGCCATCGATCCGACCGCTCGTCATCAGCCACGGCGCGAACAAGGACCGGCCCGAGCGCTCGAGGTTCCGCCTCGAGTTCGAATGGACCGGCACGAGGGATCCGAGCCCGTACCTCTGCGTCCCCGACTGCATCGAGTTCATGGGTGGGCTCCTGCCGGGAGGATGGCCCGCTCTCATGGAGAGAAACCGCTCGCTCGCGCTCGATGCGCGCGCCCTCCTCTGCGAGAGGCTCGGCGCCGCGATCGCGTGCCCCGACGAGATGATCGGCACGCTGGCGAGCATCCCGCTCGGAACCGGCTCGTACCACTTCACGAAGACGTCGCTCGCGTTCGATCCCATGGAAGAAGTGCTGCGCGACGAATACGGGATCGAGGTGCCGGTGCTCGAGTGTCCCGGCGGGCTCCCGAGCATCCTGCGCATCTCCGCGCAGATCTACAACTCGATCGAGCAGTACGAGTACCTCGCCGACGCGATCGCGGAGGTCCGCGAGCGGAGCGCGGCTGCGTGACGCGGCGCCCGGCGGGAGCGTTGCCGCCCCTTCAAACAATGAGGCCCCGGCATCAGTGCCGGGGCCTCGCTGTTTGATGACAGTCACCGCCTCGGGATCAGGGCGAAGCCGGCGCCTCCGGGAGGGAGAACCACCAGGTCATCAGGATGTTCGGGACCGGGTAGATCATGCGCGTGCGGTACCCCCGGAACTTCGAGGGGTCCCACCCGGCCCGCTCGAACGAGTCGTGCACCATCTCCGGGTACGATCGCACGCCTCTGATGGAGATATTGCCCATGCCGAGCCCGAGATTGTCGACCGGCGTCGCCAGGTCGAGCGTGTTGAGCCTTCCGTGGAGCCCGGGGTGGCGGACCGTCTCCGCCCCCTTCGGACTCGGGATGTGCATCGTGATCTCGGGAACGGTCCCCGCGTAGAGATCCTCGTGGATGAAGACGTCCCTCACGACCGTCTCGCACGGGGAGTGCAGGAGATAGCCCCGCCACTCGTCCCTGACCTGGGGCGTCCGGTATCGCTCCATCACGTTTCGGATCAGGAGGCCCGACGTCAGCGTCAGCGGGGAATCCAGGGACGGCTCGCTCTCCGAGATCGCGATCGTCGTCAGCGTCCCGTCCTTGAATATCTTGAAGTCGGGTAGCGGCTCGCTCGAATACTCCTGCAGGAAGAAGTCCTCCACGTCCTGAGCGAGCTCTCCGCCGAGGGTCTCCACGGACGGCTGCGGCTCCGTTCCGTTCGTCGGAGGATGCAGCCGGAGGCTGAATACGCCGACCGGAGCCGTCGGCCGGAGCCGCCTGAGCCTGATCCGCTGATGAATGTCGAGCGCGTCGACCGAGCGTCCGTCCTCCGAAGGCTGGATCGCGTAGGTCGTCACGACGGTCTCGCACCGGAATCCCAGGAGATAGGACATCGCCTTGTAGACGGCCTGCTTCGCGCTCCGCTCGTTTCGCGCCCGCGCCTCCGCCGACGAGGCCGAGATCGCGGCATCGAGCGTTCCCCTGCCGCCCGGCGTCTCGTCGATGAGCGCCTGGAATCTCCCGACGCTCGACAACGCCTCCCCGCACGCTTCCCCGTCGATCCCCGCCTCGACCGCCGCCCGGAGGAAGATCCGGAGACCCGTTGGCGCAGGAAGAAGGTACATGAACTCCAGCGGGTCGTCCGCCCGCAGTGCCCTCGTGAGCCGGCTCGCCAGGCTCTTGTCGATCCCGAGCTCTCTCACGAGAGTCGAGGGTCGACCGGCCGGCCCCGCCGCCGCGCTCACGATCGGGAGAAGCTCCTCCCTGAGCTCCTCCGCCACCGCCTGGAGCCGCGCCCCCGTCGTAGTCTCTGCCTCCGGATAGGACGTCCTCGGCATCACATCCACCCTTTCCAGTCGCGCGCCGGCTGCCCGCGCTCGATGTGTCGGGGTCTGGGTCCAGCCGGGTCTCCGCGTAAGCTGTTGAGCAACGGGAGATTAGACCCAGGCCCGTGGTCTGTCAATACTGATTATAGCATGTCTCGCATTTCTTTGCAAGTTCTTTCAGAGAATGCTTGCAGAACTCTCGGAGATATGTTAGACTACTCCCTGTGGTGACAGAGGGTCCATGCGAGGCGTGAGACCATCGATCACGGTACCAGTCCCGGCCAACGCTCAGACCCGAAAGGAGGACGGTGAACGAGGATCCGCTAGCGTAGGAACGGAGCATCCGTAGCACCAGGGGAACCAGACACCGCTATTCGAGGAGAGAGAAGATGAGTGCCAGACTGAGGAAGCTCGCTCTGCTGTTCGTCGTTGCGTCCGTGGCGATCCTGGCCCAGACGGCCACTGCCGATATCCTTTGGGACCAGTCGGACTTCGATGTTTGGGGCATGGGGTTCTTCAACGCCGACGCGGGCGCCCCGCCCTTCGGAATGGCCGTCCACGCGGTGAACCACGTCACGGTTCCGGGTGGCGGCTGGAACATCGACAGCATCAGCACGTACTACTCGGCCCTCGACCCCGTCTGGGGCGATGGCATCACCCAGGGCTACCTGCACGTCTACGACAAGACCGGTCCGCTGCCCATCGACGGAACGGACGATCCGGCCGTCGATCCGATCGTGCCGATGTCCGCCGTTCTCAACGGAGACCACTTCGTCCTCACGGCGACGGGCCTCGGGCTCGCGCTTGGTGCGGGCGAGTACTGGGTCGGCATCACGCCGATCGCGCCGAGTGGCCCCTTCGGACCGGAGATTCACCTGTCGTCCATGACGTACTACGGCGACGCGACGGCGTCCTACGACGTGTACGCGTTCCCGCCGCCGGCGATGTGGTTCAACTTCAACCCGGGTCTCGACGCGTCGATCCTGGTCGAGGGCACGCCCGGATCGACCCCGGTCGAGTCGACGACGTGGGGAGAGATCAAGTCGCTGTACCGGTAGCAAGATCGAAGTCGGAGTGATCGTTGCGCACACGGGCCGCCCCCCGCGGGCGGCCCGTGGCTCAGTCGGACTGCGGCGAGCCGACCACCCACGCAAGGAGAAGGAGAGGATGAGGATCATCTGCCTCGCAATGCTGGCCGGACTGAGCATCTTCTGCGGCGTCGCTCAGGCCGAGGTGACGTTCGAGATCATGGGCCTCGGCTACGCCACCGACATCTCCGCCGACGGATCGGTCGTGGTCGGAAACACCGAAGGCCTGTATGAGCCATTCCGCTGGACCGCAGAGGGTGGAGTAGAGGTCCTCGCCACGGGCGGCGGATCCGGTTCGCCCGACGTCTCGGCCGACGGGACGCAGGTGAGCGCGAGCATCCCGGGGGCCGACGGCACCTACTGGACCCAGGGCCGCTGGACGCTCGGACTGGGCTGGGAAGAGACGATGCCTCCCCCACCGCCCGACGGGTATCCCATGGACGGCTCTTACGGTTCGGCGTGGGGCCTCTCGGAGGACGGAAGCACCGTGGTCGGGCTGTACTGGCGTTTGGGAATGCCGGGCGGCGGCGCGCACGCGAACACGTGGACGAGGGAAACGGGTGCGATCGGCTTCGGAAGCGACGGCGGCAACAGCCGCGCCAACGACGCCAACGAGGACGGGTCCGTCATTGTCGGGTGGGATGAGAACCCGGAATGGGGCGGCTGGCGGCCGGCCGTCTGGGTCGACGGAGTCAAGACGATCCTGGCGGAGCACGACGCCTTCTGCGAGGCGTCTGCGGTACTCCCTGACGGCTCCGTTGTGCTCGGGCAGTCGTACGATGAGCCGAGGGCCCTCCGCGTGGCTGCAAGGTGGATCTGGAACGGGACATCGTGGGAGGAGGAGCTGCTTGGTGCGCTCCCCGGACTGCACCCGAACTTCGGCATCGCCATCTGCACCGACGCGACGGCAGACGGCAGCATCATCGTCGGCTACAACCGGTTCTCCAATCCCGGGGACGCGACGGGATTCATCTGGACCGAAGACGCCGGAATCATCGACGTAGAGGACTACCTCGCGGACAACGGAGTCACCGTGCCGTTCGACATCAACATCACGTCCGTTCAGGCGATCTCCTACGACGGTTCAATCATGGCGGGAACCTGCATGGACGTCTACCCGCCATGGACCGCACGGTGGTTCTTCGTTCATACGACATCGACGAGCGTCGCGGAGGATCCGGGCGCTCCACAGTCGACCCAGGTGACCTCCCGCATCAGCGCTTACCCAAATCCCATGCGCGGCCAGACGGCGCTCTCCCTCTCCCTCCCCGAGCGCGCCGACGTGGCTCTCGAGATCTACGACATCAGAGGAAGGCTCGTCCGCCGGCTCGTCAACGGATCGATGGACGCCGGGGACCACGTCATCCATTGGAGCGGCAGGGACGTCTCGGGCGCCGACGTCGCGTCCGGCATCTACTTCTGCAGGCTCACGGCAGACGAATACAGCGAGACACGGAAGCTCACCGTACTGAAGTAACCGGGGTGCCCGTCGTCGAACGCGTCCGAGATCCGATGGCGCCCGACACTTTCTCAAGGAGCTGAGGAACATGAAGGCCACCTGCTCTGCTCTGCTCGTTGGGGCGATCATCCTCTGCGGCATCGCTCAGGCCGAGGTGACGTTCGAGATCATGGGCCTCGGCTACGCCACCGACATCTCCGCCGACGGATCGGTCGTGGTCGGAAACACCGAAGGCCAATACGCGCCGTTCCGCTGGACGGAGGAGAGCGGACAGCTCGTGCTTGCCACGGGCGGCGGATCCGGTTCGCCGGACGTCTCGGCCGACGGGACGCAGGTCTCGGCGAGCATCCCCGGCGAGGACGGGACGTACTGGACGCAGGGACGCTGGACCCTCGGGGCGCGCTGGGAGGAGACGATGCCGCCGACGCTGCCAGACGGCGGGCTCATGGATGATTCCTATGGATCGGCATGGGGTCTCTCCGAGGACGGAAGCACCGTGGTCGGGCTCTACTGGCGTCCCGGGCAGCCGGGCGGCAGCGCCCACGCCAGCTCGTGGACCGAGGCGACCGGCATGGTCGACCTCGGGAGCGACGGTGGCAACAGCCGCGCCAACGACGCCAACGAGGACGGGTCCGTCATTGTCGGGTGGGATGAGTCCGACTTCGGCCATTGGCGACCGACAGTCTGGGTCGACGGTGTCAAGACGATCCTCGCCGAGCACGAGGCGTGGTGCGAGGCCTCTGCAGTACTGCCCGACGGATCCGTTGTGCTCGGGCAGTCGTACGATGAGCCGAGGGCCCTCCGCGTGGCTGCAAGGTGGATCTGGAACGGGACATCGTGGGAGGAGGAGCTGCTGGGTGCGCTCCCCGGACTGCACCCGAACTTCGGCATCGCCATCTGCACCGACGCGACGGCAGACGGCAGCATCATCGTCGGTTACAACCGGTTCTCCAACCCCGGGGACGCGACGGGATTCATCTGGACCGAAGGAACAGGAATCATCGATGTAGAGGACTACCTCGCAGACAACGGAGTCACCGTGCCGTTCGACATCAACATCACGTCCGTTCAGGCGATCTCCTACGACGGGTCGATCATGGTGGGAACCTGCTTCGACATCTATCCCCCGTATACCGCCCGATGGTTCATCATCAACGCGGCATCGACGAGCGTCGCGGGGGATCCCGGCGCTCCACAGTCGACCCAGGTGACCTCCCGCATCAGCGCGTATCCGAACCCCATGCGCGGCCAGACGGCGCTCTCCCTCACCCTCCCCGAGCGCGCCGACGTGGCTCTCGAGATCTATGACATCAGAGGGAGGCTCGTCCGCCGGCTCGTCAACGGATCGATGGAGGCCGGGGAGCACGTCATCCATTGGAGCGGCAGGGACGTCTCGGGCGCCGACGTCGCGTCCGGCATCTATTTCTGCAGGCTCACGGCAGACGAATACAGCGAGACACGGAAGATCACGGTCCTGAGCTGATCCCGACGGTCAGCAGCAATGACGTGACGCCGGTCGAGCCAGCAACCCGCGGGGACAGGCGATAAGCGTTCTCCCTTGAGACTGAGCCCCCAATCTGCAGCAGCGACCGACGAACTCCCCCCGGGCACCGCCCGGGGGGAGTTTCACGTCGTGCCTTGACCTTGGTCGACTGCGAACGAGCCCAAGCAGGAGGCTGGCGTCCCTAATGCTGAGAAGTTGGAACCAGATAGGCAGGTGGTTCACCGCGGTGAGCCACCTGTTGCAGATGTGGCGTCCCTAATGCTGAGAAGTTGGAAGCGGATGGGCAAGTGGCTCGCCGAGGCGAGTCACCTACTGCAGCGCTGGCGTCACTAGTGCTCTAGAGCTGAAACCCGTTCGGGAAGTGAAGAGCGAGTTCGCACTCTCTCAGGCGCCAGACTGGTTCACCGGCTGGGGGACGGCGCGCCGACGTGCGTAATGATCGAGTGCCCGACGGCGGATGGTCCCTATCACACCCCGGAGCACAGCGTCCGTGATCCGTCTCCCGGCTATCTGTACATGGCCTTGATCCGAGTCCACGAGGACTTCGAGACGGCGGTCGTAACCGGCTCATCGTAGTCGGCCTCGATGTCAATGTCGAGCGCGTACTCGAGTGTCACCTGATAGGTCGTCTCCTCGCTGTTCGCTATCAGTTCAGCTGGGATCTCGTACCCCATCGTGAGGTCAGGCATGTAGTCAACTGCGAGATACGCGTCGACGTCCTGCCCCTCCTCCTGAGTCACCACCCAAGGGAGCGCACTCAACGAGCCTGTTGCGAGGAATTCACCGTTCACGATGGAGACCGAGAAGTCCCCCGGGTCGCTCGTCAGCCACGAGCTCTCGAAGGCCGCCGAGATCTCTATCGAGGACGGGACTGTCTCAGGATCGGCTAGTGGGGCTTGCAGGTGGACACCGGTGCTATCCCAGGACCACTCGGATGCTCCGGCTGAAGACCCGTCGAACACCATCAGCTCTTCCTCGTAACTCATGCCTGTCTCAATCTCGTCAAGTCTCAGCACAATGGGGTCGTACGTCTTGCTGTCCCTCGCGACCTTCGTCGACATCTCCCCCAACTTCTTCTTCTTGATCTTCAGATCTGCCGTCACGCTGCCAATGCGGAAACTCGTCAGCACCGTTGTTCCGATGACTATGGCAGATGGGATCGTCACCGTCCCCTCCGACTTGGCGCCGCATTTCTGCACTCGGTGCCGGTCGCCGTGGATACTCGCTTTCTTCTTCGCCACCACCTGGCAATTGGTTGCAGACTTGAGCGTCGTCGGCACCTCCGTCGCCCTCTCAGCGTAGATCATGACCGTCGCCACCCCGCAGGCATGCGCGCCATCGCGCGGAGGGCATGGCCCCCCCGAGTAGCCTATCCACGGGATGACGCCCCACGGATTCCCGTCCGAGAGCAACCAGTCATGGGAGCCGGGGTCCAAGACCCAGGCATCAGCTCCCCCGCCCGCAGGCTCGTTCACGTGATTCCAGAGGGAGTCCTGGTGGGACGCGCATCGCCCGCGCGTCCGCAGAGCATACTCGAATTCCCCCCTTGCTCCTTCGAGAAAGCCCTCTTCCGTTGTGTCAATCTCCCAGAGGACAGTCTTTGTGGCTTGCTTCTCCCACGCGCACGCTGGAACGGCAGATGCCACAAGCACTGCCGCCAGGACCGCTGACGATATCTGGAGTTGCATCGCACTCATGTGCCCTCCCTTCCCACTGACTCGCCGTGGAGTTGCACCGGCCGACGTCGACTCAAGCGGCATCTGCGTCCCTTCAGCAGTGCGCCGACGGATGGCGGGAGCATCGCATCTCACATCCCCCGTCGCTCCCAAGCTGCCGGTACATCGCTTTGATGGTCCTCCAACTCCGGCTGTCCGCCGACGTCTGCACTGCACAGATAAAGGTGGCCCCCAGACAACTGAGATCAAGTATAGTGCGAGTATGCTAGATTTGTCAAGCCATACCTCGCGCAGTTCGCTAAGTCGGTCGAACCCAACGAAGCGCGAACGGCTCCCGCGAGTCGGTCCGCGTGGCATCGCTACATCGCTTTCGGAGATGCAAGCTCGTGTGCCGGGAGTGAAGCCCAACGGCGTCGCACAATCAACCGGGTGCACAGCAGCAGAGATCAACGAGGTGGGCCTCTCTTGCGGTGACGTCCCTAATGCTGAGAAGTTGGAACCAGATAGACAGGTGGCTCACCGTAGTGAGCCACCTGTCGCAGATGTGGCGTCCCTGATGCGTGCCGGCGCGAAGCACCGCACTCGGCAGCCGGTGGTGTCCTCTGATGTGAGGCCATCCACGAAACAACACTCGCACTGAGGCGGGAGCGCGGACTCGAGACCGAGCGCCTAGTCCGGCGCCTTCACGTCTGAGCCGTATCGCTTGTTGATGTCATCATAGATCTTGTCCACGATGTCGCTGTAGGGTACTCGCCCGCCCGTGATGAATTCGGAGAACCCGATCTTCTGACTGGGGTCGGCGGGCAGCTTCTCCGTCACCGATGGCTGCGGCCAGATGTCCTCGTCGATGACCGCCATTCTGATCCGTATGTCGTCCTTGGTGACGTTGAACACCATGTAGTCGACCGCCAGCGCAAAGGGACCGTCATAGGTCTTCCGGACCATCTCAGTGACCGCGGGCGCTACGTCGAAGTCGTTGAAGAAATGGTATCCGATCGCCAGGCGCGGTGTGATCTCGCTCATGACCTTCCCGAATTGAGCCGGCGACGTGTGCACCTGCGTACCCACGTTCAGAGCGTCAGACGCTGGCCAACCCTGCTTGTCAATCAGGACAGACGGAGGGGCGAAGCACTCGTGAATCACGATGTCACATCCCTTCGTGTGCTCCAGCCACCACTTGTTCGGAAACGTGTCGCTCGAGAAGGCGAACTTCAGCCCGTCCCACTCAAGGATGAAACTCACCGGACCATCGATCGCGTGGATCGCGGGGATCGTGCGAATGGTCACCCCGTTCTTCTCGTAGACGACCTGGTTGACGCCCTTGTAGTCGAACTCGGTGACAACCAACCGCGTGCCTTTGGTATTGACGTTGCCCTTGCGCGAGGCGTCGTCCCACGCGAACATCTTCTGCATGTGTTCGCAGGCGTACTTCGTGCCGTACTCCGGCTTCGCCCCGCTCGGCCCCCAGACCTGCAGAGGCCGCTGTCGATTGCCGATCACGCCGCCGATCCAGAGATCACCAAGGTCTCCGAAATGATCGGAGTGAAGGTGGCCGATGAAGACCTTGTCGAGGTAATCGTACGGAATCTTCATGGCCGACAGGCGCTCGGCCGAGCCGCTGCCGATGTCGAAGATGAACTTGTCACCGTTGCCGAGTTCGACCAGCCAGCATGCAGCTGCCTGCTTCGGCCGCGCGTTCGGCATACCAGTACCGCAGGCGACGATTCGCATCTCATCCGGTGC
The DNA here is from genome assembly GCA_025774545.1 of bacterium. Classification (GTDB taxonomy): domain Bacteria; phylum Joyebacterota; class Joyebacteria; order Joyebacterales; family Joyebacteraceae; genus JALGVU01. The sequence goes on along the minus strand of JALGVU010000032.1, from coordinate 271 downwards.
CAGGTCCTCGCTGCCTGGGTAGTATACGTCCCGATCCGCGAGCGCCTTCACCGGGGAGAACGACGGCGCCGCGTCCTTCGCTCCCTGGGCATAGGCCGGCTCGGCCAACAGCGATTCTGGTAGCCCCTGGGACGCGATGTACGCGCCGACGCAAAGCCCCACGGCGATTCCCACCACAGCCCATGCTCTGGCCCATCTTGTCTTCATCCTAGCCCCCCTTCCTCTCGAAGCCGATCTCGGGATTGCCTCCGCTGACGCTACCGCCCCCCCC
>JALGVU010000488.1 GCA_025774545.1 bacterium | reverse complement strand
GTCCGAAGGCGCTCGTCGTGTCGCGCTCGACCAGATAGCGATCGAGATCGGGCACGTCGACCGGCGCCCACGAGAGCGAGACGCCCGCCTCGACCGGGAGCGCCGCGAGACCCGCGGGCGCGGGCGGCGGGACGTCCTCGACGAACGTCGCGACCGCGTCGGCTGAGACGTCACGGTGGACATCGACGAGCCCGGACGGCCACGAGACGACGACGGAATCGATGTGCGAGGACATCCCGAGCCCGAACTCAGCGACGAGCGAGTTCCCCGAGCCGTATCCCGAATCGCCGCCGATCTGCCGGATCTGGGTGATCCCGCCCGCCGTGACCTCGACGCGCGCGCCCAGACCTGACGCGTTCGAGTCGATTCCCTCGAGCCGGACGTGCAGCCAGTGGTAGGTATGGGGATAGGCGTTCCGGACGAGCCGGTTCTCGGAGTCGTCGTTCGCGAAGTAGAGGTCCAGATCGCCGTCACCGTCGTAGTCCCCGAACGCGACGCCCGCGCCTCCACCCGAGTCGGCGAGCGCACCGTAGGTGACGTCCTCGAAGGTGTCGCCGTCGTTCTTGAGAAGCCGGTTCGGGCCGCCCGAGTTCGCGAAGTAGAGATCGAGATCGCCGTCGTTGTCGTAATCGCCCCACGCGACGCCCTGCCCCTCACCGGTGTCCCCCAGGGGGCCGGCCGTCGCGTCCGTGAAGTCGCCCCACGCGGCGCCGCGGCCGTCCTGCGTGTCGTCCACGGGACCGCTGCCCACCGTCGCGTCCTCGAACGTCCCGTCGCCTGAGTTCCTGAAGAGCCGGTTCCCGCCGTTCGCCACGAGATAGAGGTCGAGGTCGCCGTCGCCGTCGTAATCCCCCCACGCGACCCCGGTCGAGTTCCCGGAATCGCCGAGCGGGCCGGCCGCATCCGTCGCGTCCTCGAACGTCCCGTCCCCCAGATTGCGGTAGAGCCGGTTCGCCGTGTGCGCGTTCGAGAGGTAGAGATCGAGGTGCCCGTCGTTGTCGTAGTCGGCCCAGGCGGCGGCGCGCCCCTGGCCGCTGTCGTCGATCGGACCGCTCGTCGCGGTGACATCGAGAAAGGCCCCGCCGTCGTTCCTGAGAAGCACGTTCGGCGTGCCGTCGTTCGCGAGGTAGACGTCCCGGTCGCCGTCGTTGTCGTAGTCGCCCCACGCGGCATCCCTGGCCTGCCCGTCGCCCGCGAGCGCGGCGCTTGTCACGTCGACGAAGACGCTGTCACCGTCGTTCCGAAGGAGCCTGCTCGAGTCGCCCCCGGCGTTCGCAACGTAGAGATCGATGTCGAGGTCGTCGTCGAAATCGACCCAGGCGACCGCGCTTCCGTGGCCCGCGTCGCCGAGTAAGCCCTCCGTCACGTCCTCCCAGGGGATCGACGGCGGGATGGCGACCGCGGCCGTGTACCGGAAGTGGTTCGGCTTCGTCACGACGACGAGCACCGTGGCGGGACCCGGCGCCGGCTCGACCGGAATTGCGAGCGGCGCGCCCGTCCCCTCGCCGACCCCGATGATCCGCTCGTCGACCGTGAGCGCGACGACCGACCCCTCGTCGGCCGTGACGACGAACTCGGACGCCCCGGAGTCCATCTCGTCGTCGTGCGCGACGGTGAGCTCCGCAGGCATTTCGGAGTAGAGCGTCGTGAACGCGTCGCAGTGCGCGTGGAAGAGGTGGTACGTCAGAGGCTTCAGGCTGTAGTTCGACCAGTCCTTATCGTGCAGGTAGTACTTCGCAGTCGTCGTCCCGAAGGCCGGACGAAGATCGCCGCTTCCGATCGACCTGCCCGGGTCCGGATAGTAGGGATCGAACTCGGGCCACATGCCGTCGTAGATGCCCCACGTGAAGACGTCATTGTAGATGGAGTACGAGACCTCGGTCGCGCCGACCACCCCCAGCGCGCGGTTCGGATACCGATGGAGCGCCTCGACGAAGCAGTCGCCCTCGATGAGGTACTTCCCCGTCAGGCAGTTGATCGAGAAGACGAACGGCAGGTCCTCGTTCGTTAAGGCAGGCAGGTCCCAGTTGTGATAGCTCGGCTCCCCCCACCCGGACGTGCCGCCGTGGTCGCGATGCTGGAGGATGAAGGCACCGGAGTTGATGTCGGCGTTCAGGCGGGACGCGTTCCCGCCCCAGTCGGTCAGATGCTCGGGCGTCGCTGGAATGTATCCGAGCCCCGCGGGTCCGAAATACTCCACGATCAAGGGCGTCCGCCAGTAGAGGGACCACTCCGTGCCCGGCGCGCCGTCGTAGATGGCGTACTCGCGAACCGGGCTCTTCCCCAGGACGTTCGTCCAGAACCCGTGGATGATCTCGGCACAGAGGATGAACCAGCGATCGTCCTGCCACCCGCCGGCAGCGATCGGATGA
>JALGVU010000487.1 GCA_025774545.1 bacterium | reverse complement strand
CGCAGGCGAGATCGGGCTTCATCCCTTCAGCACGAGCTCGGAGGGGGTCGCCGGGTTCCCGAGCTACGCCATGGGGCTCGACGTCGACGGCGACTACGCGTTCGTCGGGAGCTGGGGCAACGGTCTCTCGGTCGTCGACATCAGTGTTCCCACGAATCCGTGGTACGTGGTCCGTTGCTCGCTGCCGGATCTGGCCCTTGGCGTGGATGTCGAGGGCGACTACGCCTACGTGGCGTGCTGGTGGGCCGGGCTCTGTGTGGTCGAGATCAATGTCCCGACCGCACCCTCGCTCGTGGCGGTAGCGCCGACGCCGCACACTGCGCGCGGGGTCACGGTCGTGGGGAACTACGCCTACGTCGCGGCTGACGATGCCGGCCTCATCGTGTTCGACGTCACGATTCCCTGGGGCCCATTGGAGGTTGGCAGCTACGACACCCCCGGGGACGCGGAAGCGGTGGCCGTCGCCGGCGACTACGCCTACGTAGCCGACAGCGGCAGTCTTCAGGTCATTGATGTCTCCGACCCGACGAATCCGATGCACGTCCGAACCGTCGGGACGGCGGGGCAGACCCACGGCGTCACGGTCGAGGGAGACTATGCGTACGTCGCCGTCTCCTACTCCGGGATCCAGGTCTTCGACATCACCGATCCCACGGACGGCGCGGGCTACTGGGTCGCCGTCGACGGCGACTACGCCTACCTGGCCGCGAGCGCGGCCGGGCTCGAGGCGTACGACATCTCCGATCCCGAGACGCCGGTCCTCATGTCGACGGCCGCCACTCAAGACCTCGCTCTCGCCGTCGTCGTCCGAGGGGACTACGCGTATGTCGCGAGCGACGACGCAGGCGTCGAGGTGATCGACATCGCGGATCCGTTCACTCCGCCTGTGCTCGTCGGACGCTGCGACCTCTCCACCCAGACGTGGGACGTCGCGACCGTCGGAGACTACGCCTACATGGCGTCGAGCCACGGTCTCGACGTCGTCGACATCACCGATCCGACGGATCCGGTCGTCGCCGGAAGCTGTGAGACGCCTGGGGCCGGGAACGGCGTGGCCGTCGACGGTGACTTCGCCTACGTGGGCGACGCCGCCTCCGGCTTCCAGGTGATCGACATCACCGACCCGGAGAACCCGACGATCGTGGGAAGCTGCCCGACGGTGGACTCCGCGATGGGCGTCTGGGTCGAGGGCGACTACGCGTATGTGGCGGACTTCGTGTCCGGCCTTCAGGTGATCGACGTCTCCGACCCGACGAACCCACTGGTGGTCGCGAGCTGCAACACCCCGAACAACGCGCTCGACGTCGCCGTTGCCGGCGACTATGCGTACGTCGCCGACTGGACCTCGGGTGTACAGGTCATCGACATCCGTAACCCGTTGGCTCCGTTCATCGCTGGGAGCTGTCCTCAGGCGGGGAACGCGTTTCGGATCAAGGTCGCGGGCAACTACGCCTACGTGGCCGGTCACGCCTGGGGCTTCCACGTCGTTGAGATCTTCGCGCCGACGACCCCCGTGCTCGTGGCGACGGTCGCCACGCCGGATCGCGCCAGCGGCGTCGATCTCTCCGGCAACTACGCCTTCGTCGCGGACGCGAGCTCAGGACTCGTGGTCGTGGACATCACGACTCCCACGAACCCGTTCATTGCCGGGATCTGCGGCGGGGCCGAGCACGCCCGCGCCGTGGCGGTTCAGGGCGATCACGCGTACGTCGCCGACAGCGAGGCGGGACGCGCCACGGGCTTGAGGGTCTACGAGGTGTTCCAGAGGACGTACGACACCGAGCGAGACATCGGGCAGTCGATCGCCATCGACACGGTCGACACGCCGATCCACCTGGTGCGTCTCGCGTCGAGCCACGTCGACTCGATCCGCTGGGACGTGAGCGGGGACGGTGGATCGATCTGGGATCACCTTCCTCCGGGAGGGGATTGGCACGTCCTCAGTTCACCCGGGAGCGATCTCCGCTGGCGGTCGACGCACGTCTACGTCGCCGGCGGGAACGACCCGGCCGCGACCGACCTCTCGGTCGAGTGGGTCGACGCGTACCCCGAGATCACGACGATCACGGACTTTCCGAACGACCAGGGGCGGCAGGTGAGAGTCCGGTGGGAGCGTAGTGGGAACGACGTCCTCGGCAGCGTCAAGCCGATCACCGAGTACGCGGTCTATCGACGGATCGAGGACGGCGCCCGGGCTGCCGCGAGCACTCGCTCTGTCGACGTCGCGGCGGCCGTCGGCGGGCGGGCGCGCGCGAGCGCATCGGCGCTCCGCTATCCCCCTGGAGACTGGGACTTCGTCGTCTCGGTCCCCGCGGCGGCGGAGGAGGAGTACTCGACCGTGGTTCCGACGGCGATC
>JALGVU010000486.1 GCA_025774545.1 bacterium | reverse complement strand
CCGTCGAGCTTCGCGAGCATTCGGCGAACGAGTTCGCGCCCGATACCCCGTCCGCGATGCGCCGGGAGCACCTCGAGGAGCGGGACGTACGAGGCGAGGACTCCGTCCGTGACGGCGTTGATGAACCCGAGGACGTTGCCCGTCTCGTCGTCGACGGCAAGGACGATCTCGCCGCTTCCACGGAGGATCTCGAGGTGCGTCTCGGGCGTCGGCGGGTTCGGCCATCCGACGAAGAACCCGGCGAGGTTCGCAGACGTCAGACCTTCGATCGTGTCGGTGTATCGAATCATGTCCACTCCATCGTGTCGGTGTGTCGAGTCATGCCCACCCCATCCGTCGGCCGGCGTGCTGCCGATCCGGGGCCTCTCGTACGGCGTCCGTCGATGCGGTCCTCGACCTGCTACGCGAAGCGCTCTGCGATCCACTCGCCGAGGAAGTGCGTCAGCACGATGACGACGATGGCGATCAGAAGATGCTCACCGATCGCCATCCACGGCCTCGTTCGCTGCCGCCGCGCAAGGCCGTAGCTCGTGAGGCCGAGGATCCCGAGTCCCCACGCGATGCCGATCACGATCGCGGTTCTGAGATCGAAGAAGAAGATCGGCACGAGAAAGGTCAGCGAGAAGACGAGCTTGGCGGCGAATGTGGACAGCGTCGCCGCCCAGATCTGCCGGTGCGTGTGGACGTTCTCCGCTTCCTCGGAGATGTGGATCCCGAGCGCGTCCGAGAATGCGTCCGCGATCGCGATCGTGAGGATGCCGCCGATCACGGCCAGTCTCGAGTGCGTGCCCGAATGCAGCCCGACCATGAGTCCCAGGGTCGTGATGATCCCTGAGGTCATGCCGAAGCTCAAACCTGTGGTGAGGGCGTGTCTCATGTGGTGTACCTCGACAGGAGCCGGAGTTCGACCCGCTCGTGCCAGCCGCCCTCCTTCCAGAACGTGATCGCCTCCTCGTTCTCCGCGAAGACGAAGACGTGGCACTTCTCGATTCTGAGCGCGCCCACGGAGGCGATGCAGCGTTCCACGAGGTTCCTCCCGATCCCCTCTCGCCTGCGCGCCGGCTCGACCGCGAGGTGGGTGATGACACCGCGCCGGCCGTCGTGTCCGCAGAGGACGGCGCCCACGAGCCGGTCCCCGTCGTGCGCGACCAGCGAGAGCCCGGGGTTCCTCTCGAGGAACTGCGCGATGCCCCGTCGCGAGTCGGCATCCGAGAGGCCGACGCCCGGCGCGCCGTGCCAGAGGGCGGCGACGTCGTCGTAGTCACCGATGGTCATGCTGCGGATCGAGACGCTCACGGAGTCGCCTCCTCGTCGGCTGCCGGGCGCGCGCCGAGTTCGAGCCCCTTGCCGTAGAACTCCGCCAGCTCCGCCGTCTTCGGCGTGCCGATCACGACCGTGTCGAACGTCGCGTTCGTCCGATTCCCCGTCGTGCGCTCCTGCTCCTTCGTGTCGCAGTGCCCAGGTCCATCATTGTCGCGGCGGATCGTCCCAGTCGACCGGACCCACCGAGAACCGGTGGGCGAGCCTCGGCAGGACGACGTCGTTCCACGCGCTCGTGTTCCCTTCGCCCCATCCGCCGTGCGTGAGTGTCACCCTCGTGCGCCCGTCCTCCGTCACGGCGAACCGCAGGACGACGCTCGTCCGCTGTCGCCGCACGTACGGCATGTGGGGCGGCGCGTTCCACGTGAACGACAGCATCTTCCCGGGCTCGAACGTGAGGACGCGCAGGTCCTCGCCGCCCTTCGAGCCGGGCTCGGCGTCCGGGAGGAAGAAGATCTCGTACGCCCCGTCGACGCGAGGCTCGACGTGGCAGGCCGGCGCGAAGAACGACGTGATGCCGTCCTCGGTCGTCCAGGCGTCCCAGACCTCCTGGACATCGGCGTCGACGACGACCTCACCTCGGATGACGCGGTCCGGATCGTTGGTCGGCATGGTGCTGCTCCCCTGTCTCTCGGACTTCGTGGCGGTCGAGTCTACGCTCCCGCGAGGACTGAGGCCGCGTTCCCCTGACCTCGCCCAACGCGCGGACGACCTCCTCGATGAGGCGGGGCCTTCCCGGCTCGCCCGTGAGCCACTTGGATCCCCCGGGGTTGTCCGTCTCCGTGAGCAGGAGCCCATCGGGGATCTTCTGCGCGATTGAGCGAACGTGCTCCGAGGAGAGGACCGCGGCCCCGATCGTGGCGTACGTTCCGCGGTCGATGAGCTTCGCGAGCGTGTCGAGCGGGCCCGCGTACCAGTGGACGATCGCGCGCTCGATCCCGTGGCGCACGAGCGATTCGAGCACGAGCTCCTCCGCCCCCGACGTGTGGAGGTTCACGAGCTTCCCCTGCGCGCTCGCGGCGGCGAGGAAGAACTCGAAAACCTCACGCTGCGCCGGGTAGCGCTCGGCGTCCTCCACGAAGCGGTGGTCGAGTCCGATCTCGCCGATGATTGCGCTCTCGCGGACCGGCGCCTCGAGCTCGTCGAGACGGCCGACGTAGTCCCCGGCGTTCCAGGGATGCACGCCGAAACTCGGGAGCACGAGGGGCGAACGCCCGGCGATCTCGAGGTTCGCCCGGTACGATGGGGTGTCCATCGAGTTCGTGAGTGTGAGGATCCGAAGCTCGTCGATCTCCCTCAGAGCCCCGGGAAGATCGTCCCCGTATCGATCGAGATGCGCGTGGGCGTCGATGAGCATGCCGGTTCTCCGATGCGACTCCTGTTCTCGGACGCAGCTCCCAGCTCTTGGGGCGCGTCAGGGGCCGCCGGGACCCATCCCCGATACGATGAGGAGCGCGGCCGCCGCGACGAGCACCAGGATGCTCGCGCCGACGTGCGTCGCCGGGTCCCTCAGCTTG
>JALGVU010000485.1 GCA_025774545.1 bacterium | reverse complement strand
CGACTGGATCGCAGGTGTCACGCACGAGTTTGCAGGATTGGCCGACACGGTGACGTACTACTACCGCGTGAAGGCGCGGGACGACGTGCTGCGTGCGGAGAGCGGCTGGTCCGCTCGCGAGTACTCGACGCAGGACGCGACGGCTCCGGAGACGGAGGCGTGGGCGCCGAGTCTGTACCAGACGGTGCTGACGTTCCCGGCTCCGTTCGTCGCGACCGACGCGACGAGCGGCGTCGACAGCCTGCATCTCTACTACCAGGTCGACGGCGGCGGGTACGTGCAGTACCCGGGTTCGTACACGACGAGCCCGATCGACTTCACCGCACCGTCCGAGGGCACGATCGACTTCTACTCGATCGGATTCGATCTCGTGGGGAACGTGGAGGCCGCTCCGGACTCTGCCGACGTGTCGGTGGTGGTCGACACGACGGCTCCCGCGGTCCCGACGATCGCGGCCGAGCCTCCCTACACGCAGGGTGTCACGAACGAGGTGACGTGGTCCGATGAGAGCGCCTCGGGAGCGAACGGATACTACGCCGAGGCCGCCGAGGACGACGGACGGCTCTACTACTACCGCGTGAAGTCGCGCGATCCGGCGTTCAACCAGAGCGACTGGTCGGCGCTCGAGAGCTCGGCGCAGGATACCTCGGCGCCTGTGACGGCGGCCGAGGATCCGGGTGCCCTCCAGCCTTCGTTCGCGTTCGACGTTCCGTACACGGCCGACGACGCGACGAGTGGCGTCGACAGCGTGCATCTCTACTACCAGGTCGACGCCGGCGGGTACGCGCAGTTCGGAGCGGGTCACGTCACGAGCCCGATCGCGTTCGTCGCGCCGAGCACCGGCGCGTACGACTTCTACACGATTGGCTTCGACCTCGTGGGGAACGTCGAGGCCGCTCCCGACTCGGCCGACGCCTCGACCGTGGTCGACACCTCGGCGGTCGCCGCTCCGCTTCTTGCCGCGGAGCCCGAGTACACGCAGGGAGTCACGAACACCGTGTCGTGGGGGATGCGTCGCGGTGGAGCGTGGGCCGGCGACTCGAGGGCGCTCGAGTATCTTGCTGAAGCAGCCGAGGATGCGGACTTCACGATCAACGTCGTCGGGACGGCGTGGATCGCCGAGACGTCCCACGAGTTCGTTGGACTCACTGACGGCCAGGTCTACTACTACCGAGTGAAGGCGAGACGCACCGAGCTCGTCGAGAGCCCCTGGTCGAACGTCGAAAATTCGACGCAGGACGACGCGGCGCCGGTGACGGCCGCTGGCGACCCGGGCGCGTATCAGGCGGAAATGACGTTCGACGTGGCGTTCGCCGCCGACGATGCGACGAGCGGCGTCGACTTTGTTTCGCTCTTCTATCAGATGGACGGCGGCGGGTATGTGCAGTACGGGACCACGTACACGGTCAGTCCCGTCAGCTTCACGGCGTCCTCAGAGGGTGCGTACGACTTCTACACGATCGGAACGGATCTAGTGGGGAACATCGAGGACGCGCCGGGCACCGCAGACGCCTCGACGGTCGTCGACACGACCGCGGCCGACGTGCCTCAGCTCTTCGAGGAGCCCGAGTACACGCAGGGCCTCTCGAACACGGTCGAGTGGTCGATCCCCGTGGCGCGGGCCGACAGCACGCAGTACTACGCGGAGTGCGCCGAGGACTCGCTGTTCACGCAGAACGTCCTCACGAGCGACTGGATCGGCGAGACCGAGTACGAGTTCGATGGACTCGCAGACGGTCAGGCCTACCACTACCGCGTGAAGGCCCGCGACGAGGCGGAGAACGAGAGCGACTGGTCGAACATCGAGCGCTCGACGCAGGATGACAGCGCGCCCGCGACGGCGGTCGACGCGCTCGCAGCGACCCAGTCGTCTCTGTCGTTCGACGTGCCGTACACGGCCGACGACACGACGAGCGGTGTCGACAACGTTGCGCTCTACTACCAGCTCGACGACGGCGGCTACGTGCAGTATGGAACCACCTACACGTCGAGTCCGATCGCGTTCGTGGCGCCGGACGACGGCGCCTATGACTTCTACACTATGGGTACGGACGCCGTCGGGAACGTCGAGGCCGCTCCGAGCGCGGCGGACGCATCGACGGTCGTCGACGCGAGCGCGCCGGAGGTCCCGACCCTGGTACCAGAGCCCGAGTTCACGGAGGGCTCGACGAACACCGTCGCTTGGTCGGACGAGAGCGCCTCGGGCGCGACCGAGTACTACGCGGAATGCGCCGAGGACGCAGGCTTCACGGTGAATGTGCTGAC
>JALGVU010000484.1 GCA_025774545.1 bacterium | reverse complement strand
GGGCATCACGTGGATGTCCAACTTCGATTCGCAGGGATGGGCGTACTATCACGACCGCAAGGCGTTCGAGACCCGCCGGTTCCGCCTGAGCGACGAGTCCGGAGTCGACACGCCGAGCGGAACGACCGCGCACCTCTCAGCGCCGAGCCCGAACCCGTTTGCCCAGCGCACGACGGTGGCCTACGATGTGCCGGACGGCGTCGGGCACGTCGCTCTCGCGATCTACGACCTCCGCGGCCGGCGCGTCAGGACGCTGGTCGACGGGATCAGAAGCTCCTTCTGATGAAGTAGTCTGAACGGGGACTGCGCCGCCCTCGGTGCGGCGATGCGAGCGATAGCAGGACCAGGGAACCCGTCCGGAAGGGCGGGTTTCCGCTTGTCGGGGGCCGCCGCCGATCGCGGCCGGCCGTCTCGGCCGCGGGTCGCGTCGGCCGAGACGAGATGGCGGACGCTTCCGCCGCCACATTCTTGACGAACGCGCACGAACCGGGTATCCTCGAGTTGCTGACCTGACCCTGAACCTCACGAGATCCCGCACCATCCGGAGGCTCCCATGCGCCCGAGAGCCATCGTCCTGGTCCTCGCCGTCGTCGTGCTGTGCGCGTCGGCCGCGTTCGGCTACACGCCGCCCACCGGACCGCAGCAGAGCACGACGGGGCCGGTTCCTCCGCCAGGCGTCGCTCCGAAGCTCCGGCTTCCGCCTCCTCCGGGCGTGAGGGAGACGGTCATCTCCGGGGTCCCCGGGTACGAGTGGCGTCACGGCTGCGCGCCGACGGCGGTCGGCATGACCCTCGGCTACTACGACGGGCAGGGCTACGACGACCTCATCCCAGGCAGCGCGGCCACGCAGACCGAGGAGGTCAACCAGGCGATCGCCTCCGAGAGGACCGAGACGGACCCCGGGCACTACGAGGACTACAGCGAGCCGATCTGAGCCGCCGGCGGGCGACGAGCACGCGGACGACTGCCTCGCAGACTTCATGAATACATCCCGGAGTTCGTGGGGGAGCCTGTACGGGTGGAGTTACACGACGCACATCGGGACGTCGTTCGTCTCATACGTCCAGATGCGGAACCCCGACTACCGACCGAGCTACGCCGAGCACGAGATCTTCGCCGGAGAGCTGACGTGGGAGGTGCTCACGACCGAGATCGATGGCGGCCGACCGATGTGCTTCCTCGTGGATTGCTCGGGGGACGGAGCCACCGACCACTTCGTGACGGTCGTCGGCTATCGCGAGACTCCGACCCAGCAGTACGGCTGCCTCGACACGTGGCCGCCGGCGGACGTCATCCGGTGGTGCGACTTCGTGCCGATGGCCGCGGGACAGCAGTGGGGCATATACACCGGGGTATCGTTCCGGCCGCACACGATCATCACCGTCGACGTCGGGGGAGGAGGCGAGCACACGACGATCCAGCCGGCGCTCGACGCCGCGCCCGACGGCGCCATCGTCCGCGTGGCGGCCGGCACCTACACGGGCGACGAGAACCGCGATCTCGACTTCGGAGGGAAGGACCTCGTGCTCGAGTCGGAGGCGGGGGCGGAGGCGACGATCATCGACTGCCAGGGGCTCGGCCGCGGCTTCTACTTCCACGGGCAGGAGTCGCCCGAGGCCGTCGTCGACGGCTTCACGATCCGGAACGGGTCGGCCGCGGCCGGCGGCGGCGTGCGGTGCTTCTTCAACTCCTCGCCGACGCTCAAGAACCTCGTGATCGAGGACTGCGCCGCGACGGGGAACGGCGGCGGGCTGGTCTGTGCGGGAGGGGCCTCGCCCGTCCTGGAATCCGTTACCATCGCTGGCTGCGCCGCAGGCGCCGACGGAGGCGCCATCTTCTGCGGCTCGACCGTTCCCCGGCTCACGAACGTCACGATCTACGGGTGCTCGGCCGGAGGGAACGGCGGGGGCGTCGCCTCGGCGAACGGCGCGTCGCCATCCATCGAGAACACGATCGTGGCGTTCTCGACGGGTGGGGAAGGCATCTACTGCGCCGACGGGGCGGAGGCGAGCACACGACGATCCAGCCGGCGCTCGACGCCGCGCCCGACGGCGCCATCGTCCGCGTGGCGCCCGGCACCTACACGGGCGACGAGAACCGCGATCTCGACTTCGGAGGGAAGGACCTCCTGCTCGAGTCGGAGGCGGGGCTGGAGGCGACGATCATCGACTGCGAGGGGCTCGGCCGCGGCTTCCACTTCCACGGGCAGGAGTCGCCCGAGGCCGTGGTCGACGGCTTCACGATCCGAAACGGAGCATCCGCGGCCGGCGGCGGCGTGCGGTGCTTCTTCAACTCCTCGCCGACGCTCAAGAACCTCGTGATCGAGGACTGCAGCGCGACGGGGAACGGCGGCGGGCTGACCTGTGCGGGAGGGGCCTCGCCTGTTCTGGATGACGTCACCATCGCTGGCTGCGCCGCAGGCGCCGACGGAGGCGCCATCTTCTGCGGCTCGACCGTTCCCCGGCTCACGAACGTCACGATCTACGGGTGCTCGGCCGGAGGGAACGGTGGGGGCGTCGCCTCGGCGAACGGCGCGTCGCCATCCATCGAGAACACGATCGTGGCGTTCTCGACGGGTGGGGAAGGCATCTACTGCGCCGACGGGGCGGAGGCGATCGTCACGCACTCGTGCGTCTACGG
>JALGVU010000176.1 GCA_025774545.1 bacterium | reverse complement strand
GTGCCCACTCGTCCACCAACGTCCTGATGAGCCGGGCGGCCGGATCGTAGATCTGAAGCGTGACGTGCCCTCCCGGCGTAGGTACCTGATACATGATCTGCGTCGCGGGGTTGAAGGGATTGGGGAAGTTGTGACTCGAGGCGTACGCGCTCGGGAGAGGAACCTCCACGCCCGTCACATGCTCGGGCGGAGTCGGATCGCTCTCGTTCCCGGCGTGGTCGGACGCGCTGATCTTGTAGTGGTGCCACCCCGTCCCTTCGGGATCCAGCCAGCCCGTGTCTATCGTCATGTACACGAGGTTCTCCGGGCCCGGTTCGAATCCCTCGTCCTCGCTCCGATAGACACTGAAGTAATCGAAGTCCGCGTCGGAACAGGGCTCCCACACGAGCATGTTTCCAGATCCGGTGTGGTACTCGACCGCGAACCCATCGGGCACCCCCGGAGCGAGGTTGTCCACGGAGTAGCCGCTGTCGGGAGGGGAATCGAAGTAGATCCCGGCGGTCTCGGTGAGCGCCCTCACGAAGAAGACGGAGTACTGCAGACCACCAGATGCCGTCGAATCAACCAGTGTGGGAACGACTGCCCAGTATTCGTCTTCGCAACACGCAGGCACATCGCCAACGAAATCCCAGTCACCCGGAGGATAGCGGCTAGGCCGCTCCCAGTCTCGGGCCGGCAACTCCGACCCATTCGCCTCGACTGCGTCCCTCGTGTGAGCACGAGGCCCCGAGGCGGTGTCATCGATTCTCCTGTAGACCCCGTACTCCGTGATCGGTGTCGGGCTTCCAAGGTAGTCGTATCCGCTTCCAGACCATGTGATTCTCACCTGCAGGCCCTGGTCGCTCGGGATGTCGACGATCGAATCAGTCCACGGGAAGCCGTCAAGCCACTCGATCGAGAGGTCGGTGCAGGCCGGGTTCACCTGCCCACCGACGTAGACGTGCGTCGATCGCCACAGGAGCTCGCTCCCCGATGAGCCGAAACCGTGCCAGTCGTCGCCCGGAAGCACGTCGTCCCAGTTCGTCCCCCCATCGGCGCTCAGCTCCCAACGGATGGAGTCAGTCTGCGCGGGGCTGAGCCTTGCCCGGGCGACGTCGTCGCCCGAAGGCTCGATGTCTAGAGACTGGGCGACGTTCGCGTCGGTGATCACGAGATCCTGAAGGACCTGGAGCACCTGAAGACCGGAGGATCCGTCCGCCACATAGGCATACTGCCCCGCGATGGCGATGCCACGAGCAAGATCGGGTGTGTCGTAGCTCCCTGCGAATGCAGGGGCCGTCGGGTCGCTGATGTCGAGCACCAGAAGACCCGCAGCCTCATCTGTCACATAAGCGTAGTTGCCATCGACGGCTACATCGAAGGCACTGTCGGGTGCGTCGTAGCTCCCTGCGAATGCTGGGGCCGTGGGATCGCTGATGTCGAGCACCAGAAGACCAGAAGTCTTATCTGCCACGTAGGCGTAGTCGCCGTCGACGGCTACGTCGTAGGCATAGCCGGGTGTGTCGTAGCTCCCTGCGAATGCAGGGGTCGCGGGGGCGCTGATGTCGATCACCTGAAGACCGGAAGAGCTGTTTGCCACATAGGCGTAGTCCCCCGCAATGGCGACGCCGCGGGCTATGTGCGGGGTGTTGTGGCTCCCCGCGAGTGTTGGCGCTGTCGGGTCGCTGATGTCGAGCACCCGAAGACCCGAAGCCTGAGCTCCCACGTAGGCGTAGTCGCCAGCGACTGCCACACCGCAGGCATAGCCGGGCGTATCGTAGCTCCCCGCGAGCGTCGGGCTCGTCGGATCGCTGATGTCGACCACCTGAAGGCCGGGGGCGCCGTCCGCCACGTACGCGTAGTCGCCCGCGATGGCGGTGCAGCGAGCCGCGCCGGGCGTATCGTAGCTCCCCGCGAATGCAGGGCTCGTCGGATCGCTTATGTCGATCACCTGAAGACCTGACTCGTCGTCGGCCACGTAGGCGCAGTCGCCCGAGATGGCGGTGGCATGGGCCTCGCCGGGCGTATCGTAGCTGCCTGCCCACAGTAGGCTCGTGGGATCGTTGATGTCGATCACCCGAAGACCTGAAGATCCGTCCGCCACATAGGCGTGCTCGCCCGCGATGGCGATGCCACGGGCAAGGTCAGGCGTGTCGTAGCTCGCTGCGAGTGTTGGAGTGGTCGGATCGCTGATGTCGATCACCTGAAGACCGGAAGACCCGTCCGCCACATAGACGTAGTTGCCCGCGATCGCGATGCCACGCGCAAGGCCGGGCGTGTCGTAGCTCCCTGCAAGTGTTGGAGTGGTCGGATCGCTGATGTCGATCACCTGAAGACCCGAAGCCTCATCTGCCACGTAGGCGTAGTTGCCCGCGATGGCGATGCCACGCGCAAGGTCGGGCGTGTCGCAGCTCCCTGCGAATGCAGGGGTCGTCGGGTCGCTGATGTCGATCACCTGAAGACCTGACTCGTAGTCCGCCACATAGGCGTAGTCGCCCGCGATGGCGACGCCCCGGGCTTTGTCAGGCGTGTTGTAGCTCCCGGCGAACGTGGGACTCGTCGGAGTGCTGATGTCGATCACCTGAAGACCCCCAGCGTCATCGTCCGCCACATAGGCGTAGTCGCCCCCGATGGCGACGCCATAGGCATAGTCGGGCGTGTCGTAGCTCCCGGCGAACGTGGGGCTCGTCGGATCGCTGATGGCGATCACCTGAAGACCGGAAGAGCTGTCTGCCACATAGGCGTAGTCCCCCGCAATGGCGACGCCCCGGGCTATGTGCGGGGTGTCGTAGCCCCCCGCGAGTGTTGGCGCTGTCGGGTCGCTGATGTCGAGCACCTGAAGACCCGAAGCCTGATCTCCCACGTAGGCGTAGTCGCCAGCGATGGTCACACCGCAGGCGTGGCTGGGCGTGTTGTAGCTTCCCACCAACGTGAGCTCGAAGGGGGGAAGTCTCGTCTCGCCCGCAACCGTGTCCCAGTCTGCGGTCGTGTTCAGTTCGTCGCAGTACGCCTTGGTCGTGAAGTCCTCCACGTACTGATGGACCGCCGCGTCCGCAGGAAGACAGGACAGCAGCACCAGCAGCAGGGACAGCAGACACCGGCGCGAGATGGGATGCCAACACATACCTACCCCCTTTCCGCCAGGATCGTGATGCCGAATTCAATGGGACGAAGAGAGTCTATCAGATGTCACAGCCAGTGTCAAGAACGGGTGAATGCTCATCTCTTGACGCGTCACTCAAAGTGTATGTTCGGCGATGCTCAGTCCGCAGCCGGGGTCGAGAGGCAACCGATCCCAACTCGATCGCCCGCACGCCGGGCGATGTGCGCACCCCGGTCACCCGGCTGCCGAGCCCGACCCGTGGGAAGGACGCATCGGGGAGGCAGGACAACCGAAGCGCCGATGCGAGCCCCTCCTGATGTGGCGTCCCCGAGGGTCAGGAGTTGGAACCCCGAGAAGCCCCACCTGGGCGAATGGATCTCCCTCATGACGGAATTCGAAGAGCGCGGCCGGAGCCCAGGCGACTGCGCCTACCCCGGCGCACAGAGATGCGCACATGCAGAGCCCCGGCCCCTGGTGCTTGTCCTGGAGCGCCCGTCCACACGGTCCCGAGAGAGATCGGAACCGCCCGGGAGGTCGTGGCGGGGACAGGACACAGCGGGGCCATCGCACCCAGTCCAGAGCGAGCGCCATCCTTGATTGGCGCGAGTGGATGTGATACCGTCTGAGTGAACCTCAATATCCGTGCGGACGGCGGCACGCGGGCTTGTTGCGTGACCGCGGCTTGAGCGCGACGGCACAAGACGGCGCGACCCGAAGCGAGGGCACTGTGAGCAGGCTGCCACGAGTCTCGACATTGATGATCCTCCTGACCCTCACCGCTGGAGCCTCCGCCACTACCTGGTATGTCCCCTCGCCGGAATGCCCCACGATCCAGGCCGGCATCGACGCTGCGTCATACGGCGACTCCGTTGTCGTCTCCTGTGACACGTACTACGAGCACGACATCGTGCTGAGGTCAGGCGTCTCGCTCCAGAGCGAAACCGGGGAGGCCGGCTGCGTTGTCATCGACGCGACGGGAGACGGCCGGGTGTTCTACTGCGAGAGCCTGGACGGCAGTACTCTCATCCGGGGATTCACCGTGACCGGGGGCTTCGCAAGCAGCGGGGGAGGCGCATACTGCGGGGATTACTCCGCACCCGTTCTCGAGAACGTCCTGTTCGAGGGCAACCGGGCGCAGAGCGGTGGCGGCCTGTGGTGTGGCGGCGGATCGACACCGATCCTCACGAACGTCGCCTTCGTCGGGAACCGGGCAACCACGGGTGGTGGAGTGAGTCTGTCCGAGTCGTCACCGGAGTGGCAGGGGGTCGTGTTCTCAGGGAACTCAGCGACTGCCGACGGGGGTGGTCTCTACTGCGTCTCGGTTCCGACCACGGCGGAGCTCCGGTCTTGCACGTTCTCGGACAACACGGCGGCGAACGGCGGAGGCCTCTTCTGCGACGAGGGGGCGTCGCCGGACGTCGTGAATTGCACGTTCGCCCGGAACTCGGCCACGCAAGCCGGCGGCGGCATCTACTGCGCCGCTCACTGCTACGCGCTGTTCCTGTTTGATCTCATCGCGTTTTCCGAGAACGGTGAGGGAATCTACAGTGTGGGAGCACCCGTCGTCTACACCTGCGACGTCTACGGGAACGCCGGCGGTGAGTACGGCGGTACGCTGGGGGATCAGACAGGGACCAACGCGAACATCTCCGAGGATCCCTGGTTCTGCGAGTCGTCGAGCGATGACCTCACGATCCACGACGTGTCGCCGTGCGCTCCTGACAACAACGTGAGCGGCTTGCTCATCGGTGCGCACGGTGTCGCCTGCTACGCGGCCGCTGTCGAGGAACCGGACTTCGTTCCGGCCAGCTGGAGTGTGATCAAGGCGATGTGCAGGTAGAGCCCGGTTCCGAGGCGAATCGGGTACGGCCGGGCCTCGCGGTCCCCGGCAGCAGCGTCCATGGTCCCAGCGGCACCGCAGCCTTGAGCAAGCTGCGCGGAAGTGCTACGATGGAGTGAGAGGACCTCCGGACACGCCCCGCAGACAAGGAGGTGCCTGTGAAAAGGACAGCTCTCGCCTTGGCGGCAATCTGCATCCTCGCCGTCGGAACCGCGTCGGCCAACCCCATCCCGGCCGAGCAGCTCTACGTCAGCTTCGATCCCCCGAACCGCACCCACAGCACCTATCCTGCGCCGGGGGCCATGGTCAGCGCGTACGTCGTGCTCGACTTCGAGATGGGCATCCTCGACGGATTCTCGGAGATCTCCTTCCGGCTCTGGGCGACGCCCGGGATGGGCTCGAACTACGTCTTCCACAGCTACGTCCCGGGAACCGTCGTCGGCAACTGGGAGACCGGGATCACGATCGTGCCCGAGGAGTGCGTGACCACGCGCACCATGACGCTCGGCAAGCTGCGGTTCATCTACGAGGGGATTCCGGGTGACATCACGATCGAGGACCACCCCGATCACCCGAGGCTGATCCTCGACTGCGAGGAGCCGGCAGGCTCGTGGATCTACTGCGTCTGGTACCACGGCGGCGTTGGGAAGCCCGCGATTCAGGGCGACTGCGCCGTGAGTCCGGTCGAGGACGTCTCCTGGACGGCCATCAAGGGGCTCTACGGAAGCGAGTAGACGGCTCGCGGTGGGCCGCGCGAGCGCGCTAGCACCGCGCGCCGTCGCGGAACACCGAGTCACCACCGAACGCGAAACCTGAAGCGGCCACCCGAGATGGGTGGCCGCTTCGTTCTTGTATCGATCGGGATCGCCGTCCGTCTAACCACCGTGTCCTCC
>JALGVU010000175.1 GCA_025774545.1 bacterium | reverse complement strand
CGCGGGAGACATCACGATCGAGGCGCTCTACGCGACGCGCCTCGAGGCGAGGCTCACGAGCGCGGGCGACGTGACGATCGAAGGCGGGGCCGTCGAGGTGCAGGACGTTCTCGTCTCGAGCGCGGGTGACTATCGTGCCATCGACATGGAGTCGGTGCGCGCCGAGATGGTCCTGTCGAGCGCGGGAGACGCCTCGGTCTGGGTGCGCGACGAGCTCGATGCGAGCCTGTCGAGCGTCGGCGACCTCGTCTACACCGGGGACCCGGCGGTCGACGTCCATCGGAGCTCGCAGGGGCAGCGGTCGACGTCCATCGGAGCTCGCAGGGGCAGCTCATCCACAGGCCCTAACACGACGGATGGAGGGACTCGGGATGCGAAGAACGTCGGGAGCCGTGGCGGCATCGGCGGGTCGTCCGCGCGCGGGGGAGTGCGCGAGGCGATTCTCCGCGGGGCTGCTCGAGCGCGGTTGGGTCATCGCGAACCACAAGCTTGTGTCGTTTCACGCGGCCTTCATCTCGTCCGTCCTCAATCTCCCCGAGACGGTTGAGGGGAAGCTCGGCACGCTCCGGTTCATGTTCCTGTCCATCGAGACGGTCATCTCGGTCGCGATGCTCTACCTCTCGTGGCACGTGGCGATCGCCGTGCACGAGCTTGGGCACTACGTCACCGCCGGCCGGGTGACCGCCCTGACACGCGAGTCGCAGGAGACGTACGACGCCGTTCAGGCGGGCGGCGCCGGAGCGAAGCTCGCGCACTACGTCCGCGCGTTTCTGACGATCCCGTGGGGCAGGTTCGCCGGCGTCAAGAAGGACGAAGGCAACTACGCGCCCGACGCCCCCTACAACCTCGCGGTCGCGGCGGCCGGTCCCGTCTGGAGCCAGCGGCTCGCCGGTGTCTGCCTACCCGCAGCCGTCGTGCTGATCGGAGTCGGCCTCGCCACCAGGAGCGAGACCGCGATGTACGTGGGCCGTTTCTTCCTGGCACCCGGGCTCGTCGGACTCCTCGATCGATTGCTCGCCGACCGCGGCAAGCTCGCCGAGTTCCGCGCGAGGGAGCGCGTCGCGAGCGAGCAGGCGGAGGCTGCGGCCGCGGCGCTCTCGGCCGAGAGCTGGCTCGGGCAGGTCAGGGCCGTGAAGGAGCGGCTCCTCGCCACGAGGATGCAGGAGGTCGGCCTCGCGGACGGCTCGAAGGTCCGCGCCCCGTGGCAGTTCCGGAACTGCGCCATGGGCGGTCGCCACACGGAGAAGGAGTATCCCGAGAGCAACATCAGCATGCAGGAGAGCATGTTCATCCCGCTCTCCGCCACGAGCTACGAAGAGGCGCAGGAGATGACGGTGAAGCTCCAGTCGCGCCTGAAGGAGATCCTGGAATCGGCGCCCGGGGCGAAGGTGATGGGCATCGGACTCGAGGGCGGCCTCGCGCCGTACATCGACAAGGACGACGGCGACCGCGTTCCGGAACAACGCCTCTGGCGCCTCATGAAGCAGGCGATCCTCGACTCGGAGTACGTGCCGGGCGTCGACGTCGCGATCGCG
Organism: bacterium; assembly: GCA_025774545.1. Classification (GTDB taxonomy): domain Bacteria; phylum Joyebacterota; class Joyebacteria; order Joyebacterales; family Joyebacteraceae; genus JALGVU01. The sequence goes on along the minus strand of JALGVU010000175.1, from coordinate 4,598 downwards.
CTCGATCCGGCGGCGTCCGAGCTCGAGAACGCGTACCGAATCGAGACGGGCCAGAAGGACGCGGTCGGGATGTACCGGTTCTGGCGCGACAAGAGCAAGGTCGACATGAGCCGCGACGAGGTGCTCGCCCTCTACAAGGGCGCGATGGAGGACGACGTTCCCATCCTCTCGGTCGAGGACGGCTTCGGCGAGCTCGATCACGATGGCTGGAAGCTCATCATGCAGGATCTGGGCGATCGGATCTTCGTGATCGGCGACGACCTCGTCACGACGAAGGACTCGACGATCGAGGAGACGGCCAGAAACGGTGAGATCAACGCGACCCTGATCAAGGCGAATCAGATCGGCACGCTCTCGGAGACGGTCCTCGCGATGCTGACGTCGCTCGCCTACGGCGCGGAGCTCGTCGTGTCGCACCGCTCGAAGTCGCCGAACGATCCCTTCGAGGCCGAGATATCGACGGCGATGAACACGCTCGGCATCAAGGCGGGCGGCGGAGCGAACACGGAGCGGCTCCAGAAGTACGGTCGCGTGATGGAGATCCTGGCGCTCGCGGAGGCCGGCCGACGCGAGACGACCGACGAGCAGAGGGCCGAGGCCGAGGCGGTCCTGAAGGAGCTGGTGAGCACGCTCACGGGCCATGACGACGTGTCGCTCGCGGCGGGCGCGGCCGACTCCGACATCTCGAGCCTGCTCCTCGGGCTCCTCGCGATCGAGGAGGTGACGGGCACCGAGGAAGCGACGAACGCCGGGATTCCCTCGGCCGCCGCCACGCTCTTCCTCGGGCGAACGGGGACGCTCAGGTTCAAGGGATCGACCCCGCTCGGGACGTCCGCCGGGGGCGACGAAGCGATCCACTACGTGGACAGCATCGTCATGCCGGGCGACATCACGAAACGCCACGCGGACATGTTCCAGGAGGCCGGGGACGGCACCTACCGATTCAAGAAGGGACTCGACCTCGCCCAGATCCGCGGGAAGAACGACGGGGAGCTCGAGGCGCTCTGGAAGAAGACGAGGCGCTACGACGGGAAGGGCTGCATGGACGCGGTCGCGCACATCGAGACGATTCTCGCGAAGGCCTTCCGCGGCCGGCGGCTCGGCGACCTCGGGAGCCTCCTCGACATCGACCGCGAACTCCTGAGGCTCGAGGTCAGCGAGGCCCGGTCGCTCGGGATGCTCGGGGACGACGCTCCCAAGGACCGGGTGATCCACGCGATGCAGCGAAAGGGCGTCCTCGGGATGAACGCGATCCTGTCGCTCTCGCTCGCCCTCGGACGGGCGATCGCCGCGCGCGACGGGAAGGAGCTCTGGCAGCTCATTCGCGAGATGGCCGGTGAAACCATGGCGGGGTTCGTGGTGTCGAACGGGGGCAATGGACGGGACCTCGAGAGCGTCCGGGCCATGGACTTCGACGATCTGAAGGCCGAATTCGCGAAGGCCGCCGAGCCGATCATCGCGGGCGACCGGAACGTCTACGAGCTTCTGAGGGAGCAGCTTCCGGTGTACGAGATCTGACTCGATAGGGGACAGCCGGCCACGGGGCCGGCCGAAGGAACGGGGCTCCCGTGGGTCGCCGCGGGAGCCTCACTGTTGTGCGGGCGAGGTGGGGTGGCAGACGCCGGGAGCAACGTGGTCGCGGGCGATGCGGGGGAGCCAGCGTCGCTGTGGAGCTTCCGATGCACATGAGCCCGGAATGGCGGCGGCCTGAGTGAGCCACGGAGCGTACGGGACTGTGGGAGGGCCGTGGGGGTGGGGGGCGTGTGCCTGACCGCAGGACACAAGATGCGGTATTGTGTCCCCGAAACAAGGTGTGAGGTTGATTCTCGGCTTGACATGTGCAGCCGGGAAATGCACAATGCTTGAAGTTGTTATCGGGAAGACAAGCTGTCAGGTTGTTCGCAAGGCTGGAGGAGGCTCGGCATGACGGCACGAGGCTACGTCCTGCTGGGAGATGTCAGGGGATCGAGGGGGATCGCGGATAGAGAGGGTTTCCGGAAGCGGCTCGTCCGGGCGTGCAGTCAGGTCAACCAGGCGCATGGGTCGGAACTGGCGGCACCGTGCGAGTTACTGAAGGGCATCGACGAGGTGGGTGCAGTGCTGGGGACGCTGGGCAGCGCCTACGACATCATGAGCCGACTGCTGACGGCGATCGAACCAGCCGGGATGCGCTTCGTGCTGATCCGCGGGAGCATCGACGTGAAGGCAGACAGCGGGGAGATCTCGCTGATGGATGGTCCCGCCTTCCACGAGGCCGCGAGGGCGATGACGGAACTGAAGCGACTCGGTCTGACGCTCTGGATGAGAGCGGGGGACGAACTGGTGGACGTCGCGATCGAGGGGGAGGTGAATCTACTCTGGCTGCTGAAGTGGATGCGGACGGAGCGCCAGGAGGAGGTGATCACGGCCTACGAGGAGACCGGCAACCAGGCCGAGGCGGCGCGAGCGTTGGGAGTGAGCCAGCAAGCGGTCTCGGGGGTTCTGGGCCGCTCGCGGTACCGGGAGGCAAGGAAGCTAGAGCGGGCACTGCCGCGCCACTTCCTTGAGTACGCGAAGCGTCTGGAAGGGACGGGAGAGGTGGGAGGATGAGTTGCGGAGGATGGTGGGAACTCGTTGCGACGGTGACAGGCACGATCGCACTTGTCCTGACGAGCGGATTCGTGGTGCGCGGAATCCTGCGAAGCATCTCCAGGGGGGCTTCGATGATGAGGTAGACGCGAAGATGCGGGACACCGGGGCGGTTGTCGGGAAGTGCGAGAACATCCTCATCGTGATCTTCGTGCTGGCGGGAGCGTACACTGCGCTCTCGGTGCTCATTGCGGGGAAGGCTCTCGTGAGACGAGAGGACATGAGGCAGAACTCACTCTACTTCTTGGCGGGCACGATGGTGAATGTGACCTACTCGTTGTTGATCGCGCTGGCGATCAGGGCGGTGATCGAGCTGCAGGCGGGCTAGGAGAGGCAGCGTCTGTCAGGCGTGACCGGCGCGGGACGGCAAGGGCGATCGGATCAGGAGATCGAGTCGAGCAATGTGGTGGGACGACGACTTCATCGAGGAGGACGAGCAGGAGATCCGGCATCTGCCGCTCAGGCAGATGATCCGGCGCATCCTCCCGTTCTTCCGCCCGCACGTGAGGATCATGTCGCTCGCGGCCGTCGTCATGCTCGTCACCGTCGCGGCTGAGCTTGCGGGCCCGCTCATCATCAGGCACGTCCTCGACGTCGACATCAAGGCGGGCGATCACGCGGGCGTGCTCGCGCGCGGCCTCCTCTACGCGTTTCTCTACGCCGTCGGGATGGCGGCGGCGTACCTTCAGGTGGTGTTGATCGCCCGCATCGGTCTCTCGATCGTCACGGGCCTTCGCGAGCAGACGTTCGCGCATCTCATGGGCCTGTCGATGGCCTACTTCGACAGGAACTCGCCCGGCAAGCTCATGGCGCGCGTCGAGAGCGACATCGAGCGGCTGCGGCTGCTGTTCTCCGACGTTGCCCTCGCGCTCCTCAGGAACGTCGTGCTCCTGGGCGGGACGCTCGCGGTGATGCTGATCGCGGACGCGAGAATCACGCTCGCGATCGTGCTCCTCATGACCCCGATCGTCGTCGGGACGTATTTCTTCCTGAGGTACATCAGAAGGGCGTTCCGGACGGTCCGGAAGCTCTACGCGCGCATCTCCGCGTTCCTCGCCGAGTACGTCACGGGGATCCCGATCCTCCAGATCTTCGGCTACACGGAGAAGGCCAAGATGGACTTGGAGAGGCTCAACAGGGACAAGTACTCGAAGGAGGTGCGGGTCTACGTCCGCGAGTACGCGTTCTGGGGGGCGTTCTCGTCGGTCGAGATCGCGGCCGTGATGCTCATCATCTACCTGAGCGCGCGGCAGGTCTTCGGCGTCGGCATGACGGTCGGAACGCTCGTGCTCTTCATCGAGTACACGCGGAGGCTCTTCTGGCCGCTCGTGATGTTCTCGGAGCAGCTCGACTTCATCCAGCGCGCGTTCGCGTCGGCCGACAGGGTGTTCGCGATCCTCGACACTCCGTCCAAGACTCCCGATCTTCCCGACGCGCGCGAGCGCGTGCCCGACGACTGGTGCGAGATCGCGTTCGACGACGTGACGTTCGTCTACGACGGGGGCGCGAAGGCGCTCGACCAAGTGAGTTTCCGCGTGAAGCGGGGAGAGAAGATCGCGCTCGTCGGGCTCTCCGGCGGAGGGAAGACGACGGTCACGAATCTCCTCCTCAGGTACTACGAGCCGACCGAGGGCGGCATCACGCTCGACGGCGTCGACATCCGTGAGTACCGCCAGAAGGCGTGGCGGAGCGGGATCGGCCTCGTTCTTCAAGACATCCACCTTTTCCCGGGGACGCTCCGCGACAACCTCCGGGTCATGCGTGATGAGCTTCCCGTCGAGTCGATCGACCGGGCGCTCAACGTCGTGCAGGCGGAGGACATGATCGCGCGGCTGCCGGACGGATACGACACGGAGCTCGCGGAGGGCGGCGCGAACCTCTCGATGGGGGAGCGGCAGCTGTTGTGCTTCGCGCGCGCCATCGTCGACGACCCCGGCATCCTCATCCTCGACGAGGCGACGTCGTCGGTC
>JALGVU010000174.1 GCA_025774545.1 bacterium | reverse complement strand
GACAGCTGCACGGTCGGCATCGAACATCCGCAGCAGTACGACGGCATCGAGTACCTCTACAACGGGCGGTACGGCGCCTCGGCTGCGCCGCTCGCGGACAGTCTCGCCATCCTCTTCACGACGGCTCCTCCCGAGAGCGTCGCCTTCGCGTGGCTCGTGGTGAAGGACGCGGCCTTCGACGACGGCGAGGGAGGGAACGGAGACGGCGTCCCGAGCGCCGGGGAGACGGGGTCGTTCGTTCTGACCTTCGAGAACCGAGGAACGGCCGACGCCGTCGGCGTCGACGTCACACTCTCATCGCCGGACTCGCTCATCGACGTCACGCAGGCGGCCGCGGCGCTTCCCGATCTGGCGCCGGGCGCCGAGACGCAGGCGGAAGGCCTCCAAGTCAACATCGCCTCGGGCGCCCCCGACTCGCTCGTGACGCTCTGGCTCGCTCTCGAGGGCGAGGGGCTCAGCCAGACCCCGGTGCCACTCGATGTCGACATCCGGCCTCCGACCGCGGCTGCGACGAGGCTCGCCCTCTCCCAGGGCCGACCGAACCCGTTCTCGGACGACGCCCGGTTCTCACTGACCCTCCCGACCGCCGCGCGGCTCACGGTCCGCGTCTACGACGTGGCCGGGCGGCTCGTCCAGACGGCCGAGGACGCACCCAGGAGCGCGGGCCGACACGAGATCGTGTGGGACGGGCGCGACGGCGCCGGAAACCGCGTCGCGAGCGGCGTCTACTTCGTCAGGGCGACGGCCGGCGGCGAGTCGGAGACCCGCAAGATCGTGCTTCTGAAGTAGGCGCTAGGATCGTGTTCCTGAAGTGGGTCCTCCTCCCGCTTGCGCCGGAGACGGGCATCCTCTACCATGGTGTTCTGGAACGGATCGACGATCCCGTTTGAGAGCACATGCCGTTCAGTCGAGGAAGGGAGGCACGATGGAGTCCCACGCCAGCGACCGCGAGAAGGTCGCCTTCGCCCTCAGAACCGAGGGCGACGGAAGCGACTTCTACCGTCAGGCCACGGAACGCACGAGCCACAAGCTCGCGCGGGCCGCCTTCGAGATGCTCGCCAAGGAGGAGCTCCGCCACGTGGCGCTGATCGAGGCGCTCGGGAAGAAGCTCGAGGGAGAGGGAGGAACGATCGAGCCGAACTCGCCCACCAAGAAGGCGCTCGAGTTCAGCATCAAGACGATCTACCAGAACGCCACGGACGATCAGGGCACGGGCGAGCTCGACCCGGCCGATGCCTACAAGGAAGCCATCGAGCTCGAGGAGAAGATCTCGACGCTCTACTTCAAGTACGGGCAGGAGTGCGAGAGCGACGAGGCCAAACATCTCTTCGACGTGCTGTACCGCGAGGAGCAGGACCACCTTGCGCTTCTTCAGGACATGCTAGGCTATCTTGCGAATCCCGACGACTGGTTCGTCGATCGGGACGGCGTGATGCTCGACGGCGGTTGAGGGTCCGACGCGGAGGGCTGCCAGGGCCGCTGACCGCCGGACTTCGCCCGGGTGGACGGCCCAGGCCGCTCATCGCCGGACTCCACCGCCGTCCGTGCTCCGCGACCGTTCGCGTTCACGCGCGGCCGAACGACCGTGACAGAGACAGGGCGCCCTGAGTCGGCGCGCTCGAGGCGACCGCGGACTCGCAAGGGTTCGCGGTCATCGCTTGAGGACCACCGGGGATGGCGCAGAAGGCAACGATCCGCGCGCACGAGCGCTCGATCGTCACGGGCGACTTCCACCCCGCGCTCGAGACGGCGTTCCTCGATCGCCTCGTCGGGGACGTTCGCGCCCACTCCCCTCGCCCGATCCACGTCGTCGTCCCGACCAACCTCCTCGGCCGCAGGCTCTCGAGACGGCTCGCGGATCGTGCGCGTGGACACGCGAACGTCCGTTTCATGACGCTCCGGGACCTGGCGCTTCGGAGCGTCGCGTTTCCGCTCGCCGGGGGACGGACGTTCCTCCCCAGGGGCGCCGACGCCGTCATCGTGCGCCGCGTCCTCGATGAGGGCGGTGCGCGCGGCGGCTACTTCGACGCGATCGCGGAACGCCCGGGCCTCGCGTCCGCGCTCCATAGGACGATCCGCGATCTCAAGGAGGCCTGCTACGACCCGGACGCGTTCCGGAAGGCGGCCGCCGACGCCCGCCTTCTTGGCCGCGGGCGCAGGAACAAGTTCGCGGAGTTCGCGCGCCTGTGGGGGTCGTACGAGGATCATCTCAAGCGCGAGGGGTGGGCCGACGACCTCGACGTGATGCGCGCCGCAGCGGAGGGACTCGAGGGGCCGACCGGACGGCACGGGGACGCGGGCCACGACCCCGGAGGCGCGGGCCGCGACCCCGAAGGCGCGACCGGCGACCCCGGAGGCGCGGGCGACGACCTCGAGGGCGCGGGCGGTGACCTCGAAGGCGCGACCGGTGGACCCGGCTCCGATGGCGCACCTCCCCCGCTCGTCCTCTACGGGTTCTACGATCTCAACGCCCTCCAGAAGCGCCTCGTCGCCGCCTACACCTCGCGCGCCGACGCGACGGTCTTCTTCCCGTACGTCGAGACCGAGAGTTTCCGCTACGCGCGCCGGACGCTCGACTGGTTCCTGTCGATCGGATTCGAGCGGACCGAGCTGCCCGGAGACGGGCGCGGCGACATCACGCTTCCCGAGGAGACGATCGTCATCTCTGCGCCCGGCGAGGCCCGCGAGGCCCGCGAGGACACGCGACGCCTGGTGCGCGTTCTCGAGGAACGCGAGATCCCGTTCCAGGACGTCGCCGTGCTCATGCGCACGCCCGGCACCTACTCCGACCTCTTCGGTGAAGAGATGGCCCTCCTCGGGGCGCGCCCGTATCTCGAGACGCCTCCCCCACTCTCGCGGACGCGCTCGGGCCGCGCGCTCATCAAGCTCGCGCAGGCCATGCAGTCCGACCTCGCCCGTCGCGACGTGCTCGAGTTCCTGAGCCTCGCGGATCTCGCGCCGGTGCGCAACCTGGAGCTGACCGGGAACCCCGCCGCGGAGACGGACGGGACGCCCGCCGAGCAGACGGACCGGAAGCCCGACGCACAGACAGACGCAAGTCGCGCGAACGGGGCGCTCGACGCACCCGCGAGCGACTGGAACAAGGCGACGATGCTCGCCGGCATCACGTCCGGTCCCAGCGCGTGGACCGAACGCCTCGAGTCGCTCCGCGAGCGCATCGATGGCGCGTCTCCCGAGGGCGGGTTCGCATCGAGGCACGGGCATCTGGCCGAGTCGATCCGCGCCCTTCTCCCCATCGCAAGCCGGCTCGCGGACGACGTCGACGACACGCCCGACCGCTCCACCGTCGCCGGGTTCCTTGACCGTCTGACCGCGACCTTTCGCGATCTGACGAGAGAGAGCCCCGAACGCGCGGCCGTGCTCGAGGCGACGGAGAGCCTTCGCGCGGTGTCGGGCGTCGCCGGGAAGATCGGCTTCGCCTACTTCACGGAGCTCCTCCGCGGGGCGCTCTCGGAGCCTGGGTCCCGGAGCGAGACCTTCGAGCGCGGTGGACCGACCGTCCTGAACCTCATGTCCGCCAGGGGCCTGCCCTTCCGGGCCGTCATCGTCCCGGGGCTCGTCGAGAAGGAGTTCCCGGCGACGCGGAGACAGGACCCGATCCTCCTCGACTCCGAGCGGGAACGTCTGAACGCCGCGCGCGGGGACGATCCGCTCGCGAGCCTCCCCGATCGTTCGGCGGGCGCAGACGAGGAGAAGCTGCTCTTCCGTCTCGCCGTCGCGGCGGCCACCGAGGTCGCGATCCTCTCGTTCCCGCGGCTCGAGCCGTCGACCGCGCGCCCGCGCATCGCTTCGATCTTCGTCCTGAAGGCACTCGAGACGCTCACGGGAGAGCGCCACGACTACGATGCGCTCGAGACGAGCGAGCACGTCACGCGGATCCCGCTGTCGAGACGGTTCCCCGCGCGCCGCGAGGACGCGCTCACGCGGGATGAGTTCGACGGGTGCTCGATCCTCGAAGCCGTCGCAACGGGCGACGCGTCGGGGGTCGCCTACCTCGTGCACGAGGACGGTCCCCTCCCCCGCCGGCTCACCATGGAGTCCGTGCGATGGAGCAGCCCGCACTTCACGGCGTACGACGGGGCCGTGTCATCGAAGGAGGCGCTCCGCGCGGTGACCGAGCTCTCGGGCTTCGCGCGGGGCGGGCCGGTCGAGGGAAGAACGGTCTCCGCGACCGCCCTCGAGGAGTACGCGACCTGCCCGTTCCGTTTCCTCATGCACCACGTGTTCGGGATCGAGCCGATCGAGGAGCCCGAGGAGGCGCTCGAGCTCTCACCCCGTGACCGCGGGAGCCTCTACCACGCCGTGCTCGACCGGTTCATGAAGACGCAGCGATCGGAGGGGCGGCTTCCGCTCGCGCCCGACGACCGCGCAAGGCTCTTCGAGACGGCCGAGCGTCTCACGCGCGGCGGCCCCTGGAGCCTGGCCGGCTACCCCGGCGCGCGCGCGCTCGAGCTCGACGCGCTCCGGTCGAACCTGGCGCTCTGGTTCGCCGCCGAGCTCGGGGACGAATCCGGCTACGAACCGAGGTACTTCGAGGCCCGCTTCGGCGGAAGAGCGCGCGAGGGCGACGACCCTGAGCTCTCGCTCGAGGAGGGCGTTCCCTTCGAAGCGCTCGGCGACGTCCGAGTGGAGTTCGGCGGGAAGATCGACCGGATCGACATCGAGTCGGGTGGGAAGCGGGCCCGCGTGATCGACTACAAGACGGGACGGCCGTCGGGCGGCCGGAAGGTCTTCGACCACGGGAGGAGGCTCCAGCTGCCGATCTACCTTCTCGCCTCGCGTCGGATGCTCGCGGGCCGGCACCCTACCGCCGTCGTTGCGAGCGCCGAGTACCGCTACGTCGCGGCGCGCAAAGGAACAACGTCGATCGCGATCGGCGCGGACCAGCTCGAGGAGCGAGCGGGCGATCTCTCGAAGGCCGTCGGTCTCATCGTCAAGGGGATCGCGTCGGGCTTCTTCTTCCAGTACCCGGAGGACGGCCGCTGTAGGAACTGCGACTACGCCGACGCCTGCGCGTCGACGGCGCTCGCACTCGCGACGATGAAGAACGGAGACAAACGGGTGAAGTTCTTCACCGAGGGTTTGGCGGAGGTAGAGTGACGATCACGGCCACCACGAGGGACGCCGAGCACCGGGCGCTCGCCGAGGGCAGGAACGGCGGTCTCGAGGAGACCTACCTCGTCGAGGCGGGCGCGGGGACGGGGAAGACGACCGTCCTCGTCGAGCGGCTCCTGGCGCTCGTCCGCGCCGGCACGAGCCTCGCGAGGATCGTCGCGATCACCTTCACCGAGAAGGCGGCCGCCGAGCTGAGGGTGAGGCTCCGCACGGAACTCGAGCGCGCGATCGGGAGGACCGACGACCCCGCGCTCGAGAAACCCCTCGTGGCGGCGCTCCACGATCTCGATCGCTCCCGTGTCAGCACGATCCACGGGTTCTGCGCCGGGCTTCTGAAGGAACGTCCCGTCGAGGCAGGCGTCGACCCGAACTTCTCGGTGGCCGACCAGCTCCGGAGAACGATCCTCCTCGAGTCCACCTGGGACGAGTGGCTCCGGGGTGAACTCGCGCGCGAGCTGCCCCGGCCGGTCGCATCGGCGCGGGCGCTCGGATTCGGACTCTCGAGGATCCGTGGCTTCGCGCTCAGGCTCGTCGACTACCGCGACCTCCTGGATCTCACCCCCGGCCCGGTCGACGAGGGCAGCGTTGACGGGCTCATCGCCGATGCCTCCCGGGAGGCCCGCGAGTTCGAGGAGGAGGCGCGCACGCGGTGCAGCGAGCCCGCGGACAAGGCCGTGCCGGCGATACGTGAGTTCCGCGA
>JALGVU010000173.1 GCA_025774545.1 bacterium | reverse complement strand
TCGAAGATGAGCGTCGCGTTCGGGCCGATGCGCGGCGGCGACCCTCTCTCGCCGTACGCGAGCTCCGAGGGAATGAAGAGCTTGTACTTGCTGCCGGTGCTCATGAGCTGAAGCGCCTCGGTCCATCCGCCGATGACGCCGCCCACCGCGAACTGCGCCGGCTGGCCACGATCGTACGAGCTGTCGAACGCGGTCCCGTCGATGAGCGTCCCCGCGTAGTGGACCGAGACCCTGTCGGACGCCGAGGGCTTCGGGCCGCTGCCCTGCTCGAGCACGATGTACTGGAGACCGCTCGCCGTCGTGACGACGCCTTCCTTCGTCTTGTTCTCTTCCAGGAACGCCAATCCTTCCTCCAGGTTCGAGCCAGAGGCCTCCTCCCGCTCCTGCATCTGCTGCTCGCGCATCTGCGTGGAGTAATCCCGCAGTGTCGTGCGCACCTCGTCCGCCGACATGAGGAGCGTGCCTCCCTCGAGCGTGTCGCGGAACCCCTGCACGAACGCCGCGAGATCGATCTCCGCGCCGGATCGCGTGAGTGACGAGGCAACGTCCACGCCGAACGCGTAGCTGACCTTTTCCTCGAAGGTCGCGAGCGTGCTCTTCTTCTGGATCCCGCCCTCCCCCGCGCACGAGATAACGACGAGAGCGAGAGCGATTATTAGGGCCAACGCCATGAGCCGCTTCACCAGACACGTCCTTCCGTTGTGAGTTACGGGCCTTCTCCCGCGTCGGGGCGCCGCAAGGCGTCCCCTCCGCGGCGAGGCCTACCACGTCTCCCTGTGGACCTTCGATTCGTCGTATTGCGTGCGAGGCTCCTTCTCCTCGCCCGGATGGCCGATCGAAATGACCGCAAGCGGCTCGACGTCCTCGGGAATGCCGAGGAGCTTCTTCACTGGCTCCACCCTCTCCGGTCGTGGGTGGCAACCGAGCCACACCGCCCCCAATCCCATCATGCTGACCGCGAGGAGGATGTTCTCCGTCGCGGCGGATGCGTCCTGTACCCAGTACTTCTCCGACACGTCCGTGTCGCCGCACACCACGATCCCGAGCGACGCCTCCTGGAGCATCTGCCAGTGGCTGCCGTACTCCGAGAGCTGATTGAGCCTCTCGCGATCCCGCACGACGATGAAGTGCCACGGCTTCTTGTCGCTCGCCGACGGCGCCGCCATCGCTGCGTCGAGGATCGTCCTGATCTCCTCCTCGGTCACGGGCTCGGCCGTGTAGGTCCGGATGCTCCTTCTCGCGAGAATCGGCCCGATCATGTCACTCCTCCTCGGGGATCTTCACGATGAGCTCCCCGACGTGCGTGTCGCCGAGCGGGATCGCCACGACGACGTAACGCTTGCCCTCAGCGCAGGAGAACGACCGCTCGGTCTTCCCACTCGCGAGCGCCCTGCGCACCGTGCAGTCCTCGTGCGGCGCGGGATCCCCGGCCAGCCCCTCGTAGCACGTCTTCCCCCGAAACTCGTCCAGGCTGCCGCACTCCTTCTCGATCGCCTCGTTCATCCAGACGATCCTGAGGTCCTTGTCGAGGATCATCAGCTCGATCGCGTCGGACGCGGCGATCGCGTCTTTGAACTGCTGAATCACGTCGTCCATCGCCACCCCGCCTTCCGGAGACCAGGGCGCGCAGCGCCCGTTCCGAGGCTACTCGTCCTTGTATTTCTGGATCTTCGCGTCACCCCACAACCGCTCGAGCTGGTAGTAGTCGCGCGTCTCCGGGTCGAAGACGTGCACGACGACGTTCACGTAGTCGAGCAGGATCCAACGCTTCGCATCGTACCCCTCGACGTGCCACGCCTTCTCGCCCACGTCACGCAGGCCGTCGCGGATGGCGTCGGCGATCGCCCTGACGTGCACGTCGCTCGTGCCGTCCGCGATCACGAAGAAGTCGCACGTCGAGACCAGGCCCCTCAGGTCCATCGAGAGTACGTTCTCGGCCTTCTTGCTGAGAGCGAGCTTCGCGACCTTGTTCGCGAGCCGCTTGGAGCTCTTGTACAAGCACTACCCTCCGATGTTCGCGGGCTCGGTCCGCCGCCTGTGTTCCGCCGCCTCATCGCCCGACAGGGTCCTCGTGACGACCGCCTCGCGACGCTCGACCCTCCTGAGCCTCAAGTCGTACAGCCACACGCACAGGAACGAGACGACGAGGAACGCGACCGCGAGCACGATCGGCAGGGTCGAGTTCTCGTCTCCCCCCGCGATGGCGTTCCCGACCAGGAACCCGACGATCGTCAGGATGACGGGGATCATGTAGACGATGAAGGCCGCAGCGATGACGCGGCCGGCGCTGATCTCGACCTCGACCGTATCGCCTGGACCTGCGCCCGCCGAGTTGTGCGCCACGAGCAGCACCTCCTTGCCCTCACCGGAGATCATGCAGCTCCCGCACTTCTCGCACTCCTTCGACAGCGGCATGGCCACGACGGCGGCCTCGTCGTTCACGGACACGACGCATCCGATCTCTCTCACGGCGGTCTCTCCTTGCGACGTCGTGGGGTCGCGGTACCGCGTGCGTCCCACGTGGGGTCGATCGTCGACTCAGTCGCACCACAGGAAATCGGCCGGCCTGCCGCACCGGCTGCACTTCCCGTCCTCGATGCCGACGACCTCACTCGCGTAGCCGGTACGTCTCACGAGGACGTTCCCGCTGGTCGGACATCGCGTGTCGCTCTCGGCGAGGCCCACGTTCCCCAGGTAGACGTAGTGGAGCTTCTCCCGCGCGATCGCGGCCGCCCGTTCGAGGGTCGCGACGGGCGTCGCCCCGACCGTCATCTTGTACGTCGGGAAGTAGCGCGAGAGGTGGAGCGGGATCGCCGGATCGACGTCCGCTATGAAGTCCACGAGTTCCCGCGTCTCTTCCTCCGAGTCGTTCAATCCCGGGATCACGAGGTTCGTGACCTCGATGAAGCTCTGCTCGGCACCCAGGCGGATCGTGCGCAAGACGGCATCGAGCCCGTCGACGTGGCAGTACGTCCGATAGAACTCCGCGTTCATCGACTTGAGATCGATGTTCATCGCGTCGACGTACGGCAGGAGCTCCCGGAGCGGCGCCTCGTTCACGATCCCGTTCGTCACGAGGATGTTCTTGAGACCGTTCTCGTGCGCGAGCGCCCCGGCGGCGAGCAGGTACTCGAACCAGATGATCGGCTCGGTGTACGTGTACGCGATCCCGAACGAGCTGCCCTCGAGCGCGAGCCTGACCAGCTTCTCGGGAGGGAGCGCCGTCGTGCGGGTCATCTCCTGCGAGATCGACCAGTTCTGGCAGAAATCGCACCGGAGGTTGCACCCGTTGCACGCGATCGAGAGCACCTCGCGCCCCGGGCACACGTGGTAGAGCGGCTTCTTCTCGATCGGGTCCATCGCGACCGAGACGCACCGGCCGAAGTTCTGGGCGAAGAGCGTGCCGCCTTCGTTGACCCGGCCCAGGCAGATCCCGTGTTTCCCATCGGCGATCCTGCACGCCTGGGGGCAGAGATCGCACGCCACGCGCCCATCGTCGAGCGCGTGCCAGTGTCTCGCCTCGGTCATGATCGGGCCTCCGCGTGCTCATGCCGTATCTGGGACTATACAACGCCCGTGGGCGGCCCGCCACGGGGAATTCCCGGGGGCGTACCGCGTGGCCACCTTCCCGTGGACTCGTGGCCACCTTCCCGTGGACTCGTGGCCACCTTCCCGTGGACTCGTGGCCACCTTCCCGTGAACTCGCGGCCGCCTTCCTGTGAGCTCGCGGCCCCCCTTCCCGAGGACGCCGCCCCCGTGCCCGAGGACGCGGCCCCGTACGCACCGCCCCGCCGGCAGGCCCCACTCAGGGCTTCCTCGTGAACCGCCCCCGAAGCCCCTCAGACACGAGCACCTCCCCGACGGTGTCGACCCCCGTGACGATCACCGCCTCGACCCCGTCGCTCGCCTCGACGAGCGCTAAGCCACGCTCGGGGCCGAGCACGAAGACGGCGGTCGCGAACGCGTCGGCCTCCGTTGCCCGCGGCGCGATCACCGTCACGCTCAGCACGCCGCGCGTGGGATACCCGGTCGCGGGGTCGAGCAGGTGATGGTAGCGCACCCCATCGATGGTGACGTACCGCTGGTAGTCGCCCGAGGTCGCGACGCTGCCCTCGCTCAACGTGACGACGCCGAGGATCCCCTCCTCCCTCGGGTGCTTGACGCCGACACGCCAGCCGCGGGCGGAGGGCGACGCGCCCAGGAGCCCGATGTCGCCGCCGGCGTCGACGAGCGCGGCCTCGATCCCGTGCTCGCGAAGCGCATCGATCGCGCGGTCGACCGCGTAGCCCTTCGCGATCCCGTCGAGGTCGATCGCGAAGCCGGGCGGGATCGCGAGAAGCCCCGCGGCCGTGTCGACACCGACGCGCGCATGGTCGACGCGGTCGAGGGCGTCCTCGATCGCCCCGGTCTCGGGGAGCGCGACCATCTCATCGAGAGGCCAGAGATCGACGAGTGGCCCGACCGTCGGGTCGAACGCCCCGCCCGACGCCTCGGCCACGCGGAGCGCCCTATCGAGGAGCGACGCCAGCTCCACGTCGATCGCCATGTCCTCGCCTGCCGCCGGGCCCTCCACGCCGTCGGCGCGCGCGTTCACGCGGGAGACCTCGCTCGAAGGCGCATACCGGGTCGTGAGCGCCTCCACCCGCTCGATCTCGCGGAAGGCCGACTCGACGGCGTCACGCCACGGCTCCGCGTCGTCCGCGAAGACGGTGATCGCGACGATCGTTCCCATCATGAAGCGATGCTCGGTGGTTCTCTCGGGGGTGGACCCGCGCCTGACCGCGAACGCGACGACGAGCGCCGCCACGACCACGAAGGCCGCGATTTCGAGGAAGAGACGAGTCCGCTCGCGCGGCATCGATCCTCCTTCGGCACCGCCGTCCGCTTGGTGTCGACCGCGGGGTATCTTCTAGTTTCCGATCGCGACGAGTGCCGATCCGGCGACGATGAGACCGATCGCCAGGTGGAGCTTCATGGTGCTCACCTGCGCCTCGGCCATCGCGTCGTCCCGCTCCCGCCGGAGCCTCTCCGCGTCGGCCTGGCTGAGCTTGCCCGCGCGGAGCGCGCCGCCGAGCTCGTGGTACTTCCAGCACTCGACCACGACCGCTCTCACGAGGCCGAACGCCAGAACGGCGACGAGCGTGAGCGGAATCAGGGACCCCGTGAAGACCGCCGCAAAGAGCGTGGCGAAGATGAGGATCGCCAGGAGCGTGACCGCGACCCTCGCGGACGCGCGGCCGCCGAGGGCGACGACGAGCGTCCTCTTGCCGGCCGCCTCGTCGGGCTTTCGGTCGGCGATCTCGTTCACCCAGAGAACGAGCACCACCGCGAAGGTGATGGGGAGGGAAGCGAGGAGCACGTTCCACGAGACGAGCTCAGCCTGCACGAAGTACGCCCCCACGACCGGCAGGACGCCGAAGCAGAGCCCGACGACGATCTCTCCGAGCCCGCGATAGGAGAACCGAAGGGGCGGAGCCGTGTAGAAGTGCGCGGACAGGATCCCGATCGCCCCGAGCACGAGGACGAGGTTCCCGGGAAGAAGCCAGTTCAGGTGGAGTCCGATCGCGGCGCCCAGCACGAAGCAGACGATCGAGCTTCGCAGGAAGAACCGCGCCGGGAGCGCGCCGCTCGTGATCAGGCCCGATCCCCCGCTCAGGACGCCCGGATTCGGGTTTGACGGGTCGGCGCCGCTCACGTGATCGTAGTAGCCGTTCGAGAGGTTCGCGCCCATGTGGACGAGGACGAGACGACGCCGACGAGCGCCTCGATGAAGAGCGGCACGTTGAACGCGAATCCCTCCGGCCTGATCCAGAACGGAAGCGTCGACCCGACGAGGACGGGAAGCACCGACGCCGTCAGAAACGGCGCGCGCGCCGCCCGGAGGAACAGGAGGAGCTTGTTCGTGGGGATCGCGGGCGCCTCGGCGGGAACACCGTGCGCGCTCTTCGCGCCGTTTGTCACGCTAGTCCCTCCCCCTCTGGTGGCCGAGTGCGCCGACCATCGAGACGGCCTTGGTCGGGCAGGCCGCCATGCAGAGCCCGCAGCCGATGCACTTCTCCCGGATGATGTCGTGCTGTTCTCCCGGCTCACCCTGGATGGCCTTCACGGGACAGACCTCCTTGCACGTGCCCACGCCCTCGCACTTCGACCCGATGACGGCCTTGGGACGCGCCTTGACCTCGTCGACGATCGCGTGCGTCGGGCAGACCGCGGCGCAGATCCCGCAGTTGGTGCACTTCGCGTAGTCGATGACCGCGAGGTTGTCGTCCATGGTGATGGCG
>JALGVU010000172.1 GCA_025774545.1 bacterium | reverse complement strand
GTCCCGGCCGGCGCGGGGCTCATCGACGTCGGGATCGGCGTGTACGGAGGGGCGAACGGGCCGATCGAGGAGGGGGCCTCGGTCGGAACCGTCCTCGGCGCCAAGGTCCGGTTCCTCCCCCCGATTCCGATGGTCGGCGCCGAGGTCTACTACGCGAAGATCGGGGAGAACGACTACGACGAGTTCTGGGATGATCCCGGCCTCGACCTGGCACTCGACGGGAACGGCCTCGACGTCTTCGGCGCGGACCTTCTGATCGGCGGCGTCCGCGGCGTGCCGGGATTCAAGTGGTACGGGATCGCGGGCGTCAACTTCGTCCAGTTCTCGGGCGGCGAGTCGGATGAGGAGTGGAAGCCGGGCGGGGAGTTCGGCCTCGGTCTCGAGATCGTCCCGCCGGTGATCGGGTTCGGCTTCGAGGGGCGGGCGACCGTCATGATTCTGGGCTGGGGCGAGACGTCGGATCGGAAGCTCTGGACGGTGACCGCCGGGGCGAATTACTACTTCTGATAGAGCCTGAGCGCCGATCCCGGGTCGAGCGCGGCCCGGGCGGGATCGAAGGCCGGATCGACTTCGAGGGCGAGGAGGTACTGCCTCCTCGCCTCGTCGTGTCTGCCGAGGGCGTCGAGCACGCGCGCACGGTTGTAGTAGGCGGCGGGGAGCCGCGGATCGATGGCGCCTGCCGTCGCGAGCGCGTTGAGCGCCTCGGCGTGGCGCCCGAGATCGAGCAGCACGACCGCGAGGTTGTTCCACGAGAGCGCCGAGTCGGGCGCGAGCGAGGTCGCTGCCTCGAGCTCCACGAGGGCACGGTCGAGTTCGCCCTCGGCGTGATAGAACCGCCCGAGGGCGTCCCGAGCCTCGGTCGCCGAGGGACAGTTCGTGGCCGTGGCCTCGTAGATGGCGAGCGCAGCGGGAGCGTCACCGGCCGCCAGGAGCGCGTCGGCGAGCCTGATGCGCAGATGTGTCTCGGGCTCACCGAGCCTGAGCGCCCGCTCGAACTGGAGCGCCGCCAGGCGCGGGTCGCCGGCCGCGAGATCGATCTCCCCGAGATGAGCGAGGAACATGCCGGGCCGTACCGCCTCCGACACCGCGGTCGCCACGAGGTTCCTCGCCGCTGCGGTCCATCCGAGTCCCAGCTCTGCGAGCGCCAGGTACTCGATCGCGATCGGCGACGTCGGGTCGATGGCGATCGCCTGAAGGAGCGGACTCCTGCCGCCCGCGAAGTCGCCGGCTCTGACATGCGCTGCTCCCGCGCGCTCGAGAAGCCGCGGGTCGTCCCCGAGCGCGCCTACCGCGGAGGCGTACGCGGCGGCCGCCGCGGGCCAATCCTCGCGCTCGCGCGCGCCTTCTCCCAGGATCGCCCCGGCCTTCGCCTCGACGAGCGCGGTGTCACTCCCGAGAAACCGGTCGACGTCGCGCACGACGGTGACGGCGACGATCGCCGCGAAGGCGAGGTAAACGGCGAGGAGGACGCGGTCGACCCGCGGCCTCTTCCACGTCAGCACGAGCGCCAGGCTCCCGAGGCCGAAGACGATCGCGAGCCGCCAGAGGCCGCTCTCAGGAAGGAGGAGCGGAACCACAAGATAGCCGAGGAGCACGAGGGTAGCGACCGCGGCCCTGCCGATCCGGGGGCCGAGGAGCACGGGCAGCGACAGGACTCCGGCAGCACGGTCGCCCTCGACGTCCTTCAGGTCCTTCGCGGTGAACCCGAGGGCGAACGACAGCACGACCAGCCACGCGAGGCGCGGCGGGAAGAGCGAGAAGACCCGCTCCTCGGCGAAGAGCGAGAACCCGACCATGACCGCCATGAGCGAGACGAAGCCGAGGGTGGCCGTGGCGACGATCGGGAAGCGCTTGAGGTGGAGCGGGGGCGCCGAGTAGAAGAGCGACCCGGCGAGCGCCAGGATCACGACGAGGAACGTCGGATACGAGACGTTCAGGGCCGCGAGGAGAGCCGTGCCCGCGAGAATGAAGGCTGCGAGGAGGGCGTCGCGGCGCTCGAGCGCGCCCGTCGTGAGCGGCCGCCGCTCGCCCGCGAGGCGGTCGCCCTCGACGTCGAAGACGTCGTTCAGAAGGACCGACGCCTGGAACGCGAGGAAGGTCGCGACGCAGACGCCGACCGCTCCGAGGAAGTCTCCGGGCCCCGCGAAGCTCACGCCTGAGGGGGAGAAGATCGCCCAGCCGAGCGCGATCCCGAACGCCGTCATCCCGACGTAGTGGAGCGAGCGGAGCGGTCTCAGGTTCCTCGCGATCGCGCCGGCCTTCGCGCGCGCGTGCATCCGGAACACGAGCCAGCCGAGGGCGCACGACGTCGCGAGGAAGAGGAGCGCCAACTTCCGCGATTCCTCGAGCACGAGCCCGCCGGACATGAAGGCCGTCCGGTACGCGAGGGCGGCCGGGGCGCCGGCGTGCGACGTCACGAGCGCGCCCAGGCGGGCGAAGGCGCTCGGGAGGATCCCGTGGAGGGCGACGACGGCGTAGATCCCGAAGAACGCGGCGATCGCTCGTCCCCAACTTCCCGTCTTCGTCCGGACGTACGCGATCCCGAGATGACACGCCGCCAGGATCTCGACTCGCTGTCCGACCGACACCCTCTCGAGCGTCGCGCGCGGATCGAAGAAGCGGAACACGACCGAGGAGAGATCGAGGACGTAGGTGATCCGCGCGCCCTCGCCGCGGGTGATGATGAAGTCGAGGACCGGCGGGATGAGGAGCAGAGCCCAGGCCGGCGTCATCACCTTCATGACGCGCCCGACGCGTTCGCGCGCGAGCCAGGCGAGGACCGCGGCGATCGCGAGGAAGACGCTCACGTAGAAGAGGAGGAAGTGGTCGAGCACCATGAGCGCCGAGGGTGACGTGAAGTAGCTGAACCCGAGGACGCGGCCCGGACCCAGCGCCCCCTCGATGAGATTCCTCACGACGACGAGCGACACGAAGGTCGCGAGCCAGACGCCCCACGGGTGCCGGGAGGTCTCGAGCTCTGAGACGATCTTCCCGAAGCGCTTCATCGCCACGCTCCCTCCTGCGTCCCAGGGTTGCCGCGCCCGTCTCCTGCGTCTCAGCGTTACGGCGCGCCCGCCGAACGAAATGGGGCCCCCGCCCGCGCAGAGCGGAGGCCCCATTATAGGAGCGTCGGCCGCGTCCGTCTACTTCAAGAGGGTGATCTTCCGCGCCTCCGTCTCACCGCCGTACGACAGCTCGCAGAAGTAGACGCCGCTCGCCACCGCCAGACCTGCTGCGTCCCGGCCGTCCCAGGTCACCGCGTGGCGGCCCGGATCCTGGACGCGGTCGACGAGCGTCCTGACGAGCCTCCCGTCGACGCCGTAGACACGGAGCGTCGTCCGCGCCTGTCCCGTGGGAACGGGCTCGAGGGCGTACGTGATCGTGGTAGACGGGTTGAAGGGGTTCGGCGCGATTCCCTCGATGCCGAAGGGCCTCTCCGATCCAGCGAGGTCGTCCTCCTCGATCCCGGTGCCCGACGGCCAGTTCGCGAACGACCCGGTCGAGACGAGGGCGAAAGGCTGCGGCGCGTGGGGCACCGTCGTCCCATCGATCTCGATCGTGTAGACGCCGGTCGGCGGGCTCGAGAGCCTCACGACCTCCTCGACGTTTCGGTTGTCGTACGATCCGCCGGTCGTCGACTGCCCGCCACTGAACACGTTGCCCTTGAAGACGGCCCCTCCGGGGGAGTTGACGGTCATGTCGAGATTATTCTGGATGGCGACGCCCGCGCCGGCCGAGGCCGCGTAGTCGGTCCACACGAGAACGATCTCGAGCGGCACCGCACTCGAGTCGACGTCGAACTCGAACACGGCCGTCCCGCCCTGGCTCACGCCCGTATCGTCCTCGACGATGAGCTCCCTCGCGTCTCCGTCGAAGAAGAGCACGTCGTCCATGAGCACGCGCCCCCAGCCCTCGTCGTGGTTCGGGATGCTGGCAGTCCCCGTCATGTCGGCCGCCGAGTTGACGACGCACGCCTTGAGGAGCGCTGCGCTCGGTGTGAAGCCGTCGCCGAGCATCTTCGCGCCGGTCGGGTACCAGCCCTCCACGAAGTACTGCCGCGCGAGCGCGGCGCACCCGGCGACGGCCGGGGTCGCCATCGACGTGCCCTGGAAGGGATCGCTCGCGACCGAGCACGTCTGGGCGGGCGGGTTGCCGATGTGGTTGTTCGCCGAGTTGATGTAGGCGTACCCGGCCTCTCCGCCCGGTGCCGTCACCGTGGGCTTCAAGCGGCTGTCGGACGCCGGGCCGCGGCTCGAGTAGCCGGCCATCTGGTGCTGGAGCGGCACGCGCCGCGTGGCGCCGACCGTGATGCAGTTCTTCGCGGTGCCGGGGAAGGAGACCGTGCTCGAATTCGGTCCCGCGTTTCCGGCCGCGAAGACGACCAGGAAATCAGGGTGCGACCACATGAACGAATCGATGTTGTTGCAGTAGGTGTCGTACTCGTTGCTCGAGCCGCCCCACGAATTCGAGTGGATCCGCGCCCCGAGCGCGTACGCGTCGTTGTAGGCGGGAGTCAGGGTCGTGGGGATCGCCACCGATCCCGCCATGCACGACCATTCGTCGTCACCGCCCACGTCCTGCATCGCGAGCTTCGCCTTGTAGGCCATCCCGTTGTAGTCGTAGTTCCCCGGGTTGATGTACGACTGGTCGCCCGCCAGCGTCCCGCAGACGTGCGTCCCGTGCCCGATGTCGCATCCGTCGTAGGCGTTCCCGCCGTAGAGCGAGTAGTCGACGACCTTCCTGTGGGAGGGCCCGGGCGCCGCTCCGCCCGTCGCACGGAACCAGCAGGAGTTGTAGTCTAGACCCGAGTCCATCACGGCCACGAGCTGCCCCTCGCCGTGGAGTCCTCTGTCCCAGATCGGCAGGTTGACGGAGACGTTGGACTGCACGACCCACCTCGTCGAGTCGTTCATGAGACGGAACTCGGGCTTCTCCTCGATCCACCAGACGTCGATCACGCGCGCGATCGCGCTGACGAGGAGCGGCGACGCGTGCACGACGAGGAGCTTCTGGACGCCGTCGTCGGAGCGCGCGAGCACGAGAGCCCCGAGCGCCTCGATCTCCCGGGCGGTCCCGGCGAGATCCTCGAAGACCCGAACCCTGAGCGTGAGGAAGGAATCGGCGGCGCGCCTCGGGTCCCTGAACTCGTGTGTGCCGATCGTCGGACTCACCTTGTACGCGGGATGGAACGGTCCGACCCACGCGACCGCGGGTGACGCGGCGATGGTCGCCTGCCCGTCGGCGCTCGTACGCACGATGTACGCGTTATCGGGGAGGTACGCGATGAGCTCGCCGCCCGCCGCCGCGACCGCGTCCTTCCGCGCGTCCGTCGGAGGTCCCGCGAGCTGCACCAGGTAGTAGCCCCGCTCGTTAGGCGCGGGTTCCGTCGCGCGGAGCGAGATGTCGATCTCAGGTTCGCCATCGACGGGGTCGAACGGGCGGGCCGAGAGATGAATGACACCTGCGCCGGCCAGCGCCGGGAGGAGAAGGGCGAGGAGAGCGACGGCGGTCATGCACGCACGCTTGGGCACGGGTACCTCCTTCTTGGAGCGGCCCGGTGCGCCCGCGCGCTCGGGCTCGCGCTCTGGTGGAGTTCCGTCTCTTCGTTCGGACTCCGCGTGTCTGGGGCATGGGAAAACGTCGGGGTGCGAAGGGGCAGTCAGCGGTGTCCCACACACCCATCGGATTATATCAAGAATTCTGTGGTGTGTCAAGAAGAGCGGGCTCGATTCGGGCGAACGAGGGCGGCGGAAACGGCGGCTGCGAGCGGGCGCGCGACTTCGCCCGGCGTTCCCGGAGGCTCAGCGCCCCCAGAGCGCCTTGATGCGGCTCCACGACGTCCGCCGGACGGCGGAGGGTTGCGGCGAGACGAC
>JALGVU010000483.1 GCA_025774545.1 bacterium | reverse complement strand
AGGTGTCTTGTCCGCCTGCGTCGGATGGTGGTCGCTCATCCGGGTACCTGATGACCTCTGGGCCGCGCAGGCAGGGGAAAGGAGGACGACCATGAAGCGGCGATCAGGTGTGGTAGGACTGCTGTTTCTCTCTGCGCTCGTGCTCGTGTGGTGCGTTTCGGCAAGTGCCATTGTCGGCCGGTACACCGAGGATTTCAATACGCGGGACTACTGCGACACGGGCAACACGACCGCGTGGTGGGACACTGACTCTGGCGAGATCAAGCTTCACCCGTTCGCTCTGTCCCTGAGAGGAGCGTGCGACACGCCAGGCATCGCCTCGGGTGTGGCGACGAGAACCCGTTATTGGCAGGAAGCTACGACACGCCGGGCTCTGCCAACGATGTAGCGATCGATGGTAACTACGCGTATGTGGCAGATGGCACAAACGGCGGTCTCCAGGTGATTGACATCGGCGATCCGTCCCAGCCCACGTACAGAGGGAGCTACAACACGCCCGGCTCTGCGAACGGCGTCGCGATCGACGGAGACCGGGCCTATGTGGCAGACGGCGCCGCGGGCGGTCTTCAGGTGATCGACATCGGCGATCCGTCCCAGCCCGCGCCCAGAGGGAGCTACAACACGCCGGGCAGCGCCCAAGGTGTCGCCATCGCGGGCGACCGTGCTTACGTAGCAGACAACGGGGGTGGTCTTCAGATCATCGATATCAGCCAATACTGGTCGCCCTCGCTCGTGAGTAGCTACGACACACCGGGCTTCGCGTACGATGTGGCGCTCTCCGGTGACTACGCGTACGTGGCCGACAGCGGGGGTGGACTTCAGGTGGTCGACATAGCCGATCCTGCGGAGCCGACGTACGCAGGGAGCTGCAATCCACCGGAGCTGAACGCTGCCAAGGACGTCGTGATCTGTGGGGACTACGCCTATGTAACGGACCACGCTTCGGGACTTCACGCGCTCGACATCAGCGATCCAACAAGCCCGACGCCCGGCGACGTCTTCGCGGCGACGGCACCGCAGGCCGTCGCGGTGGAGGGCGACTTCGCTTGCCTGGCAGGCGGCGAATACGGCCTCCTGGTTCTCGACGTCGCGGATGTCGTCGTTCCTCCTGTGCTCGTGGGAACCTGCGACACGCCCAGCCGGGCCAGCGGCGTAGCGGTCTCGGGCGACTACGCGTACGTGGCGGATACCTGGGGACTCTACGTGATTGACATCAGCGATCCTGCCAGTCCGCAGTATGCGGGCGACTGTGACCCGCTCGTGCGTGCTGACGACATCGTTGTCGCGGGGGACTACGCCTACGTAGCGGGCGCCGACGGGCTCGAGGTGCTCGACATAAGCGATCCCTCGAGCCCCGTAAGCGTGGGAAGCTGGGAGCACACCGGCTGGGCGGGCCAGGGCCTCGCCGTTGCCGGCGACTACGCCTACGTCGGGGGCCACCAGGAGACGGAGGGCTTCAAACTCGTCGTTCTAGACGTCAGCGACCCGGCGAATCCGACGGTTGTTGCGTCCGTCCTTCTTCCTGCCCACCACTGGCCCAGGTCGGTGGCCGTCGCCGGCAACGTGGCCTACGTTGGCTCGGGGGAGGGGTTCTTAGTGTTCGACATCGGAGATCCGACCAGCCCGGTGCTCGTAGGGACGTGCCCGACGAACTACGATGTGGTCGACATCGCCATCGCCCGGGACCACGCCTACTTGGCGGCCTCCTTCTCCGGGCTCGCGGTCGTCGATGTCAGCAACCCCACGGCTCCGGTCGTGCTGTGGTATACGCCCACTTACGATCGGGCGACGAGCGTCGACATCGCCGGCGACTACGCATTCGTGGCGGACTCCCAAGGCGGTCTTTCGGTGCTCTGGATCGGCAGTCCGGGCTTCCCGGCACCGATAATAGCACGACTCGACACGCCGGGCAGCGCTGTCGATGTCGCTCTTGCGGGCGACCACGCGTACGTGGCCGACCGGGAAGAGGGCCTTCAGGTGGTGGAGGTCTTCGAGCGCCTCTACGACTTGGAACGAGATCTCGTCCAGTCCCTCGTAATCGACCAGTCCGACGAGGTGATCTACGCTGCCTCGATCACA
>JALGVU010000482.1 GCA_025774545.1 bacterium | reverse complement strand
CGAGGAAACGCATGGACGCTGAGGGCAGGAAGAAGGGCAAGGCCCGAGGGGATCTCGAGGCGATCGAGGCGCTCGCCACCGCGCGGAAGAAGATCCTGGGCGAGATCAGGAAGGTCATCGTCGGGCAGGACAGGGTCATCGAGGAGCTCATGACGGCGATCCTCGCGGACGGCCACTGTCTCCTGATCGGCGTGCCGGGCCTGGCGAAGACGCTCATGGTGAGCACGCTCGCCGGCGTCCTCGATCTCTCCTTCAAGAGAATCCAGTTCACTCCCGATCTCATGCCGTCCGACATCACGGGGACCGACATCATCGAGGAGGACCCGGGGACCCACGCGCGGAGCTTCAAGTTCATTCGTGGGCCCGTCTTCGCGAACGTCGTCCTTGCGGACGAGATCAACCGGACTCCGCCCAAGACGCAGGCCGCCCTCCTTCAGGCGATGCAGGAGAAACAGGTGACCGCGGGCGGCAACACCTACGCGCTCGACCTCCCGTTCTTCGTGCTGGCGACGCAGAACCCGATCGAGCTCGAGGGGACCTACCCGCTCCCCGAGGCGCAGCTCGACCGCTTCATGTTCAACATCTACGTCGACTATCCGAGCGCCGAGGAGGAGAAGGAGATCGTCGAGTCGACGACGAGCGCGTACGAGCCGGACCTCAAGATCGTCCTCTCGGGCGACGAGATCCGCAGGCTCCAGGGCCTCGTGAGAAGGGTCCCGGTGCCGGACCACGTGCTCGACTACGCGATCCGCCTCGCGCGCAGCACCCGTCCGCGCGACGGGGCGCCCGAGTACATCAGGAACTGGGTCAGCTGGGGCGCCGGCCCCCGCGCCTCCCAGTATCTGATCCTCGGCGCGAAGACGCGGGCCGTGCTCCGCGGCAGGTACGCGCCGGAGACGGAGGACGTGAAGGCGTCTGCCCAGTCGGTGCTCAGGCACCGCATCGTCACGAACTTCAACGCCGAGGCCGACGGCGTCTCGGCGGCGGACATCGTCACGCGGCTGGTTGCGGACGCGAAGTAGACGAACGTGATCGCGGAGGCGAAGTGGCCCGACCTCGTTCTCGACGCGAGGCCGGGGGACCCTGACGCGCTCGCGACGCCGCGAGCCATCGCACCGGAGACTGCTTTGCCCGAAGACTCCTACAGACGATTCCTGGATCCATCGATCGTGTCGAAGCTCGCCACGATGGAGCTGCGCGCGCGTCTCGTCGTCGAGGGGTTCGTGACCGGTCTCCACAGAAGTCCCTACAAGGGATTCAGTGTGGAGTTCGCCGAGCACCGCCAGTACATGCCGGGCGATCCGCTGAAGCACATCGACTGGAAGGTCTTCGGCAAGACCGACCGCCTCTACATAAAGGAGTACGAGGAGGAGACGAACCTCCGAGGCCACATCCTGCTCGACGCGAGTGCGTCGATGGCCTACGGCGCTGCCGGGATCTCGAAGTTCGAGTACGGGCGATACCTCGCGGCGGCCCTCATCTACCTCATGCTCAAGCAGCAGGACTCGGTCGGCCTCCTCGTCTTCGATCGGGAGATCCGCAAGTTCGTGCCGCCGCGCTCGAATCCGAGGCAGCTCCATCTTCTTCTGTCGGAGCTCGATCGCGCCGAGGCGTCATCCGAGACCGACATCGGGCCTCGTTCTCCATGAGCTTGCCCGGCGGATCAAGCGGCGGGGGCTCGTGATCCTGATATCCGACCTGCTCGACGAGCCCTCTGACGTGCTGCCGGGCCTCAAGCACTTCCGGCACATGAAGCACGAGGTGATCGTCTTTCACGTGCTCGATCCGAAGGAGGTCGGGTTCAGCTTCGATGCGGACGCGACGTTCCGGGACATGGAGACCGGCGAGCTCATGACGACCGAGCCGTACTCGATCCGACGCGACTACCTCGACGCCGTCGATCGCTGGATGGCTCATCTGCGACGCGAGTGCTCGGAGAGCAGGATCGACTATGTTCCGATCCAGACCTCGACGCCCTACGATCGCGCGCTCTTCTCCTATCTCGAGAAGAGGAAGCGGCTCGGCTAGCGGAGTCGCGGGGCAGCGCGGGCGGGCGTGCTCGGGCGGGGCCGGAGCGACGACGGCGCCGACCAGCGGCCCGCGGATCCGAGCCCGCACGCACAGAGAACCTTAGGAGCACCACGTGGGCCTGACGTTTCTGAACGGGGCCTTTCTCGCCGCGGCGCTGGCCGCGCTCATTCCGCTCGTCATCCACCTGATCAGCAGGCGAAGGGTCGAGGTGGTCG
>JALGVU010000171.1 GCA_025774545.1 bacterium | reverse complement strand
CCAGGAGGTCAATCCCCCGAGGGAGGTCGCCGACGCCTTCCGGGACGTCGCGAGCGCCCGCGAGGACCGGAACCGGATCATCCAGGAGGCCGAGGGCTACGCGAACCGCGTCGTACCGACCGCACGGGGGGAGGCCCAGGAGCTCATTACGGCGGCGGAGGGCTACCGGACCGAGAAGATCGAGAGCGCCACCGGCGAGGCCGCCCGCTTCCGGGCCACGCTCGTCGAGTACCGGAAGGCACGCGCCGCCACCCACGAGCGGCTCTATCTCGAGGTCATGGAGGAGGTTCTCGGGCGGGTCTCCAAGTACATCGTCGACACGAAGGCGGGGGAGGGGAAGCTCAATCTGAGGTTCCTGTCGACGAGGAAGTGAGTGGCGCGGCCCGAGCGCGTCGGTGCTGCCACGAGGCCCCGCAATCCACCGCCCCATCCGTGACTACGCCGCGTCAGACCTGCCCGTTTCCGCTTGACACCCCCGCTTCCTGCTGGCTACACTCTACTGGACTTTTCGCCTCGGTCGGATCCCGCCTGAACGGGGGAAGCCGGGGGACAGTACGACCCGCGAGCGACAATCAGTGAAAGGCTGAGTGTTACTTGCAGGCCAGGGCAGGACACCCCGACCGTACGCCACATCCATAGCAGAACCCCGAGGCGTCTTTCCGCCAGGGAAGCGCGCGGGGTTTGTGTGTGTCACTCGGCGCCGCATCGCGCGGCGAGGCTGTCGCGGTGCGAGGGGTGGGTCCCAACGCACACATCAAGCGAGAGGGCTGGCCAGAGATGAAAGAGGTCTTCATCGGACGAGAGAACCTCCTGCGTCTGATCGGGAGGTGGGCCAAGGACCACCGGGTGTACGTTCCGGTCACCTTCGACATCATGAACCACGAGGAGACGCCGGACTACCAGCTCGTCGGGGACGAGATCCCCGAGAAGCTCTGCCTCGAGGGGGCGGCCCTGGCGCACACTCCGAAGTCGTTCCTCTTCTATCCCCGCGAGGTCGTAGCGAAGTACCCGTCAAGCGATTCCGAGGCTGAGGTCGAGGCCCCGCCGACGATCCTCGTGGGGCCGCGCGCGTGCGACGTACGGGGCATAGAGAAGTTCGACAAGGTCTACTGGAGCACCGAGCACTTCACCGAGGAGTACGACGACCCCTTCGTCATCGAGAAGCGCAAGAACACATACATCGTCTCGCTCGATTGCACGGCCGCCAAGGACTCGTGCTTCTGCACGGAGGTGGGCGGCGAGCCCTTCCCGAAGGGCGGGTTCGACGTGAACCTCTCGCCGATCGAGGTCGGCTTCATCCTGACGGTCGGCTCGGAGAGGGGTGAGAAGCTCATGGCGGGCTCGGATGATCTCGTGTCCGAGGTCCAGCCGAACCACAAGGAGGATCGCGATCGGCAGCGCAACTCGGTCATCGAGGCGGTGAAGCGCCAGAACGCCGAGTACGCCGTCGACGTCGCGTACGAGAAGCACGAGCTGGGCGAGGATCAGGACGCGTGGGCGCACGTCACGCAGAACTGCGTCGCGTGCGGCGCCTGCAACCGCGCCTGCCCGACGTGCACCTGTTTCATCCTCGTCGATCAGCGGGCGAAGGGCGGATACGAGAGGACGCGGAATTGGGACACGTGCCTCTCGATCGGATACGCGCGGACGGGCGGAGGCGGGAACTCGCGGCCGAACCTGCCGAGCCGGCTCGAGAACCGGCTCCGCTGCAAGTACGAATACTCCCGAGACAGGTACGGACTCGTCACGTGCACCGGCTGCGGCAGGTGCATCGACGTCTGCATGGGCTTGATCGACATGCGTGAGGCCCTCAAGCACGTGGTCACGGAGAAGGCGAAGGCATGAAGAACCTCTACAGGCCAATCGAAAGCGTCATCGAGGACATCAAGGACGAGACGCCGAACATCAAGACCTACCGGTTCCGTCCGAAGGAGCCCGTCACGTTCGAGGCCGGCCAGTTCGTCGAGCTGACCGTGCCCGGCGTGGGGGAGGCCCCCTTCACCCCGTCCTCGAATCCGAACGTCACCGAGACGATGGAGATCACGATCATGGAGGTCGGGTCGGTGACGGACGCGCTCGCGAAGATGAAGGTAGGAGACACGGTGGGCATTCGCGGGCCGTACGGGAAAGGCTACGACCTGAAGGACTTCGAGGGGAGGGAGATCCTCATCATGGGCGGCGGCGTGGGACTCGCCCCGCTCCGCTCGCTCATCCTCGCCCTCTTCGACGACATCGACAAGTACAAGAAGATATCGATTCGCTACGGCGCGAGAACGCCCGCCGACATCGTCTACAAGGACCTCCTGCCGAAGTGGGAGCAGATGAAGAACACCGAGGTCCTCCAGACGATCGACGAGCCCCATCCGGACTGGAAGGGGACGGTCGGCGTCGTCACGGTGCTCCTCGACGATCTGCCGCTCGTGACGACGGTCGACGTCGAGTCGCTGCCGTTCGATCCGAAGACGGCGATCGCGTGCGTCTGCGGGCCCCCGATCATGCTCAAGTTCGTTAACATGGGGCTCCTCGACAAGGGGTGGAACCCAGAAAACATCTTCCACTCGATGGAGCGCAACATGAGCTGCGGGCTCGGGAAGTGCGGGCACTGCATGATGGGCGAGTACTACATCTGTAAGGACGGCCCGGTCATGACAGCCGCCCAGGTTGCGAAGTTCGAGGATCCATTCTAGCGGCACACGTTCCAGGGGAAGCCGAAATGCCAGAGATCAGGAAGGCGTCGTGTCTCTTCTGCTCCCTCCAATGCGGGTTCGGGATGGAGATGGATCGGGGCGTTCCCGTGCGGATCGACCTCGACACCGAGGCCCCACAGAACAAGGGCTCGTTGTGCGCGAGGGGGCACTACAATCTCGAGCTGTTGACTCATCCGAAGCGATTCCTGGCGGCGACGGTCAACCGGCGGAGGGTGCCGTGGACGAGCGGGATGACCAAGATCGCCGGGAAGATCGGTGACATCAAGAACACCCACGGAGGCGGGGCCGTCGGCGTCATCGTCGGCACCGAGCTCTCGAACGAGGACTACGACGCCGCCGTGGCGTTTGCGAGGGACGCGCTCGGCACGCAGAACCTCGCGGTGGCATACGACGGGAACGACTACCCGCTCCTCGCGGGCGGGGGCGCGGGCGACGCGAAACCAGAGGATCTCGACGATGCGACGTGCTTCCTCCTCGTGGGCGACGTCTTCTGGGGACACCCGTGCGTCGCCAAGCGTGTGATCCAGGCCCGTCACTCGGCCAGGGACAACAGGGTCTACACGATCAATCCCTATCGCACGAACACCGACTGGTTTGCCGACCGGCACATCGTGGCGCGCCCCGGGGCCGAGCCGCTCATCCTGGCTGCCCTCCTGAACGCGATGAACGCGCAGGGCGTGCCGAAGGTCGATGTCGACGCGGCGGCGCGGGCCGGCGGACTCGATCCGCGCGAGCTCGCCGCGATCGCGGGCAACCTCAAGCACCAGCACAAGGTCGTCGTTGCCGTCTCGTCGCGGCTCGGCGATTCGGGCTCGGCGTACCTCACGGGCGCGCTGGCCAAGAAGCTCGCGTCGACCGTCGGCGGGAAGTACGCGCCGTTCTTCCGCGGTGGAAACGCGGTCGGGGCGTACGAGCGCGTGAGCTCGAGCACGACCGTTCCGTCGATTCTGAAGGACGTCGCCGACAAGAAGATCAAGGGGCTTCTCGTCTTCGGTCCCGACATCGTGCAGCTCTATCCCGGCGCCGTCGGGCAGGACGACGTCGACGCTCTCGAGTTCCTGGGCGCGTCGGCGATCTTCGAGAACGACGTGACGAAGCACAGCGACGTCGGGGTGCCGCAGACCGTCTGGACCGAGGCGAAGGGGACCTACTCGGCGTCGCTCGGCATCACGACGACGATCGAGCCCCTGGCCGATCCGCAGGGCGACGCGAAACCTGTCCGCGAGATCTTAGCTGCCGTCGCGAACGAGCTCGGTTCGAGCCTCGCAGTCTCGCACACGACGGCGACGCATCCTCCGATCGAGATCAACGCCGAGGCCGCGCTCGCGAAGTACGCGGGCGGGGACGCGGGCGACGGTGTGGCGCTCATAGAGAACGTGAGCCCGCTCCACAGGTGGGACGGGACGATCACGGGGAGGATGTCGTTTCCCCAGAGCATGAAGCCGTACTGCGATATCTGGCTGGGTGAGGAGGCCGCGGCGAGTCTCGGGATCGAGCAGGGTGCTACCGTCGCGCTCGCGACCGACCGGGGCGAGACGAGCCTCATCGTGACGGTCACCGATCGGATGCCGGGCGGGCTCGTTGCCATTCCGAGCTACGTGCCCGACGCGCGGGGACTGATGGTCTGGACGCCGAACGCCGAGACGAAGTGGTACGACGTGTCCGCCGCAGGCGCGAAGATCGCGCCCGAGGCGTAGCGAGAGAAGTGCGGGCCGCGCGGGCGCTCAGGTGGAGCGAACGCCGGCGGCATTCCAGGGAGAACTGGATGAACAAGCGAAACATCCTGGACTACGGGCGCTGCATCAGCTGCAAGAGCTGCATTGCCGCATGCTACTACTCCCACAACCTCCAGGACCATCTCGAGGCGTCCACCGTCCTCACCAACATCGTGCTGCAGATGAACTGCCGGCACTGCGAGCAGCCGCTCTGCGAGGCGGCCTGTCCGCAGGAAGCGATCAAGCGGCGGGACGATGGGCTGGTGATTCGGAGCAACGTCAAGTGCAGCGCGTGCACGTCGTGCGCGCAGGCGTGCCCGTTCGGCGCGATCGACCTCGAGAAGACGCGTCACAACATGCCGAAGTGCGACCTCTGCGACTGGCGCACCCTCGAGGAGAAGGACACGATGTGTGCAGGGACGTGCGTCTCCGGCGCGAGGACGTTCGAGGACATCAGTGACATCGAGGCTCAGAGGAGCGCTCCGATGAGGGGCGGTCGGACCCTGGCGAAGACCGTGCGGCGGAAGAGGTAACGGGTCCGATTCCGCTTGGACCGCGACTTCAAGCGAGCAAACGAGAGAGGTAACAGGATGGCTTCGACACTGAGCATGGTTCTCTACTTTGTCATCTTCCCGGGCCTGCTTTTCACTGCCGCGGTCGGGCTTCTGACGACCTGGATCGACCGGAAGGTCTCCGCGCGCGTGCAGTGGCGGGTCGGTCCACCGTGGTACCAGCCGTTCGCGGACATGCTGAAGCTTCTCGGGAAGGAGATCATCATCCCCGAGGGCGCGAAACGGACTGGCTTCCTTCTCGCTCCCCTGGCCGGCCTCGCGGCGGTGGGTGTCGTGTCGACGATGCTGTGGCTGACCAACATGCGGGGAACCGGATTCGTCGGGGACCTGATCGGCGTCATCTACCTCCTCACGATCCCGTCGCTCGGGATGATCATCGGCGCGTCGGCCTCGAGCAATCCGCTCTCGAGCATCGGGGCGAGCCGCGAGATGAAGCTGATCCTCGCGTACGAGCTGCCGTTCGTGATCGCCATCTTCACGGCCGTCACGAAGGTCTCACCGATGACCCTCCGCATCGACGGGATCCTCGACTACCAGGCCGTGAGCGGCGTCCTGCTCGGCAACGCCTCCTGCATCATCGCCTTCATCGTCTGCATCCTGTGCGTGCAGGCCAAGCTCACGTACCCGCCGTTCGACATCCCGGAGGCGGAGACGGAGCTCATGGACGGCACGCACATGGAGTACTCGGGCGCGGCGCTCGCCGTCGTGAAGCTCACGCAGGCGATGATGCTCTTCACGTTGCCGGTCTTCCTCCTCACCGGCTTCTGGGGCGGGCTGCAGCTTACCGGCTGGGGCCTTCTCTACTCGATCGTCAAGTACCTCATCATCGTGACGATCATCGTGCTCATCAAGAACACCAATCCCAGGGTGAGGATCGACCAGGCGGTGCGGTTCTTC
>JALGVU010000170.1 GCA_025774545.1 bacterium | reverse complement strand
AGTACTTACAAGTACGTGAGGCGAGCATCAACCCGTTCTGACCGCGTCAATCACACGCTGGCCTGCTGCCTGAGGTGCCGTCAGTCGGTCAGGCGACAAACAGGAGGTGTCCCCATGTCCCGCGTGACCAGAACCATCGTTGTACTGAGTTGTGCCATCGTCGCTCTGCTCGCGCTCGCCACCGCCGCCTTTGCGCAGTCGGGACCGGGAATCATGGGAACACCGCCCCCGGCTGGATCCACAGTCGAAGAGGTCGCGTCCCTCGTGACGAACACAGAAGCACAGATGTTCATGTTGCATGGTCAACTCACTGATTCCGTCGACCTTGAGCTCCCGCTCCCGGTGTTTCCGTCATCCGGCTTGCAGGCTGGACCATCTCAGTGCCTGTGGACGTGTGTGCTACTCAGCTTGCTCACTCTTGAGGATACTCCTCACGACTCTTCGTTGGACTGGAACTACACGCTGGAAGGTCAGAACCTCCATATCGAGCTTCAACGCGACTACGATGGCGTGCCCCTTATGATGGCCCTCACCTACGAGATCTCTGCTCTCGCGATCAGGACCTTGCCACCGGCGCCAGTCGAGTCCAGGTCGTTTGGCGAGATCAAGGCGCTCTTCAGATAGCCCATACAACTCGAGCGAGTGAACGGAAAGAGCCCGCTTCCTGAGAAGTGGGCTCTTCAAGTGCTGGCGTCCCTAATGTTGAGAAGTTGGAACCAGATGAACAGGTGGCTCAGCGATGTGAGCCACTTGCTGTAGAACTGGCGTCCCCTAGTGGACGTTATTCGAACTCTCGAGTTCCCGCGTGATCAGAGGGTGGGAGCCGTGTTTGCGTGGGAGGACTGGCATGGCGGCGTGGTGTGCGGCCGCCCGCGGCGGGCCGAGTGACGTTATTCGAACTCCTGACGCGGTGCGGAGTCTGGGGCCCACGAGGCTGCTCGAGATCAGGGCGGAACTTGGCGCGCGGGCAAGCGGATTCCCATGTCCTTGAGACCGATCGACCGGACCAGCTCGGCGCACTCGCGTTCGACCCGCATCTGCGTGGCACACTCCCTCTCGAGAGCCCTCTCGCGGGTCATCCTGGCCTCCCGAACGAAAGTGCAGTCAATCGTGCCGCTGTCCGTGATGCCCGTCTGCTTCAGATGTCGGTGCTCGACGAACGCATAGAGGCGGCAGTCGAATCGCGACTCTCTGCCTGGTGGGTGCCGCCAGCCGAGCTCTTTCTCGAGCAGCGCCGTTGTTTCCAGCGGATTCCAGGAGGTGTAGTCGAAGAAGTGTTCGACCGTTGGCTTGGACGCCGGAAAGGGCATGAGCCGGAGGGGGTTGAGAATGCAGCTGAGGGGAACGCCCATCTGGATCCTCTGGCGGCAGCTGAGGGCCGCGTATCTGAGGACGGGAGTCAGGAGTCTGGCGATCTTGGCTGGTGTCAGCTTGAGTCTTTTCAACGTCTCGAGCTTCGAACTCAGGATCGCCACGCCAGATCTCCCGAATCTGTACTCGTCATACTCAATGTGCTCCGCCGATTCCGCCGAAGCACTTCCCCATAGAATGGCTGGCACGTCGTACTCCGCTGCGACCTTGACAGCAGCAGTTCGGAGCATCTGTTCGCAGTCCATGCACGTCCGTGTGAAGCAGCCGAGCTCGCCAGACACCTTCAGGATCTGGCGCAGCATCTGCTCCTGGATGTCGCACTCGGGACGGACCACCACGAGTTTGACCTCGAGCGCGCCGCACGCACTTCTGACATTGCTGCGGCCCTCCTCTGACATGTAGCCAGAATCGTAGTTGATCGCGATCACGTGGAGACCAAGTTGCTTCACGGCCATGTACAGTATGTAGCTGCTGTCCTTGCCGCCGCTCAGAGGAACGACGCAGTCGTACGGCTTGCCCTTGCCGAGCGAACGTACACGCTCGCCCAGAGGATCAAGCCCTGGGTAGCTTCTGCACGTCGCGCTGGCTTGTGTACACAGGCTGCACGAGCCGTCCTCCTCGAACGTGATGCCTGGGTACGTCTCTGGCATGATGCATCGTGTGCAGCGTCTCACGAGTCGGCTCCCCAAAGGGCCCCGAGCAAATGGTCCCAGTATCTCATTGCCGTCTGGACGCCATTGCGACCAGCGCAGCGGGCTGCTGTGCCGCCGGGCAGCGACCCCCCGAGCGCGCAGTAGCCACCGAGAGCATGCGAGGACCATCCTGTCGTTCAGCACAGCAGGCAAGGCCGCTCACTGCGGGGGCACCACGAGTTGGCCGACCATCCAGCGGAGTGTGATCCACCGCAACGCGGCCGGGGACGGGAGCTGCGGGGAGGCGACCGAGATTCTCTACGACGACCCTCGGTTCTGCGACATGCCCGGCAACGTTCTCGCCCTGTGCAGTAACTCCGTCTGCCTCCCGGAGAACAACCTCTGGAACGAGCTCCTCGGCGCCGCCGGAGAGGGCTGCAGACCGTGCGAGGGCCCGATTCGGCGGGCGACCTGGGGCAGAATCAAGACCATCGTTCGGCAGGCGCGCATTGCGTGGCGTGGCGGAGCGTCCAAGCGGGCCCAAGAAACCAGATCACGAAGAAGAACCCGCCCGGCGCTCCGGCACCGGGCGTGCCCGCCTGTGGTCCTCGTCCGACGAGGAGTCCGTCGCGAGCCCGCTCACCCTACTTCAGATATCCCAAGGTCCTCAGCATCTCCCGTCGGTTGCGGCTGAGTTCCGTCGGGGCGATCTCCAGCTTCTCCGTGGTCGCTTCCCACTCTGCCAGCCGCGAGGCGAACTCCCGGCAGAGCTCGGGGAACTCAGCCGCAACATTCACAGCCTCTGCAGGATCCTCCTCGAGCTGGTACAGCTCGACCAGCCCCACGCTGGGGGATTCGATGTACTTCCACGGGGGGTGCCGGAGCGCGAGGGAGGTCCAGTCCAGAGGACGACTGGTGTCCCCCGGATCGGTCTGGCAGACAATGGGCAGGTGATCGAGAGAGGCTCCGAGCGGTCCGTCGAGTACGACGGAGCTGAAGTCCTCTCCCTGCACGTCCGCGTCCGCAGAGGCACCGAGGAGTGAAAGGACCGTCGGGTAGAGATCCGCCAATCCGACCTGTGACTCGACCCGGAAATCGCCGGGACGCCGGGGATCGCGGATCATGAGCGGCACGTGGACGTGCGAGTCGTAGACCCGGGAACCGTGCGAGAAATACTGCCCGTGGTCGAAGCCCTCGCCGTGGTCGGCGACGAGAACGACGAGCGTCCGATCCTCGATCTCCAGTTCGCGGACGACCCGGAGGAGCCGACCGACGTTCTCGTCGACGTACGCGATCTCGCCGAGATAGCGAAGCCACTGCTGGCGCAGGAAGTCCGGGGGGATGACGTACCCGGGCACGTCGCGCTCCCGCGCGTGGTCGTAGGGAATTGGCACCCCGGCCAGCCCGTCCCTCGCCGCGAAATCGAACCCGGCCGGCGGGTCGTATGGCGAGTGGGCATCGAAGTAGTGGACGAACGCGAAGAAGGGCTCGGCGGGGCGCCCCCTCAGCCATCGGACCACGAGCTCGCTCATCTTCCCGGCGCGGATCTCGAATCGCCGGAGCTGCCGCGGCCACGAGGTCAGCGATGCGTAAGCACGACGGAACGCGCTGTCCAGCCTGAGATGCCACCAGGGCGCCCGAGCCTCTCGGTACAGAGCGAAGCCCTGATCCGCCCCGCTCACCGCGTTCAGCACCGGAGACGCGATGAAGGCCGCCGTCTCGTAGCCGCGGCCTCGCAGGACCTCTGCCAGCGTGACGAAGCCGTCTCCGAGCGACTTCGAGTTCGTGTCGACGCCGTGGGTGCGCGGGTGGCGCCCCGTGAACATCGTGCAGACCGCGGGGCACGTGATCGCCTCGGGTGTGATGGCCTGCTCGAAGAAGACGCTCTCCTCCGCCAGCCGATCGATGTTGGGAGTCTCTGCCTCCGCGGATCCGTAGCACCCGAGGCAGTCCGCGCGCACCGTGTCCATCATGATGAAGAGAAGGTTGAGGGAGTCCTCCCGGCCGAGAGCCTGAGGCGCCGCCTGCTCGGGAGCCGGGGTCCGTCGCGGTCGGGGACCCCCTTCGATGATGGGTCTGGCAACGAAGGGGTAGAGCGGCAGCCAGAGGAAGAGCACAAGGAGGAGCGACGAGCGCCAGATGGCACGGCTGCTCATCCCGGCCCCCGCCCGCCGGCGCAGGAAGAAGGCGAGGGCGACCACCAACCCCGCGACAGCGAGATCGAGGGCGATCGCGGAAGGACGTCTGGAGTGACCCTGGTAGAACCAGTTGATCGCTAGGATCCAGTAGAGGCCGAGCGTGAGGGAGATCGCGAACGCCCACATGGAGCCCCGCACCCTGGCCGCAGTGAGCTTGCCCTTCCCGGCAGCCTGCAGGAGCACAAGGAGCGCTCCCACGAGAGCCCCGATGGCGGCGCCGATGGCCGCGTAGACGATGGGGGTCCAGAAGAACGCCACGATGAACCGGGCCGAGACCGGCGCAGGCGCCTTCACGGAGAGCACGATGGACTCGAGGAGGCCGAAGCCCGCGAGAACAGGCGCCCAGGTGCTGGTGCCGGTCAGGACGGCACCCGCGCCGCGCTGGGCTGCATCCGGTTGACGCTCCATCTCCCCCTCCCGCTCCGCAGGTCGCGTGGGAACCGCGCGGGCCAGTCGGCCCTCTTCGCGAGGCGTCGTGCTATCACAGGGGTGACCCCCGGACAGCAGCTTCATGGTGAGGCCGGGGGGCGGCTCCCACCGTGTCGGCAGCTGAACTCCCAACACGTCGTGAGTAGCTTCGAAGCAGGTCCCGCTTCGAACCTGCGACCTTGCCAAGCCAGGCATCGCAGGTGAGGCAATCCTCGTGACTCTGGTGTTCGGCGATTCCGCCACGAATGGTCGGGCTGACGACACTCGAACTCGAGGTCTTTGGCGTCCCCTAGTGGACGTTATTCGAACTCAGTATCTGCCGTGTGACCCCGGGATGATTGGCCACGTCGCCGAGCTTCTCGGACAGGCGGGCTCAGCCGCTTCGTGAGGAGACTCCGACAGAGCTGACGTGGCACGCGAACGTGGCGACGTCGCGTGGCAGGGCCGGGCTCAGGAAACGCGGCCAGTCATGGAACGATCGATTGGCGGGGCGTAGTAGACGAGTTTCGAACTCCTCACCCTACCCCCGGCACTACCTCAGCACCGTGATCTTGATGCCCTGTTCGTATCCGGGCGCCCCGAGGCGGCAGTAGTAGACGCCAGATCCTACGACGTTGCCCCGGTCGTCCCGACCGTCCCACGTAGCACTCTTCCTGCCGGCCGTCTGAGGTCCGTCGACGAGTATCCGCACACGCCTGCCGGCGACGTCGTACACCGTCAGCGTGACCTCTCCCCCGTCAGCCGGAACATCGTACGCGATCTCGGCCCCGGAGCGGATCGGGTTCGGCGCGCTCCGGTGGAGAGCGAACCGCGCAGGGATTGCGGGTTCCTCCACACCGGTAACCGACTCAGGCGACGCGGCATCACTCTCGTTCCCCGCGTGGTCGAGCGCAGTAACCTTGTAATGATGCAGGGGCGTCCCATCGGGATCAAGCCACGCGACGTCGATCGTCATGTGGATCAGGTTCTCCGGCGATGGCTCGAACTCCTCGTTGTCATCCCGGTAGACCCGGAAGTGCTGGAAGTCCTCATCCTCGGACGCCTCCCACGAAAGCTCGTTGCCGCTCACAACCGTGTAGTTCACCGCGAGGCCGCCAGGAACAGCAGGAGCGAGGTTGTCGACCGAACAGCCGCTGTCGAAGTAGACGTCGGGCGCGTCTGTAAGCGCCCTCACGAAGAAGGTCGTGTAGTACATCCCCCCGGCTATCGTCGAGTCCGCAAGTGTGGGAACCACCGTCGCGTACTCATCCTCGCAGCAGGCGGGCAGCACTTCGACGAAGTCCCAGTCGCCCGGAGGGTAGAAGCGGGACTGATCCGAGGACTCCCACGCGAGCGCGCGATCGCTCCTCACGGCCGGGTACGGCCTCGCGGCAGCCGGCAGCTCGTCGATCCTGCGGTAGATGACGTAGTCAGTGATCGGCGACGAGCTCCCCGGGTAGTCGTGGCCGCTCCTCTGCCACGCGATTCTCACCTGCCGACCCTGGTCGTTTCCGACGTCGACGATCGACTCGATGGAGGCGTAGCTGCACAGCCACTGGATCCCGACATCGGAGCAGGCCGGGTTGACGCCCGGAGTCGCGTACGAGTGCGTCGACTTCCACAGCAGATCGGTCCCCGCCGAGGCGAACTGGTGCCACACGTCGTCTGCGGGGAACGGGTCCCAGGCAGAGCCTCCGTCAGCGCTCAGCTCCCAGGCAATCGAGTCCTCCTGCGTCGTCGTC
>JALGVU010000481.1 GCA_025774545.1 bacterium | reverse complement strand
CACCCGGAACCCGGCGTCTTCCTCGACCACGTAGAGGCGATCCCCAGCCGCGGTTGAGGCTATGGCCGTAGCGACCGGCGGCTCGCTCCCCACGATTGTCGGAGCCGCTGGGTTGCTTATGTCGATCACCTGAATCCCACTCCCCGCGTCGGCCACGTAAGCGTAGTCACCGGCGAGTTCCACATGGTGAGGGGCCCCCGGAGTGTCGACGTGCCCGACGATCGTCGGACTCACGGGGTCACTGATATCGACAACGTCGAAGCCCTGATCGTAATCGGCGACGAACGCGTGGTCTCCTGCCACCTGAACCCAGCTCGCCCGTCCGGGCGTGTTGACGCTCCCGGCGATCCTCGGGGGCATCGGCTCGGCGATCCGAACCACCTGGAGGCCGGAATAGTAGTCCGCCACAAAGGCATGGCCTCCCGAGACGGTGACGCCCATCGCATCGCTCGGCGTGT
This sequence comes from bacterium, assembly GCA_025774545.1. Taxonomy (GTDB): domain Bacteria; phylum Joyebacterota; class Joyebacteria; order Joyebacterales; family Joyebacteraceae; genus JALGVU01. Next base: position 2,408 of record JALGVU010000481.1, on the reverse strand, counting down.
CGCAGGTTCCCGCGAGCGTGGGATTAGCGGGATCGCTGATGTCGATCACCTGGAGACCGGAAACGCGGTCAGCCACAAAGGCACAGTCCCCCGAGACGGTGACGGCAACGGCGAAGTTCGGCGTGTCGCAGGTTCCCGCGAGCGTGGGAGTCGTGGGATCGCTGATGTCGATCACCTGGAGGCCGGAATCGCGATCAGCCACAAAGGCATGGTCTCCCGAGACGATGACGCCATAGGCACCGCTCGGCGTGTCGCAGGTTCCCGCGAGCGCGGGAGTCGTGGGATCGCTGATGTCAATCACCTGAAGACCGGAGTGGTAATCCGCTACAAAGGCATTGTCTCCCGAGACGGTGACGGCAAGGGCTTCGCTCGGCGTGTCGCAGCTTCCGGCGAGCGTGGGACTCGTGGGATCGCTGATGTCGATCACCTGGAGGCCGGAGTAGCGATCAGCCACGAAGGCATGGTCTCCCGAGACAATGACGCCATAGGCAAGGTCCGGCGTATCGCAGGTTCCCGCGAGCGTGGGATTCGTGGGATCACTGATGTCGATTACCTGAAGGCCGGAATAGCGATCAGCCACGAAGGCATGGTCTCCCGAGACAGTGACGCCATAGGCGAAATCCGGCGTATCGCAGGTTCCCGCGAGCGTGGGATTCGTGGGATCACTGATGTCGATCACCCGGAGGCCGTGGAAGCCATCAGTCACGAAGGCACGGTCTCCTGAGACGGTGACGTCAAAGGCATCGCCCGGCGTGTCGTAGGACCCCGCAATCGTCAGCGTGAACGCGGGTAGTCTCAACTCCCCCGCGAGCGTGTCCCACAGCGCCGTCGTCGCACCCGTGTCACAATGGTCGGTCGTTGAGAAGTCCTCTTCGTAGACGCCGGCGGTCGCCTCCCCTGCGATGCACGCGAGGATGAGCAGGGGGAGCGCGATCGCGCAGCTCGGCAGAAGCAGCCGTCTCATGATCGCCTCCCTTGTCTTGAGGTACAGATCACACATATAGCTGGCCGACCGTCATTATATCATGAATCGACCACAGCATCAAGCATCACTTATCAGACAAGACAAGTTGGCGTCTCTTCCGACCATCTTGATCAGCTAGTCTGCGTCCCACCGGCAAGCGGGCGCGACAGGAGCACCACTCCTGCATCTTCTGCATCCAAAGATACGGTCGGAGAAAGAGCCCGGGCAGGAACTGAGTTTAGCCGGCGAGCGGGGTCGGTCCTCTCGGGCTCACTCCCGGCCACCGGATGAAGACCCTCTGAGTGAGCCGCCCGGTGGCGGCTCAGCGCTTCTGGGGTCCTTGGGTGTGGACGCGGGGTGCTGTTCCTTCCTACGAATCCTGCTTCGGAGCGCGCGCCCCGGAGGGGGTATCAATGAACAGAAGAACATACGTACGAACGGCGCTCGTCGCCGTCGTCCTTGCGTTCGCGCTCTTCGCGACTCTCTCGAGCGTCGCGGTCGCCAGGCCGGTGACGAGATCCGTCGAGCTCGAGGTCCTGGGTCGCGAGTACCGCGACCGCGTCGATCGCGGACGGACGGGGCTGTACGAGGAGCTCGTCGCGAGCCTCGATCCCGCGCAGAAGCGCCTGAACGACGATCCCGACGTCGAGCTGATGTACGTCGACGAGCACGGAAGGCCGCTCTTCTACGCGGTCGAGAACATCTCTGCCGCGCGGACGATCAGCACGGACGACGTCTGGCCCGGCGGCTTGAGCGGTCTCGACCTCTCGGGAGCCGGGACCGAGCTCGGTGACCTGTGCATCTGGGACGGCGGTGGCGTGCTCCTGAATCACCAGGAGTTCGGCGGCCGCGTCGTCCAGGAGGACAACCCGAGCGGCACGCACTTCCACGCGACGCACGTGGCGGGCACGATGGTCGCCGCCGGCGTCAAGCCGAACGCGAAGGGCATGTCGTACGAGGCTCTCCTCGGCGCCTGCGACTGGAGCTACGACAACTCGGAGATGGCCAACGCCGCAGCGGCCGGGATGGAGATCTCGAACCACTCCTACGGCTACATCGTCGGCTGGTACAAGAACGGCGACTGGTACTGGTATGGAGACACGGGCGTGAGCGGCTCCGAGGACTACGGATTCGGGTTCTACGGGGACGACGCACGCGCCTGGGACAACATAGCCTACAACGCGCCGTACTACACGATCGTCAAGTCGGCCGGGAACGACCGCAGCAACACGGGTCCGGTGCCGGGCGGCGGGCACTGGGTGTGGAACGGCGGATGGGTCTGGAGCACGGACGTCCGTGAACCGGACGGCGGCGCCGACGGATACGACAGCGTGGCCTGGAGCTCGACCGCGAAGAACATCCTCACGGTCGGTGCGGTCCAGGACATCCCGGGCGGCTTCGCCGATCCGACGGGCGTCGTGATGACGAGTTTCAGCGCCTGGGG
>JALGVU010000169.1 GCA_025774545.1 bacterium | reverse complement strand
TGGCTCGGCTCGCGGCTCCTGCCGGCCATCATCGATCCCGCGCACCTGAACTCGATCAGCATCGTCGGGGCGGGGATGGTCGTCGCAGGATCGATGCTCGCGGCCCTGGGACGCCGGCCGCGGGCACGAGACGCTCATCACCCCGACGTGTCGCCGGCCCCTCCATCAAACCCGCCCACGCGCGACAGAGTCTGATCGCAATGACACACGCGCGACACAGTGATTGACCGCTAGTCAATTCTGTGCTATCCTCATACCTTAGAGGGCAACCGAACAATGTCCGCACTATGAAGGAGGCACGCCATGAAGGCTCTGCTCGTGCTCACGGCAGCTCTTCTGCTTCTCTTCGCCTCGCCGGCACTCGCCGACCGGCCGGACTCCGATGGGGATGGTCTGGATGACCTCCTCGAGAGCATCATCGGCACCGACCCGTTCGACGACGACACGGACGACGACGGGCTCATGGACGGGAGCGAGTTCAACGTGCTCGGCACGAACCCGCTCATGGCCGACACCGACGCCGATGGTCTCCTCGACGGCCTGGAGCTCGGCCTCACGGCTCCGGAGGGGAACGACACCAACCTCGGCATCTTCGTGCCTGACTCCGATCCCTCAACCACGACCGACCCGGTCGACTCCGACTCCGACGACGACGGACTCCTCGACGGTGTCGAGGACGCGAACCAGAACGGATCTGTCGATCCCGGCGAAACCGATCCCAACGACGTGGACACCGACGGCGACGAACTCACGGACGGCGACGAGGTCAACGTGTACGGCACCGATCCGCTCGACCCGGACACCGACGACGACGGGCTCGAGGACGGGGAGGAGGTCCTGACGTACGGGACCGACCCGCTCGACGTCGACACCGACGGCGACGGACTCACGGACGGCGACGAGGTCAACGTGTACGGCACGGATCCCGCCGACGCCGACAGCGACGACGACGGGCTGACGGACGGAGAGGAGATCCTCGTCTACGGCACGGACCCCCTCACCGTAGATACCGACGGCGATGGGCTCTCGGACGGAGACGAGGTCAATGAGTACGGCACGGATCCCGCCGACCCCGACACCGACGGCGACGGGGTCTCAGACGGGGACGAGATCAGTTGGGGGACCAACCCCTTCGACCCGGACACCGACGGCGACGGGCTCTGGGACGGGGATGAGCTCGGTTGGGGGACCGACCCCTTCGACCCCGACACGGATGACGACGGCCTCACCGACGGTGACGAAGTCCACGTGTTCTTCACCGACCCGAACAACCCCGACTCGGACGGGGACGGACTCACGGACGGAGACGAGGTGCTCTTCTATGGGACGGATCCGCTCGCCGTCGATTCCGACGGCGACGGACTCACGGACGGCGACGAGATCTTCGTCCACGGCACCGACCCGACGGCCTTCGACACCGACTCGGACGGTCTCTCCGACGGCGACGAGGTCATCGTCACCGGAACGGACCCGCTCGATGCCGACAGCGACGACGACGGACTCACGGACGGCGACGAAATCGCGACGTACGGCACGGATCCGCTCGATCCGGACACCGACGACGATACGTGGTCCGACGGCGAGGAGGTGGCGGCCGGATCCGATCCGCTCGATCCCGACAGCACGCCGGACAACCTTCACGAACCCGCGATCGCCTCGATCACCGACGTCGGGAACGACCAGGGCCGGCAGGTCCGCGTCCGCTGGGAGCGGTCCGATCTCGATGTGGAGGGCTCACCGGACCCCATCATGTCGTACGGGATCTACCGGCGGATCGATGCGGATCGAGGCGAGGGCAGCTCTCAGCCCGAGCGCCACACCTCGGCTCGAGGGGAGTGGGACTTCGTGCTGAGCGTGCCCGCCACGATCGAGGAGTTCTACAACACCGTATCGCCGACGCTCTGCGATTCCACCGCGTCCGGGATCTGCTGGTCGGCCTTCTTCGTGAGGGCCCTCACGGCCTCGCCCGCCGTCTACTACGACAGCGAGCCGGACAGCGGGTACTCGATCGACAACCTGGCGCCGTCGGCGCCGCGGAACCTCGTCGGCGACGGCGACCACGATGAGGTCGTCCTGACGTGGGATCCCAACGAGGAGGATGACCTCGACTACTACGCGGTCTACCGCGACACGGTCGAGAACTTCGAACTCGGCGATCCGATCGGATACACGGTCGGGGAGGAGTTCATCGACCAGGATCCGCCGGGCGGCATGCGGTGGTGGTACCGTGTCACCGCGCTCGACTTCAGCGGGAACGAGAGTGAGCCCTCCGGCGCCGCGGACGTCGTTGCCACCGGGGCCTGCGAGGCTCCGGGAGCGCTGATGCTGATGCCCCCGTCGCCGAATCCGTTCACCGCGTTCACGGAGATCCACTACGAGATCCCCGCGGGGAGCGCGGGCAGACCAATCCGACTCACGATCCACGACGCGAACGGGAGGGTCGTGGCCACGCTCGTCGACGGCGTCGTGCTCCCCGGCAGGCACGTCGCGAGGTGGGACGCCAGGAACGCGGGCGGTGCGAGGGTGGCGAGCGGCGTCTACTTCGCGCGCCTGGAGACGGGAGGACTCGTCCGCGCGAGGAAGCTCCTGATTCTCCGATAGTCCACACGACGGCAGGCAGTTCTCGACACGCCCGGAGGCGACCGTGCCTCCGGGCGTTCCCACGTCCGGTTGGTGCCTGCCCACCGCAACGGCTTGGCGTCTGGCCGCGCATCTGCTATAAGGAGAGGGCCCTCACGCAAGACAAGGAGGAACCGTGCGAACGAAGACCCGGAGGATCCACCGAGGACTCGCGCTGGCGGCGCTCCTCGCCGCCCTCGTCGTGACGGCGTGCGCGTCCACCGTGCGGGAGCCGGTGGTCGTGGAAACCTCGCTGCCCGAGCCGCCCGTCGCCAAGAGGATGCCCGTCACCGACACGCTCCACGGCGACGTGCGCGTCGACGACTACTACTGGCTGCGGGAGAAGGAGGACCCCGCCGTCATCGCGTATCTCGAGGCGGAGAACGACTACACGACCGCCGTGATGGCGCACGCGGACGATCTCTGGGAGACAGTCTACGAGGAGATGGTTGGGAGGCTCAAGGAGACCGACCTCGGTGTGCCCTACCGCAAGGACGGGTACTACTACTACACCCGGACCGTCGAAGGGAGAGCCTACCCAATCTACTGCCGCAAGGAGGGGAGCCTCGATGCGGATGAGTTCGTGCTCCTCGATCAGAACGAACTCGCGGAGGGGCGCGACTACTTCGAGATCGGCGCGTTCGAGGTGAGTCCGGACCACACGCTCCTGGCGTACTCCGTCGATACCTCGGGAGCGGAGGAGTACACGCTTCTCGTGAAGGACCTCGCGACCGGCGAGCTCCTCCCGGACACGATCCCCGCGACCGACTACTACGTCGTCTGGGGGAACGACAACCGGACGCTCTTCTACACAACCATGGACGACGCGCGGCGGACCGACCGCGTCTGGCGCCACACGCTCGGCGCCCCCAGGAACGAGGACGTTCTCGTGCACCACGAGCCCGCGGCCCCGTACGGCGTCTACATCGGCCGCACGCTGAGTGACAGGTACCTCGTCATGAGCGTGGAGAGCCGCGTCACCACCGAGCAGTACCTGCTCGACGCCGACGATCCCACATGCGAGTTCGCGCTCGTCCAGCCGAGGAAACTCGAGGTCGAGTACTACCTGTATCACCGCGGCGACGAGTTCTTCATCCGAACGAACGACGACGCCAAGAACTTCAAGCTCATGAAGGCCCCCGTCGCGAACCCGGGCAGGGAGAACTGGGAGATCGTCATCCCGCACCGCGAAGACGTGAAGCTCGAGCGCGTGATCGTCTTCGCGAACTACCTCGTCGCCTACGAGCGGGAGAGGGGCCTCCGGAACGTCCGGATCTTCGACCTCGGAAGCGGGACCGACCACTACGTCGAGTTCCCCGAACCGATCTACGCCGTCTACGCGAGCGACAACGCGGAACACGAGACGAACGTGTTCCGGTTCTCCTACATGTCGCTCGTGACGCCGCGCTCGATTTTCGACTACGACATGGACACCCGGGAACGCGAGCTCCTCAAGCAGAGGGAAGTCCTGGGCGGTTACGACCCGGATCTCTACGCGTCGGTCCGGCTCTTCGCGATCGCGCCCGACGGCGTCGAGGTACCGATCTCGCTCGTCTACCGGAAGGACCTCAGGAGCCGCGGCGGTAACCCCGTCTATCTCGTCGGGTACGGCGCCTACGGCTCGAGCATGGATCCGTGGTTCTCGTCGAACCGATTGAGCCTCCTCGATCGGGGCGTGATCTACGGAACGGCCGGCGTCCGCGGCGGCGGTGAGATGGGGGAGACGTGGTGGGACGACGGCAGGCTCCTCAACAAGATGAACACCTTCACCGACTACATCGCGTGCGCCGAGCACCTCGTCGCCCGCGGCTACACGTCGCCCGACCGGCTCGTCGCGGTCGGTGGGAGCGCGGGCGGGCTCCTGATGGGAGCAGTCGCGAACATGCGGCCCGATCTCTTCCACGTGATCGTCGCCGACGTCCCGTTCATCGACGTCCTGAACACGATGCTCGACGAGTCGATTCCCCTGACCGTCGGCGAGTACGATGAGTGGGGGAACCCGAACGAGGCCGACTTCTACCACTACATGAAGTCCTACTCTCCGTACGACAACGTGACGGCGCAGGACTACCCGCACATGCTCATCACCGCGAGCCTGAACGACCCGCGGGTCCAGTACTGGGAGCCCGCGAAGTGGACGGCCAAGCTCCGGGCCCACAGGACCGACGACAACCTGCTCCTCCTCAGGACGAACATGGGGGCGGGGCACGGCGGCGCGTCGGGCCGCTACGAGAGCATGCACGAGTGGGCGTTCGAGTTCGCCTTCGTCCTCGACCGCCTCGGCATCGTCGAGTAGCCGTTCGTCGGCGGAAGGGAGGACCCCGGTGACGCGCCACGCACATCCGCTTCTCGTCTCCGCCGCTCTCGTCGCGTTCGGCTCGGCCGGCGCCGCGGGAGGCGCGAGCGAGGTCGTCTCGTCCCCCGACGGAAGAGTGACGGTCGAGTTCGTCGTCACGCGGGGCGTCCCGACGTACTCGATTCGACACGGCGACACGCCCGTCCTCAGGCCCTCGCGGCTCGGCTTCCGGCTCCGGGACTCGGGCCCGATGATCCAAGGGCTGGCCGTCGAGGAGACCGCCAGAGAGACCTTCGATGAGACGTGGGCGCCCGTCTGGGGCGCGGCCGGCCGGATCCGGAACCACTACAACGAGCTCACGGTGCGGCTCCGCGAGCACTCGCCTCCGCACCGCGCCCTCGCCGTCGTCTTCCGCGTCTTCGACGACGGCGTCGCGTTCCGGTACGTCCTGCCCGAGCAGCCGCACCTCGCGCGCGTGGCGATCGAGGCGGAGGAGACCCACTTCTGCTTCGCGGGCAACCACACCGTCTGGTGGACGCCCGCCGACTACGACAGCTACGAGCATCTCTATCGCGAGACGAGGCTGTCCGAGGTCGAGGCCGTCAACACGCCCATCACGATGGCGACCGCGGACGGTCTCTACATCGCTCTCCACGAGGCGAACCTGACCGACTACGCCGGCATGACGCTCGTCGCCGCCGAGGGTCAGCCTCTCTCGCTCCGCTCCGAGCTCGTGCCGTGGCCCGACGGGATCAAGGTCGTCGGCTCGACACCGCTCGCGACGCCGTGGCGCACGATCCAGATCGGAACGAGTCCCGGCGACCTCGTCGAGTCGCACATGATCCTGAATCTGAACGAGCCCTGCGCCATCGCGGACACGTCGTGGATTCGCCCCATGAAGTACATCGGGATCTGGTGGGGAATGCACATCGGCAAGCACTCGTGGCACGAGGGCGCGAACCACGGCGCGACGACCGAGAACGCCAAGCGGCACATCGACTTCGCGAGCG
>JALGVU010000031.1 GCA_025774545.1 bacterium | reverse complement strand
GACAGGGGAGGGGACCGTGCCCGAGCTACGACAGAACCTGGCGACCAAGGAGTGGGTCGTGATCGCGACCGAGCGCGCGAAGCGCCCGGAGGAGTTCTCCGATGAGTCGAGGGCGCTCACGGGCGACCGCCCGTCGTGGGACGCCGACTGCCCGTTCTGCCCGGGCAACGAGGAGCCGGAACTCGAGATCGAGCGGATTCCGCGCGAGGGACCGTGGCAGGCGCGGGTGATCAAGAACAAGTTCGCGGCGCTTGCGCGAGAGGGGGAGCGCGAGAGGAGCTTCGACGGCGTCAACCGCGTCACGTCGGGCGTCGGCTATCACGAGGTCCTGGTCGAGTCACCGCTCCACAACACCTGTCCCGGGCTCGAGAGCCCCGACGAGGTCGCTCTCATGATGCGGACGTTCCGCGAGCGCGGCCGCGAGATCGGCGACGACCCGCGCGTCGAGCAGATCATCTACTTCAAGAACCACGGCAAGCGGGCCGGGACGTCGCTCGAGCACCCGCACACCCAGCTGATCGGGCTGCCGCTCGTCCCGCACGCGATCCGCTCACGCTCGGTCGAGGCGCGCCGCCACTTCGACGACACGGGGCAGTGCGTCTACTGCCAGACGTGCGCCGACGAGCTCAAGGACGGCCGGCGCATCATCGCCGAGAACGACGGCTTCGTGGCCTTCGTGCCGTTCGCGGCGCCCTCGCCGTTCCACACGTGGATCGTCCCGCGCCGCCACGAGCCGAGCTTCCAGAACGCGTCCGACGGAGAGCTCGCGGACCTCGGCGCGATGCTCAGGAGTGTCCTCGGGAAGCTCTACGTCGGGCTCCGCGATCCCGACTACAACTACGTCATTCGCTCGGCTCCGATCGACGACGCCGGGCAGGACTACCTCCACTGGTACGTGACGATCATCCCGCGGCTGACGCGGGCAGCCGGGTTCGAGCTCGGGAGCGGCATGTACATCAACACGGCGCTTCCCGAGGAGAGCGCCGCGTTCCTGCGGTCGGTCGGGGAGACGGTGCAGTCGGCGGGGTCGACCGGCTGAGCTCACGCCTGAGTCGCCCCCGCGCCGCGTGGCGTCCTCGTTGCTCGCGCGGCGCGCGACCTCCGTCGCTCCGCGCGGCACCATGGCGTCACCACAGAAGAGGGGCCCGTGGCATCTCGCCCGGGCCCCCGTCACGTTGCAGCATCGACGCGACTCAGCTCGCTTCGAGCCCTGCCCGGGCGGCCGAGACCTCGGGGAGGTCGCCGTCGGCGTCCCGCCAGAGTTCGAGGAAGCGCTCGTACTGCCGTCGGGCCTCTTCACCCCTGCCGGCCTCCCGGTAGAGCTCGGCCAGCCGGAGGTGGTACTTCGGATGGATGAGCCGGCGGTCGCGGGTCCTCTCGTCGACCGTGAGGAGCCGCTCGTACTCCGCGATGGCTCCGCCGGCATCGCCCTTCTCCCGATAGGCCCTCGCCAGCGCGTCCTTGATCGGGGGGAGGTTGTGGGCGTAGAACCCCTCCGTGTCGCTCATGTACGGCGTTCTCCACGGGGGTTCCCTCTCGGCCACACTGATCGCCCCGTCCGCGTCGCCGCGCGCGAGGAGAAGCTCCGCGCGGAGAAGCCCCGCGTACTCCGGCAGATGCGCGTCGACCTCGGCGAGCCTGGCCTCGGCCTCGCCCACGCGGCCGCTCCTGAGCTCGATGAGCGCGAGCGCGAAGCCGTAGCCCGCGGCGAGCAGCGGGATCTGCTCGAGCGATCCGGCCGAGTAGCTCGTGGCAACCGGGACGAACACCCTGGGGTTCTTCGTCACGGCGGCGAGGCACGTCTGGAAGTGCCTCCGGGCGGCCTCGAGTTCGTCTCGGGCCGCGTGGATCCAGGCGCGCATCCTGCCCGCCTCGACCTGCCAGAGTTCGCTCCCCTCCGCGAGGGCGAGCCCCGCGATCATCTCGGCCTCCTCGAGCGCCTGCCGCGCGCGTCCGGTCCAGCACAGATAGAGCGCCCGCCACCTGTGGCCCTCGATCATCGTTCCGAACGACGGCGCCCTCTCGATGAACGAGTCGATCCAGCGCATCGCTTCGGCGTAGTCCTCCTTCAAGGCCGAGACGTAGGCGATCTCCCAGTACGCGTAGTAGAAGTCGGGCTTGAGCTCGAGGGCGCGTTCGTACATCGCGATCGCGTCGTCGAGCCTGCCCATCCTGAAGGACAGCTCGCCCAGCGAGTCGACGGGGTTCGCGTCGCCCGGGCTCGCGGCCGCGTACCGCTCGAAGTACTCTCGCGCTCTCTGGAAGTCCTCCACGTCGGTGTACATGTACGCGAGCTCGTTCATGGCCCATCCGAAGTTGGGATCGAGATCGAGCACCCTGTTGTACTCCTCCACCGCCTGGTAGAGGAGGTTTCTGGCCCGGTAGTATCCGGCCAGGCGGTGGTGGACGAGCTTCTCGTCCGGGTACTCCCGGGCGATCTGCTTCAAGGCCCGGACTTCCTTGTCGGAGTCCAGCTCGACCGTTCTGGCGTACGCCGCCTCGATGTAGAGCCTCTCCCTCAGGGACGCCCTCTCCGAGAACGACTTGGCCTTCTCGAAGGCGTCGTCCCTGGCGCCCGTCTCGCGCAGCCTCGTGTACGTCCACGCGAGATAGAGGTAGGCGGCCGCGAACGTCGGGTCGAGCGACACGGCACGCTCCAGATGGTCACGCGCGTCGGTGTTGTAGATTCTCTCGAACGAGTCGCGCCCCTTCAGGAAGCTGTCGTACGCGTCCAGTGAGGAGGTCGTGACCTCGGCGATCGGCTGTCTGCTCGTGCCTCCCCGAGTGCGGTCCGGCACGCCGAGGCCCCGCACGATCCCGCCCGCCAGCTCGTCGATCTGGGTGGCGAGGATGCTGTCGAGTCCCTGCCCCTTCGCCGAGAAGCTCTTGATGAGGCCCTTCGTCGAGACGTCGAGCACCTTCACGTCCGTCGCGAACATCTCGCCGGCCTTGACGAAGCTCCCCAGGACGATCGCCTCGACACCGTCCATGCGGCAGAGCTCGAACCCGAGGTCCCGATCGATCGTCTCCTCGTCTCCCCTCCCGAGCTGCTTCAGGAGGTCCCGCATGCGCTCCCACGTCGTCACGCGAACGTGGCTCGCCTGCTCCAGGCTCGTGATGAGGAGGTTGGGGATCGCCCTCGACAGGTAGTCGTGCGCGCCGTCCCCGGTCAGGTTCTCGAAGCTGATGACGGCCACGGTGCGTCTCTCCTCGCCGACGTCCTCGGAGTCCCGGACGAGGATCCGGAGATCGGACAAGAGATCCTGGACGGTCTGGTAACGATCCGCGGCGTCCTTCTCGAGGCACTTCGCCACGACGCGTTCCAGCTCGGCGGACACGCCGCCGCGGAAGGCCGCCGGCGGCTCGGGCTCCAGGTTCAGCACGCTGTAGACGACGGCCTGCTCGTACTCGCCCTCGAACGGCCGCCGCCCAGCGAGCATCTCGTAGAGGACGACACCGAGCGCCCAGATGTCCGAGCGGCGGTCGGCTCCCTCGCTCCGGAGCTGCTCGGGCGACATGTACGAGACGGTGCCGGACGTCGTCTCGTCCGCGAGCGCCGCGGGTTCGAAGATCTCGGCCAACCCGAAGTCCATGAGCTTCACCAGGCCGTTGGACGTGATCATGATGTTGGCAGGCTTCACGTCCCTGTGGACGATCCCCTTCGCGTGAGCCTCCTCGAGTCCCTCGGCCACCTGGATCGCGATGTTGAAGCTCTCCTCCAGTCCCGGTGCAGATGTTCGGGTGGTCGAGCTGCGCCGCCGCCTGCGCCTCCCTGACGAGGCGCTCCGTCTCGGCGCGGTTGCCCTTCGTCTTCGGCGCGAGGAACTTGAGCGCGACGGTTCTCTTGAGCTTCGTGTCCTCGGCCTTGTAGACGATGCCCATCCCGCCGGCGCCGAGCTCCTCGAGGATCCTGTAGTGGGAGATGGTCTTCCCGATCATGTTTCTTCCCTCTTGAGCACCACGAGCGTCATGTCGTCGGACTGCGGCTGCGGCCCGGCGTGTTCCCGAACGGCCGAGACGATCCTCTCGATGAGCGCTGCCGCCGTCTCCCCCCGGCCCCTGTCGAGCGCCTCCGACAGTCGCTCGGTCCCGAAGGGCACGTCGCGGTCGTCGGTGGCGTCGGTGATGCCGTCCGAGTAGACGACCAGGAGGTCGCCCGGATCGAGGGCGATCACCTCCTCCTCGTAGCTCACCGGATCGAGAAACCCGAGCACGAGCCCTCCCGTCTCGAGGAGGGAGGGGGACCTTCCGCGTCCGGCGAGGAGCGGGGGATCGTGCCCGGCGTTGCAGTAGCTGAGCTCGTGTCTCTCGGAATCGAGGATCGCGTAGAAGAACGTGGCGAACTTGTGCGCGTCGGTGCTCCGCGAGAGGAGGGTGTTCACGTGTCCGACGCACTCCGCGGGCGGGAGGCGGAGGAGCGTCTGTCCGCGAACCGTCGCCTGGAGATTCGCCATGAGAACCGCGGCCGCGAGCCCCTTGCCCGAGACGTCCCCAAGACAGACCGCCAGCCGGTTCTCATCGACCGGGATGAAGTCGAAGTAGTCGCCTCCGACGATCTCGGCAGGGATGCTCGAACCGGCGATGTCGTAGCCCGGGACCCGCGGCGGGATCTTCGGGAGCAGCTTGAGTTGGATCTCCGAGGCGAGTCGGACCTCCTCCCGCATGTGCAGGAGGTTCTGCTCCTCCTCGTAGAGGCGGGCGCTCTCTACGACCTGCGCCGACTGCGCCGCCACGATGGAGAGCAGCCTCTGGTCCTCCTCCGTGAATCCGTCGGCTCCCCTCTTGTTGTAGACGGCGAGCACTCCGGTGAGCTCCGACTTCACGAGCAGCGGGACGCACAGGAGCGACCGGATCGACTCGTCCCACCTGACACCGGGGAACCTCACGTCGCTCTCCGGGTCGTTCATGAGGAGAGGCCTCTTGTTGAGCTGCATCCAGCCGAGCAGCGATCCCTCGAGATGGAACGCCTGACGGTCGTGCGATCCCGCCATCGTCCGTACGAGCGTCTTCATGTCCCGGCTCGCCTGTCGGTCGACGAGCGTGATGACTCCCTGCTCCGCACGGACGGCTCGGAGCGAGCGCCTGACGATCGTGCTCGTGATGTGTTCGGAGTCGTGGGACGCGCCGATCGCTCGGGCGAGGTCGTTCAGAATCGAGAGCTCCTCGACGGCGCGCTTGAGCCTTCGATTGTCCTCCTCGAGCGAGGCGGGTCTCGTGGTCCTGGTCGGATCGGGGGGCATCGCTTCCCTCGGAAGGTGCAGGACGAGCGCGTTGTGACGTGCGTCCGATTCTACGACGGCGTCGGCGCGCACACAAGGCGAAGCGGGGCCGTGAGGCCCCGCGTGCGTGGTTTCGTCTCTTGAGCAGATCTGTGCGCGATTCTACCTGCGGCGTCTGAACACCAGGCCGGAGGCCAGAAGGCCCGTGCCGAACAGGATCATCGTCGAGGGCTCCGGGATAGGATCGGTCTGAGTCGTGCGGCCGTTCGGCACGAGGATGTGGAACGCGAGTGAGCCGTCCTGCGGCTGCGCGAACGGATCGGAGTCGCCCCCTGCGAAACCGGCGTTCCAGGCGGTCGTGAGGCCGAGGCCGGCTCCCCTGGCGTAGAAGTCGCCCCAGACCGGCGCCCGGTACGTGTCGAAGGCGATGTGTGTCGTCTCGCCCCACGTGTCGTCGAAGCGGATCCCGTACATCTCGTCAGGCATGTTCGGATTGTCGGGGTAGACCGAGTGAAGACCGATGTCGTAGCCGCCGAACTGCCCGTTGAGACGGATCAGGTCGAACGAGCTGAAGTCGTTCGACGTCTCGAGGACGAAGTGCGTCATGTCGCGGAAGAGGTGCCGGAACTCGTAGGCGTAGTGCCAGGAGCCATCGTCGTTCTGCGCCACGTCCCAAGAGAGGTCGAGAGGGCCACGCAGCCAGGTCCCGCTTCCGAGTATCCCGTTGCCGTTCGTGAGCGAGCCGAAGTAGGCGGACGCCGCCACGGGGGTCAGGGCGACCCCGACGAGAAGCAGCAGTCCAATGCCCGCAGACGCGATTCCGTGTACACGGCCTGGCATGTTCATGATTCTCCCCTTCACTCCGCAGATCACCTACTGAGCGCGCGTTCTACCACACGACGTCGACGCGGAGTGCGCTCCGCCGTCGTCGGACATGCGCCCGCAGGCCCGTATCCTCAGTCAGATTTCTTCCACCCGGATCTTAGACGACAGATGCGCTCGTTGTCAAGAGGAAAGCAGAATCCGTTTCGGTGGGGCGCGGGTCGTCGGTCGAGGGGGGTGGCCGGGCCGGGTGCGGCAGAGAGGGCCCCCGAGCGGTGCCCTGGGGGCCCTTCTCGAGCGAGCCGCCCGGCGCGATGCGCCGGGCGGCTCCTGCCATCGGTGTACGATCGAGGCCGCCAGCGGCCCCGGACTACCGACGCTTTCTCATGGCGACGACGGCGCCCAAGAGCCCGCTTCCAGGAAGCAGCAGCGTCCCTGGTTCCGGAACCGGCGGAGGGGGATCCCCGCCGTCGGTGTCCGGGACGAGGAGATGGAAGTCGAGCGAGCCGCCCGTCACCTCGGCATCCGGATCGACGTCCTGGGCCGTGAACCCCGCGTTCCACGCTGCGTTGATTCCGTGGCCGCCGGCACTACCGTTCCTCGCGTAGAAATCGCCCCACATGGGCGCCCGCTTGCTGTCGAAGTCGAAGCGCGAGTGAAGCCCGGAGGCGTCGTCGAACTTGACCCCGCACACGTCAGTGGGCATCAGGGGTTCCCGGAACGCACGCGCTGCCGGCCGATCTTGACACTCCGGAAGTCGCCCCGCGCGTTCATGATGTCGGCGGCGCCGAAACTCCGTGACGCCTCAAGCACCAGGTGGCTCGTCTTCCCCCTCGGGTGTCCGAGGTGGTACGAGTACTGCCACGTCCCGTCCCTGCTCCGCGTCACGTCCCACTCGATGAACGTGCGACCCGCCTCCACCCAGTTGCCGCTTCCGTTCAGGCCGCCGTCGCTGCTCATGAGCATGCCGTAGTAGCCCTGGCGATCGCAGGCAGGAGCAGAGCAGCGGCCACCAACGCGGGCAGAAGAGCTCGGGCGAGAACGTACTTACCAACAAGCGTAGATTATGCAATGCGCGTGGCTGGGCACCCGACCACGAGAGGCCCCGCGCGCGGGCCGGAAGCAGCGAGGAGACGTGCCCGACACCGCCCGAGTCCAGCCGGCCGTGGCTGAGTGGTATTCAGCAGGCAGAGGCCGGCCCGCGTGTTCCGGGAGGTCTCTCCGGCCGCATCTTCTAGCAATTGGCGGAACGACGGCCTCCTGCTATGCTTGCCGCGGCATCCACACGGAGGGACGCATGCTCCTCGGGAAGCGCATGGAGGTCTTTCTCGCTGCGGCGGAGGCCGGGAGCTTCAGCCGCGCCGGGCGACACCTCTCGATCAGCCAGTCGGTGGTGAGTTTCCACGTCCACGCGTTGGAGGAGGCGTTGGGCGTTCGGCTCTTCCGGAGGGAGGGGCGCAGAATCGCGCTCACGCGCGAGGGGGAGCTGCTGTACGAGGAGGGGAGGCGTCTGGCACAGGCTGCCCGGAGGCTCGAGGACCGCTTCTCGGAGCAGTCGAGCGAGATCGCGCAGCGGATCAGCCTCGCCGGTGACGCGCTCACGTGCGCGTTCACACTGCCGTGGACGCTCGCACGCTTCAGGGATGCGCATCCGGGGGTCCTCTACTCCTATCAGCATCTGGACGAGGACGTCTTGCTCGATCGGGTCGCCGGCGGTGAGATCGACGTCGCGTTGGTCGGGCACCCGGTGAAGCACCGGAGGCTCGCGACGCAGACGTGCTTCGAGGACGAGATCATCCTCGTGGGCAGCGAGGACGCGAGCGCCCGACGGATAACGCTCGCCGCGCTCCGCGAGCTGCCATTGCTCTGGGCCACGAACGATCGAGGACTCGAGCTCCTTCTCAACAAGGGTCTTGCGGAGGCCGGACTCCCCGTCAAGGACCTCAACCTCTTCATGGAGGTCGAGAACCTCGCCATCTTGAAGACCTTCGTCCGCGCCGGCGTGGGCGTCGCCTTCCTCCCGCGTCTCACCGTCGCCGACGAGCTGCACTTCGCACTCCTTATGGAGATCGGAGTCGAGGGTCTCGATCTCAAGCGAACCAACTACCTCGTGCATCGAAAGGAGACGCAGCCCCGCGAGATCGTGCAGCGTTTCCTCGACTTCGTTCAGACGAGCGACTGGCAGGACCTCGCCGAGAGGCAGTTCGGCCGGAAGCGCCCGGACCCTCCAGACTGATGTCGCGCGGGACTCACTCCTCGCCGGCAGACTCCCGGCCGAGCCCCATCCCGAGTGGGCGCGGCCGTTTCCCCCTCACGAGCATCGATCGATGACCCCGATGGAAACCGACCTCACAGCACCGATCCGGCCCACGGGACAGGGGCCCGGCAGGGCACCCAGGAAGAGGCCGTGCCGCGAACCATCGACTCCTTCGATAGCATAACCGCATCATCATATAACAATGCTTGACTCCGTACGAGTCGCGGCTACAATGGTCGTGAGCCTGCCCGGTTGCTGCCGGATCGGGCCGTCACGGCAGCGGGCGGCCGGGCTTCGGCCGAATGGGGACGCGAACGGCTCTCGAGGGACACGCCGCGGAGGATGCGTTCATGAGTTCACTCGATCAGGTCATGGCGACGTACGCCGAGGCGCTGTCGATGGACGTCGACAGGGACCGTCTCCTCGGCATGATGCCGGGGATGCTCAAGCTCCTCGCGCTCCGACCCGACCGTCGCGAGCCGATCTTCAAGATGATGCCGGGGATGATGGCGGACGCCGGCGCGACCATGGATCGGGACATGATCATGGACATGATGCCGTACGCGGCGGAGGTGTTGGGCGAGCATCCGAGACTCGGCAAGGAGATCATCGGTGTGATGGTGGAGATGATGGGGGAGTTCCGGATGTACATGACGCCGGGCATGATCATGAAGATGATGCCGATCATGATGCCGCTCATGCTGAGGCACCCGACTCTGATTCCGCCGTTCATGGCGGCGATGCCGAAGATGATGGCGAAGCCGAAGGGGGTGGGAGAGGGCCATGAGTAAGACGGAAGCCAGGAAGCTCAGGCCGGAGCTGTATCCCAAGCTGCGCGATCTCACCTTCGGGTTCGTGCGCGATCTCGAGAAGTGCATGCAGTGCGGGAAGTGCGTCGGTGCGTGTCCGGCCGCGGCGCTCACGACATACAACCCGCGGCGGATGATCCACAACATCAAGGCGGGGAACCTCGAGGAGGTCATCGAGTCGGAGGAGTTGTGGTCGTGCTTCTTCTGCTCGACGTGCTACGCGAGCTGTCCCAGGGACATCAACTTCCCCTTCACGGTGGCGATGCTCCGCTACGCGTCGATCTACGCGGGCTACGGCGTCGAGTATGTGAAGAAGATCATCCCCTACGCGCAGGACTACTACCGGCGCGGCCTGACCGTCCTCCAGCCGGAGAAGAACCCCCTCGTCATCGGGAGGCGCCGGGCCAACTCAGGGACGAGCGGCCAGATGGCCGACATCCGTGAGCAGATGGGCATGCCTCGCGAGCGGAAGATCTCCGCCGAGGCGCTCGCCGAGGTCCAGTTCATCTCGGACGTGAGCGGCATGACGAAGCTCATGAAGGACATGCTCAAGCGCCGCGACGCCGGGCCGAAGTCGCGCGACCGGATCGAGAAGGTCGAGACCGTGAAATCGCGGGAGGGGAAGTTCGCGGGATTCCCGAAGGAGCAGGAGAATGCCTAGACCCGAGGTGATGGAGAGGATCCCGGTCGACGACGAGTACTTCCTCTTTCGCTCGTGCGTCGCCTCGAGCAAGTACCCGGGGATGGAGAGCGCGACGAAGGAGGTCTTCGAGAGGATCGGCGTGGGCCTCACGGAGTCGGACGACCAGACCTGCTGCGCCGGCTTCATCACGTTCACGTCGGTCGCGGAGGTCACGGCGACGATGCCGGCGGTGGCGAGGAACCTGTCGATACCGGACGCAGCGGGCCTGAACACCATCACCATGTGCAACGGCTGCTACACCTTCCTCACCGAGTTCGGTCACTTCCTCCAGCAGAACCCGCCGATTCTGGGCAAGGTCAACGAGATGCTGGGAATGGTGGGACGTGAGTACACGGGCGAGAGTCAGGTCCTCCACATGATCGACGTTCTGCCGAAGCTCAAGGACCGGATCGCGGAGCAGGTCGTGAAGCCCCTGAAGGGCTTGAGGCTCGCGACGCACTACGGCTGCCACTACCTCTACGGATTCAAGAAGGACGCGATCGACGACCCGTTCATGCCGACCGTGGTGGAGGAGCTGATCGAGGTCGCGGGAGCGACCCCGGTCGACTACCCCGAGGCGCGGACGTGCTGCGGGAGCGGCCTCACGCAGGTCGTCATCCACAAGGAAGAGCTGGCGCTGCCGCACATGAAGAAGAAGTTCGATTCCCTGAAGGAGGCCGAGGTCGACGGCATCATCGTCGTCTGCCCGTACTGCCTCACGATCCTCGACAGGGGCCAGGCCAAGATGGTCGACCGGGGGATCACGGACTACGACGTGCCGGTGCTCTACGTGACCCAGCTCCTCGGGCTCGCGATGGGCATCGATCCCGTCAGGCTCGGGTTCGGGGCGAACGTGACATCGGCCAAGCGCCTTCTGGAGAAGGTGGAGAAGCTGGGGGGCGCCAATGCGTAAAGTCGGCGTTTTCGTCTGCCACTGCGGGACCAACATCGCCGCGATGGTCGACGTCGCGAAGGTCGTCGAGGAGAGCCGGGATCTCCCCGAGGTCGTCTTCGCGACCGACTACCAGTTCACGTGCTCGGCGCCGGGGCAGGACCAGATCAAGGACGCGATCCGGGAGCACAACCTGGACGGCGTCGTGGTCGCCGCCTGCTCGCCTCGGATGCACGAGCCGACCTTCAGGAACGCCGTCGCCGGGGCAGGGCTCAACCCCTACCTCGTCGAGATGGCGAACATCCGCGAGCACGACTCGTGGGTGGCGACGGACCGGGACGAGGCGACACGGAAGGCCGTGGATCTCGTCCGGATGAAGGTCAAGAAGGTCGCGAAGCTCGAGCCGCTCGAGGAGATCCGCCTTCCCGTGACGAAGAAGGCGCTCGTCATCGGCGGTGGTGTCGCCGGGATCCAGGCGGCGCTCGACATCGCGAACACCGGCATCGACGTGCTCCTCGTGGAGAAGGAGCCCTCGATCGGCGGCCACATGGCCCAGTACGACAAGACGTTCCCGACCCTCGACTGCGCCTCCTGCATCCTGACTCCGCGGATGGTCGAGGCCGCGCAGCACCCGAGAATCACGCTCCACACCTACAGCGAGGTCGCGGAGGTCTCGGGTTTCGTCGGCGACTTCGAGGTCAAGATCCGGATGAGGGCGCGGTCGATCGATCTCGAGAAGTGCACCGGCTGCGGCGACTGCCTCGAGAAGTGCCCGGTCAAGGTCCCCTCGGAGTTCGACGCGGGGCTCGCCGACCGCGGCGCCGTCTACCGCCCGTTCCCGCAGGCCGTGCCGAACGTCCCGGTGATCGACCGGGAGCACTGCACGTACTTCCTGAAGGACGGGAAGTGCGGAATCTGCCAGAAGATCTGCCCGACCGACGCCATCGATTACAGCGGCGACGACGAGATCATCACGGAGAAGGTCGGCGCGATCGTCGTCGCGACCGGTTTCCATTTCTTCGACGCCGCGAAGTACACCGAGTACGGCTACGGCGCGTACCCCGACGTCATCAGCTGGCTCCAGTACGAGCGGCTGACGAACGCGTCGGGCCCGACCGGCGGGAAGCTCAAGCGTCTGTCCGACGGGAAGGAACCCGAGACGATCGTCTTCATCCACTGCGTCGGGTCGCGCGATCCCTCGAAGGGCTTCCCGTACTGCTCGAGGATCTGCTGCATGGCGACGGCCAAGCACGCCGTCATCGCGCGCTCGAAGCTCCCGAACGCCCAGATCTTCTCCTTCTACATCGACATCAGGGCCGCCGGAAAGGGCTACGAGGAGTTCGTCCGGCGCGCCATCGAGAACGAGGACGTGCAGTTCATCAAGGGCCGGCCGGCCCGGGTCCTGAGCAAGAACGGCAAGCTCATCGTGCGCTCGGAGAACGCGTTCACCGGCCGTCCGATGGAGGTCGACGCGGACCTCGTCGTCCTCACGAACGGCGCGCAGGCGCAGGACGACGCGCCGGAACTCGCGCTGATCCTCGGGATCGGGTACGACCAGTACGGGTTCTACACCGAGCTGCACCCGAAGCTCCGCCCGGTCGAGACGAACAGGGCGGGCATCTTTCTCGCGGGCATGTGCCAGGGCCCGAAGGACATCCCGGAGTCGGTTTCGCAGGCATCGGCGGCGGCGGCGAAGGCGCTTCAGATCCTCTCGAAGGGCGAGCTGGCCCGCGAGCCGCAGGTCGCCGAGGTGAACGCGATGCGCTGCACCGGCTGCATGGACTGCAGGGAGGTGTGCTTCTACACGGCCATCGAGGAAGACGAGTTCATGCGGCGGAAGGTGGCGAAGGTGAACCCGGGCGTCTGCCAGGGCTGCGGCGCGTGCGTCGCGCACTGTCCCGACGGCGCGCTCGAGATGAAGATCTTCAACGACGAGCAGATTCACGCCGAGATCACCGGCCTCTTCGCGGTTCCGTCCGCGGGCGCGGCCGGCGGGGGAGGAGCCGCCCGTGAGTAGCGATTACGATCCCACGATCGTGGGGCTCCTGTGCAACTGGTGCACGTACGCCGGGGCGGATCTCGCGGGCACGACGAGGATCAAGCACCCGCAGAACATGCGGGCGATCCGAATCCCGTGCTCGGGAAGGGTGAGCCCTCACTTCCTCTTCACGTCCTTCTTCCAGGGGGCCGACGGCGTCTTCATCGGCGGCTGCCACCCGGCGGACTGCCACTACACGAACGGTAACTACTACGCGCGGCGCCGTTTCGCCCTCATGAAGTCGCTCCTCGATTTCGTCGGGGTGGAGCCCGAGCGCATGGCGCTCGAGTGGGTGTCGGCCTCCGAGGGGGACAGGTTCGCCGAGGTCGTTACGAAGTTCACCGAGGGCGTGAAAGGCCTCAGACGGCCGAGCGCGCTCAAGCGAGATGGTCTGGAGAGCTGAGATGATCGACAGCATCCGAGAGACCGCCGGGCGCTGGCTCGGGGACGGCACGATCGACGCCTTCGTGGGATTCCGGAGGCGAGAGGACGGCTCCGTCGTGCCGACGAGGATCCGGAAGGCCGCGGACGCCCGTCGTCTCGTCTTCGGTGACGGCTGCGTTCACAACCTCATGAGCTACGTCGATCTCGGCGGTGAGGAGAAGATCGGTCTCCTTCTGAAGGGGTGCGACGGAAGGGCGCTCGTGCAGCTCATGATCGAGGGCGAGATCGAGCGCGAGAGGGTGAAGGTCCTGGGTGTCGTCTGCCCCGGCCTTTCGTCAGACGGCGTGCTCGAGCCCAAGTGCGAGGCGTGCCGGGTCAACGCGCCTCCCGTATACGACGAACTCGTCGCGACCGACGGCGTCGAGCCGTGGGAGAGGGAGCCTTCTCTCGACGACGTGGCCGCCATCGAGTCGAAGCCGCACCCGGACCGCGCCGCGCACTTCGCGAGCGAGTTCGACCGCTGCGTCCGCTGCTACGCCTGTCGCGACGTATGCCCGCTGTGCTACTGCGAGGAGTGCGTCACCGAGAAGGCGCGTCCGCAGTGGGTCGAGGAGACGATCAAGCCGTCCTCGAACTTCTACTGGCACCTCATCCGCGCCTACCATTTGGCCGGCCGCTGCGTGGAGTGCGGCGAGTGCGATCGGTCGTGCCCCGTGGGGGTTCCTCTCAAGGTGCTGAATCGGAAGATGGCGCGTGAGGTCGAGTCGATGTTCGGATACGTGCCCGGCGTCGATCCCGAGGCCACGCCCGTGCTCTTGGAGTTCAAGGAAGACGAGGAGCATCTCCTCTGTCCGGGGGGAGTAACATGAGTTGGATCGTCAAGGACGCGAGTGAGCTCGTCGAATTCCTGAGAACGAAGGGCGGGGTCTACGGTCCCGCGGGCGACGATCGGATCGTCTTCGACGAGTTGGGCAACGGGGCGCCGCCGAACCTCTCGCGGCTGAGCGACGTCTCAGCCAGGAACGTCTTTCAACCGATGACGCACTACTACCTCAGGTTCGAGGATCGGCCGGACACCGAGGTCTCGTTCCGCGACTACGACACGACGCCTCGCGTCGTGGTCGGGCTCCGCCCGTGCGACGTTGCGGCGCTCACCGTGCACGACACAGTATTCGCGGAGAGCGGAAGCTACCGTGCCCTTCGCGACGCGACCGCGATCGTCGGGCTCGTCTGTCCCGCGAGGGAGGAGGCGTGCTTCTGCGATTCGGTCGGCGTCGATCCGCGATCGACCGACGGCATGGACGCAGCGCTCACGGTGGCGGTAGGCGGCGGCTACGTCCTCGCGGCCCTCACCGACAAGGGACGGACGCTCATGTCTGGCGCGCCGTTCCCCGAGTCGGGGGACGCGACTGCCGCCGACTTCCGCGAGGCCGACCATCCGGTTCTCGCGGCCGAGGGGGTTCCCGAGGCGCTCGGCCGCCTGCGCGAGATGGAGATCTGGGACGAGATCGGATTCGCGTGTGTGAACTGCCGCGTCTGCACGTACGTCTGTCCGACGTGCCACTGCTTCACGGTCACGGACGAGGTCTTCGGCACCGAGGGTGGCAGGGCGGCCGTGTGGGACTCCTGTCAGAGCAAGTCGTTCACGAAGGAGGCGTCGGGTCACAACCCGAGGGCCACGAAGCCGGCTCGCGTCAGGCAGCGCATCCTGCACAAGTACGCGTACTACCCCGAGGTCGAGGGCGCGCTCATGTGCGGCGGGTGCGGGCGGTGCATCAAGGGGTGTCCGACCGGCAGGAACATCGTCGAGGAGCTCACGCTTCTCAAAGGGGGTGCCGCGACATGATCGACCTCCTCAAGACCGAGCCGGCGAAGGTGACCGAGGTGGTCGACGAGGCGCCGGGCCTGAAGACGTTCGTGCTCGAGCCGCGCGCCC
The DNA here is from genome assembly GCA_025774545.1 of bacterium. GTDB lineage: Bacteria > Joyebacterota > Joyebacteria > Joyebacterales > Joyebacteraceae > JALGVU01. The sequence goes on along the minus strand of JALGVU010000031.1, from coordinate 8,750 downwards.
CGATGGAGTTCGACCCCGGCCAGTTCGTGCTCGTGTCGAGGCACGGCGTGGGCGAGTCGGTCTTCGCGATCTCGTCGCACCCGAGCGAAGGAGCGAGGATCGCCGTCAGCGTGCAGGCCGTCGGCAAGCACACGAACGTCCTCCACGAGCTCGACCCCGGTGAGTCGGTCGGCCTCCGGGGGCCGTACGGCAACAGCTTCCCGATCGACGAGTGGCGTGGGAAGCGGGTCCACGTGATCGGGGGCGGCATCGGCCTTGCGCCGCTCCGACCGGTGATCTACTCTCTGCTCGACCGGAAGAACGAGTTCGAGGGGCTGACGCTCGTCTACGGGGCGAGGCTCCCCGAGCTTCTCGTCTACAAGCCCGAGCTCGAGAGCTGGAAGAGCGGGATGGACGTGCATCTGACGGTCGACGAGGCCACGAACGGCTGGACCGGGAAGGTCGGGGTCGTGCCCAAGATCGTGACCGATCTCAAGCTCGCGCCCTCGAACGCCGTCGCCGTGATCTGCGGCCCGCCGGTCATGATCCGGTTCGGACACATCGCGCTCAAGGACCTGGGATTCAAGGACGAACAGATCTACACGACGCTCGAGATGAGGATGAAGTGCGGGGTTGGGTTGTGCGGACGGTGTAACGTGGACCACCGGTACATCTGCAAGGACGGGCCGGTGTTCCGGATGGACGAGATCGACAGCCTGGGTTAGACGCTCGATGCCCCGGTCCTCCACGCGCGGCTTGGATCGGGGGTCTCGTCCCCACGACGGGTGAGGCCACCCACGAGGAGGTTCGATGAGGACGATCGGAATCCGAATCGTCGCCCTGGCGGTCGCGGCCGCCGTGCTGCTTCCGGCGGCAGCCTGCGCCACCAACGGGTATTTCGCGCACGGCGTCGGAATCAAGGCGAAGGGCATGGCGGGCGCCGGCGTGGCGTACCCTCAGGACGCGCTCACCGGTGGCAGCAACCCGGCCGGCTTCGCGTTCATCGGCGACCGCTTCGACGTCGGCGTCGACTGGTTCCGCCCGGACCGCGGGAGCGAGATCAGCGGCCACCCGGGACCGGGCGTGGACGGAAGCTACGACGCCAACGACGAGCAGAGCTTCTTCGTACCCGAACTCGGCGTGAGCAAGGCGCTGAACGACCAGTGGTCGATCGGTCTCTCGGTCTTCGGGAACGGCGGGATGAACACGTCCTACACGGAGCCGATTCCGCTCTTCGACGGGACGATGACGACCAACGCGGGCGTCGACCTGAGCCAGCTCTTCATCGTCCCGGCGGTCGCGTTCAAGCTGAACGAGATGAGCGCCTTCGGGATCGGCGTGAACGTCGGCTGGCAGCGCTTCAAGGCGACGGGCCTTTCGAACTTCGACGCCGTCGGGCCCTCTGCGGATCCCGGCAGCGTGACGGACAACGGCTACGACACCTCGACTGGGTTCGGCGTCCGCGTCGGCTGGATCGGGAGGACCGAGAGCGGCGTGGCGCTCGGCGCTTCGTTCCAGAGCCGGACCGCCATGAGCGAGTTCGACGAGTACAGCGGGCTCTTCGCCGAGCAGGGCGACTTCGACATCCCGGGCTCCTTCAGCGCGGGCGTGGCTCTGACTCCGAACGAGCGCACCGTCATCGCGGTCGACATGGCGCACACTTGGTACGGCGACGTGAAGTCGATCGCGAATCCCCTGCTTCCGAACCTCGGCATGTCGAAGCTGGGGAACGACGACGGCGCCGGCTTCGGCTGGCACGACGTGACGACCTTGAAGATCGGCGCGGCCTACGACGTCTCGGATGCCCTGACACTCCGCGGCGGATACAACTACGGCGGGCAGCCGATCCCGACCTCGGAGACGCTCTTCAACATGCTCGCTCCCGGTGTCGTCGAGCATCACGCGACGCTCGGGGGGACGTGGAGGATGAGCGACACGATGGAGCTGTCGTTCGCGTACGTGCACGCGTTCGAGAACACGGTGGAGGGTGAGGACTCGATCCCCGTCGGCTTCGGCTGGGGAGAGGTCGATCTCACGATGTCGCAGGACTCCTTCGCGGTCGCGTTCGGGATGGCCTACTAGACGACACGAGAATCACACGATGCACAGGCGCCGCCTCTCCCACGGGAGGGGCGGCGCTCCTTCGCGTCTCGCCACACGACCCGCAGAGCGTGGTGCGACCACGCGTCGCCCTCCGCCGTGCATTCCCTTCCGCCCTCTCGCTTGCCCTTGCCATGCTGGGACCGATGTGGTATATTTCGCGGGCCATCCGCACGAATCCCGGTACGACCGGCGCGGTGAGGCCGTGGCCCCGGCCTCACCGTTCGCCTTCGTGTCGCGCGTCACCTTCGGAGTCAGCGGAGGAGGATCGACATGTCGAGGCCCGCCCTGCTCACGATCGCTGTCGTCGCCGTCGCGCTCGTTCTCGCGGGCGCGGCGTCGGCGCGGAATCCCATCCGCCGGACCTTCTTCGACGCCTACCCCGTGGCGGACGGCACCCAGCTCGACGACCTTCCCAGCAACGCCGGCCACTGCGGCGTCTGCCACTTCGATTTCGACGGGGGGGGAGCCCGGAACCCCTACGGTCTCGGGATCGAGGTGGGTCTGAACAACGGGCTCTCGAACCTCGAGGCCATCCTCGCCGTCGAGAACGGCGACGCGGACGGCGACGGCTTTGTCACCCTCACCGAGGTCACCGACGTCGCCACGTTCGGGAACACCCCGACGTTCCCGGGACTCACGGCCGGGAACGCCGGGAGCGCCGTCAACATCCCCTTGGGTGAGATCGAACCCTACCTCACGCCGTCCGGAAGCACGGACACCACCCCGCCCGAGGTCACCGTGACGTCGCCGAACGGCGGCGAGTCGATGTCGGCGGGAAGCTACTTCGCGATCGGGTACTCGGCGACCGACGACGGCGGGATATCGAAGGCCAATCTCTTCCTTTCGGATGACGGCGGTGCGACCTTCAAGCCGGTGGCGAGGAACGAGCCGCCGGGTACGGGCTTCTCGTGGTTCGTCCCGAACTGGCCGGGCGGCGCGAACAAGATCCGGGTCGAGGCCGTCGACACGGCGGGCAACGTCGGCTTCGACGAGACGGACGGCACGTTCACGATCGTCGGGACGCCGGCGGGCTATGTTCCGACGACCCTGCGCGACATGGGCATGCCGGGAACGCAGCCCCACGAGGGCGCGATCCTCGACGATCCGGACGCGTCCTGCGGGACGTGCCACGGCGGCTACGACGCCACCGTCGAGCCGTGGCACAATTGGCGAGGCAGCATGATGTCCCAGGCGGCGCGCGACCCGTTCTTCTTCGCCGGTATGGCCGTGGCGGAGCAGGACGCGCCATCGTCCGGCGACCTCTGCATCCGGTGTCACTCGCCGGGCGGGTGGCAGGAAGGGCGCTCGGTCGACACGAGCGGCGACCTCCTGAACGTGACGGACCGGCACGGGGTGCAGTGCGACTTCTGCCACCGCGCCGTCGATCACAACTACATCGAGGGCGTGAGCCCGGGGGAGGATCTCGAGGTCCTGGCGGGGATCGATCCGCTTCCGCTCAACTACGGGAACGGGATGTTCGTGAACGACCCGGCGCCTCTCAGACGGGGGCCCTACGCCGACGCTCAGGCGAGCCACGCCTTCGTGGAGTCACCGCTCCACCGTTCGTCCCACGTCTGCGGGCTCTGCCACGACGTCTCGAATCCCGTCTTCATCCGGACCGCACCGGGTGACTACGCCCCGAACGCGTTCGACGAGGAGCACCCGGACATGGACCTCCGGAACATGTTCCCGGTCGAGCGAACGTACAGCGAGTGGACGCAGAGCGAGTACGCGACGGCCGGTGTCTACGCCCCGCAGTTCGCGGGCGACAAGCCGGACGGCATCGTCTCCGAATGCCTGGACTGCCACATGCGCGACGTGACGGGGAAGGGTGCCGACGGCGGGCCGACGCGCACCGACATCGGTCTCCACGATTTCATGGGCGGGAACACGTTCGTGCCGGACATCATCAACACCTTCTTCCCGGACGAGGTCGACGTGGCCCAGCTCCAGGCGGCCGGCGAGCGGGCCCTGACCATGCTCGGCCTTGCGGCGACCCTCGATCTCACGCCGACGGACTACGGCGTCGACGTGCGCGTCGTCAACGAGACCGGCCACAAGCTGCCGTCCGGGTACCCGGAGGGCCGGCGGATCTGGCTCAACGTGCAGGCGTACGATGAGCTGGGGGCGAAGATCTTCGAGTCCGGGGCCTACGACTTCGGCACGGCCGAGCTTCTTCACGACGAGCAGGAGAAGATCTACGAGGTTCACCCGGGGCTGAGTCCCGGGCTCGCTCAGGCCCTCGGGCTGCCCGCCGGGAAATCGTTCCACTTCGTCCTTTCCGACACGGTCTACATGGACAACAGGATCCCGCCGCGGGGATCGACGAACGCGGGACTCGCGGCGGTGCAGTCGCCCGTCGTCGGCCACGAGTACGAGGACGGTCAGTACTGGGACGACACCGAGTACATTCTCCCTGTCGCGGCGGAGTCGGTCCACGTGAACCTCTACTACCAGACGACGTCGAAGGAGTACGTGGAGTTCCTGAGGGACGCGAACACGACGAACTCCGCGGGGCAGGATCTCTACAGCGCGTGGGTCGCGCAGGGGAAGTCCCCGCCCGTCGTGATGGCGCACGCGCGTAGCGGCGTTGCGGTCACCGACACGGACGTGCCGCAGGAGGAACTCCTGACGTTCGCCATGGAGCAGAACCACCCGAACCCCTTCAATCCGGCGACGACCGTGCGCTATTCGCTCGCCGAGCGGGGCCACGTGGGCATCGTCGTGTACGATGTGGCCGGGCGCCGGGTGAAGGCGCTCATCGACGAGGTTCAGGACGGCGGCCGCTACGGCATTCCGTGGGACGGCAGGAACGACGACGGCGTGGTGCTTGCTTCGGGCGTCTACTTCATCCGCTACCAGGCGGGTGGGAACACGTTCTGGAAGAAGGCGGCGCTTCTCAGGTAGGCGCGATGAGGGCGACCCGGGCCGCGGCGTCGCGAGCCACCGCGACGAGAGCGCGGGCCGCCGCGACGAGAGAAGAAGACGGGGACGGGCGTTCAGGCCCGTCCCCGTTCCGTTCATCTGGTGTGCGCGAGCGCTCAGCCGAGCGCGCTACCGGTACATCCCCTTGATCGTGCCCCAGCTTCGGTGCTCGACGGGGCTGTCGTAACCTCCGATCCTCACGGATTTGATGTACCACCCGAAGTACGAGGAGTCGTAGTCCGAGCCGAAGAAGAAGCCGATCAGGATGTCCTCCCCGACGTATGCCTCGAGATCGAACCAGTCACGTACGAAGTCGAGCTCGTCGTCGGAGCTGAAGACAGGCTCCTCCGCGATGCACCGGGCGTCCGGGTAGGCGATCGTGCTGTAGCGGCGGGCCGGAGCGACCAGCTCCCACGTCGAACCGCCGTCGGTCGAGACCCGCACGTTGCCGCCGTCGATCTCCTCCTCGACGTCGAAGTAGTGGACGAGCTCCATGCACGAGCAGTCCTCGGTGATGCTCACGGGTCCGATGGTCGCGGCCTCGCCGGCGTTGATCGCGTAGTTCTCATTGAGCCTCGTGCCGAGCACGTTCGTGACGGCATTCCCCTCGTGGTCGACCTCGGGAATGAGCTCGCACGTTCCCCATTCCCAGGCGGAGTTGCCGCCGCACGGCTCCGTGACGAATCCGTGATCGGAGTCGCTGAAATCGAACGTGTAGCACGGATCGATGTGGCCGCAGATTGCCTCGGGCCCCCAATCGTAGACCGAGAGTGTGAACGGGGTCTCGCGCGGGCCGTCGACGACGATGTAGTAGACTCCGGGATCGAGGCACTCCGTGAAGGCGGCCACGTCGCCCCAGGTGAAGCAGTCCGACTCGTCGCAACTGCCGAGCAGGAAGACCTCGACGTTTCGCTCGGGATCCGTGTCCGACACGACGACCGACACGGTCTGGCAGCCGCCCTCGATCGTGAGTTCGTAGACCGCCTCGCCTCCGGGCATCCAGGCCGACCAGCAGGGGGAGTACTGGTCGACGTTCCTCGGAGCGTCCACGTTGGTTCCATCGACGCTCTCGCCGATCGTGATCGGGACGGCACCCGAGCAGTCGAGGTTCTGTCGCGTCGGCGGGCCAGGCGCCGGGACGAACGGCCGCTCTGTCTTCGCCACGGCGGTCGCGCAGCCGAAGAGCAGCACCGCGCCGACGAGAACAGCAACGAATCGCATCGACTCCCTCCGTGAACCGTCCAACTCCCGTCCGGTGCAGCCGTTCCGCTCCGGGCCACGCCTCACCCACGTGTCATCGTAACCCGCGCGAGGCCGGGGTGCAACCCCCGGCCTCGCGTCCATGATCGCTCGTATCGGTCACCCACGGGGTACTTCTCGGGGACTTCCTCGCCCCGCCGCGGGATCCGCCTACTTCAGGAGAACCATGGCCCGTGTCTGGACCTCCGAGCCGACCTCGAGGCGGGAGAAGTAGACGCCCGAGGCCATCCTGTGGCCGGCGTCTGCCCGATACGTCGTAGACCCGAAGGTTGACGTGCGCCCGTTCGGGAAGCTCGAACGCGATCGTCGTCTTCGGGTTGAACGGGTTCGGGTAGTTCGAGACGAGCGCCACCTGCTCCGGGAACCCTGGATCATCGACGCCGCTCTCCGACTCGAGGAGTCCCCAGATCTCGATGTCGTCGATGTTCCACCCGCAATACTGCCCGCTCGCGCTGGTCGGTCCCATCGTCCACCTCAGGTAGAGCGTCTCCTCATCGTCGGCGACGTTCGAGATGTCGATCGTGAACTCGACCCAGTCGGAATCGGTTATCTGTGTCGAGTTCATCCACATCATGTACCAGCTCGTGCCGTTCCTGCTGGCCCAGACGTTGGCGAAGTCCTGCGAGGGCTGCTCGACGCCGAGCCAGCGCATGAACTTGAGCGAGACGTTGGACAGGCCCGAGCAGTCGAGGGGGCCGACCTTGAGATGGCGCGGGAGGATGCTGTTCTCGTAGTCGCCCGCCAGGTTGTATCCGTAGACGTTCGTCCCGGTGTAACCCGACGTCGGGTCCGGGTTTCCGTACTGGCCGCCCATACCCAGCGGCTGACCGAACTCCCAGAGGCCCTCGGTCGTCCATCCGGGATCGGTGTCGAGCGGGAAGCTGTGCGCGAGCACGGCGCCGACCTCGGCAGTGACTGCGCGCTCCGCGTCGCCGAGGTGGTTCGTATCGTTGCCGAAGAAGACCGTTCCCTCGTGCAGGCCGCCTCCCAGGAGGTCGGCGAGCTCGTTCAGCTCAACCGTCACCTCGACGATCTCGTATCCGTCGAGATCTCCCGTCCAGTTGGTGATCGACACCCACGGGACGTCGGCCGTCACCGAGTAGGTGAGGAAGTCGGGTCCGAGGTTCTCGATCGTGTAGACCTTGCTCGTCGGCGTGAAGGGTCCCCCGGGATCACCCGACACGGCGAGGTTGTCGATCGGCGTGACGTGGATGCCACTTCCGAGCAGCCCCCACGAAGCCTGGACCACCTCCTTCGTTCCCGCGTGGCTCTGGACGAAGATGACGAATCCGAGCTCGTCGAAGTCCCAAGACGGGTCGAGTGCGAACGGCCGCTCGAGCTCGACGCCCGTTCCGGGCTCGGTCAACGCAAACGGCTCGTCGTTCATCGACATCCGCGCGAGGTTCACCGTCCCGCCGATGTTGTTCTCGACGGCGACGAAGTGGACGATGTTGTTCGTCGTCGTGACCGGCCCCGTCACGTCGATGTCGACGTAGAGCGTGCCGTGCGTGAGGTCGCTCATGCGGTAGATCGCCTGGATCTCGAGAGGACTCGGATCGGCGAGGTGGCTCTGGATGATCGGGTAATACGTTCCGTACATCGTGCTTCCCCCGCCGCCGATGACTTCCTCATAGCCATCGAAGAACGCCCAGGGGATACCGCCGCAGTTGTACCAACCGTAGCGAACGTCGCCCATGGGGATCTCCCATGCCGAGTTCAAGTACCACTCGATCGGGATGAACTGCTCGGGACCGAGCTCGTCGAAACACTGCGTCATTCCCGCGACCGCGGAAGGGCAGTAGGGTCAGCTGGGGCCCGTGAAGACCTCGCCCAGGACGACGCGCTGCGCGGCCTGCGCGGGTGCGGGAACTGTCACGAGCGCGGCGGCGGTCACGCAGCCGACGAGCGCCACACCGAGAAGGGACAGCGGAACGCGAACGCGCATGTCCAACACTCCTTTCTTGTGTCCGATGGGTGGCTCGTGGGCGAGCTCCATCGACCACCAGTGACCAGGGGCGCCTCGACTGCGATGAAGGCCAAGGAACATCAGTATATCACAACATCGGAGGGCACTCAAGAAGCAAGGCCCGGGTCGCTGTGACCCGGGCCTCGGAGTGCCTTCGAGCGAGTGCCTCATGGACCCCGCTCGTGCAAAGCGGCATCGCGCGGCCCGCCGCGACGGGCCGGCTGCCGGCTACTTCGGAAGCGGCGGGATCCTCAGGACCTGACCCGGGTAGATCTTGTCGGGGTCCTTGATGATCGGCCGGTTGGCCTCGAAGATCACCGGGTATTTCATGGCGTTCCCGTAGTGGGTCTTGGCGATCTTGGAGAGCGAGTCGCCGCTCTTGACGGTGTAGAGCATGGCTGCCGGCTCCGGCTTCTCGACCTTGATCTTGTCGTCGACCTGCGCGACACCCTCGGTGTTCCCCGTGACGAGCACGACCTTCTCGCGCTCAGCCTGCGAGGGTGCGGTGCCCTCGACC
>JALGVU010000030.1 GCA_025774545.1 bacterium | reverse complement strand
TCTCGGCGTCGTCGCTCGGGTAGCGCTCCTCCCGCGCCCAGGGAATCTCGCCGAAGGCGGTCGATTGGTGCTGGTGGAACGCCTCGTGGACGATGTGTCCGAGCATCCGAGACTTGAGATCCTCCATGCCCTCGGGCGGCGCCTCCGGGAACCCGATCGCCACGGCGTCGCTCGATCCGATGTCGACGTCGAAGGCGAGCTGCCCGACGAGGTTTCCCCAACGCCCCTCGTGGTGGCGGAGCGAGCGGCCGAAGGCCGGCCAGCCGTCCGGGCACGGGGCGAACCCCTCCACCTCCTCCGTGCCGTTCACGAGGAGGCACCATGTGTCCGTGATGTAGACGAGGAAGGGCTGCGTCGCGAGGTCGTATCCGGGCCAGATGTCCCGCTCGTGCCGCTCGAAGAGCCGCACGGCGCACTCGCTCACTGCGAGGACCGTGCGTTCGTAGTCGGTGACTCCCTCCACCGCGGAGGATCGACCCGGTGCGGGGTAGATCGTGAGAGCCGTTGCGAGGAGGACGAGTCCGCTCGTTCGTCGGGCCATGGTGCGCATCTCCTCTCGAGCGCGTGGCTCAGGACGGTGCGACCCGGTGACTCACGAACGGGATGCATCCTCCTGAGGTGGGTCTCTCTCCAGCCGGATGTACGACGAGAGCGCGAAGTACATCCTGTCCTCGGCGGCGACCGCCGTGACGGCTCCGCTCAGCACTTCGCCTTCTCGGGCGACGTCGACGATCACGACGTACGGGTAGTATGAGGTGTCCTCGGTCGGAACGGCGATCGTCGCCCAACCGTAGATGCGATCGCCGAGCACGCCCGTGTTGTTCAGCACCGAGTCCCACAGCGCCTGGCCCGGGAGCACCTGGGACTCGTCGAAGAACGGCTCGGTGAGGATGTGGATGTCTTGATCCTGCTCGAAGGCCATGAAGACGGGGATCTCTCCCTCGTACGTCCGGATCGTGCCGCGCCAGAGCCCGGCCAGCTCCGAGGTCGTTTGGTCGAACGCGTTCATGGCGACCGCCACGGCGATGTCCGAGTCCGGGACGAGCTTGAGCATTGTGCTGGTCCCCGACATCCCGCCCTCGTGCCAGACCGTCCGATGCCCGAAGTCGTCCTCTCGGAAGAACCAGCCGATGCCATACGAGTCTGTGTCGTAGGCGACGTCTGAGTCCCTGCCCCAGTGCATCACGTCGAGCGACGCGTCGGAGAGGATGGGCGGCTGATCCTCGAGGTGATCCATGAGATGGAACATGCCGAACCGGATGAGATCGTGGACGCTCGCGTAGACGGGCACGCCGCCGGCCGTGTCGAGGTTGTCGGTGGGAAGCGGGAATCCCTCGTCGTCGTAACGGACCGCGATGTTCTCTGGGGCCTCTCCCGCCTCGCCGACCACGGCGTCGTACATGCCGAGCGGCTGGAAGATCTCATCGCGAATGAACTCGGCGTAGCCACGACCCGACGCCGTCTCGGCGGCGTGGCAGAGGATGTCGTAGCCGAGGTTCGCGTAACGGAAGACCCTGCCGGGGGGCTCGACGAAGACGCCGTATCGGCTGACCGTCTCCGAGAACTCGGGAGGCGTTCGCGGGTCGTCCGCGTAGAAGTAGTTGTAGTAAAGCGGCAGGCCGGACGTGTGGTTCAGCATGTGGCGGACGGTGACGGCGTCGACGCTCTCGCCCTGAGACGAGAGCGTGATTGTACCGAGATGGTCCTGGATCGGATCGTCGAGGTCGATCCGTCCGCGCTCGGCGAGCAGCATGACGCCGGTCGCGGTGATTGGCTTCGAGAGGGAAGCGAGGAGGTAGCTCGTGTTCGGCGTCGCGCGGACGCCGAACTCTCGGTCCGCCAGGCCGAACGCCTCCTCCCAGATGATCTCCCCGCCCCGCGAGACCGCCACCGCGATCGACGGGACGCTCCCGTCACTGATTCTCTCCTCGATCAGCGCGCGGACGTCGCCGAAGATCTCGTTCGGCGAGTCCTCGCCCCCTCCGGGAGTCGGTGCTCCGACCAGGGCCATCAGCAGGAAGAGCTGGACCCAGACGACCGATCTGTGATTCACGCGCATCATCTCGTTCTCTCCAGCTTCTGGGACCTTCGGGCATCGTGCCCAGTTTCGGTCCGGGTGCCGCGCGTGACCCTCGGATTCCAGCTGCATGCTAACACTACGCCCGGGCGGGCGACTCGACGAGCGGAAGCCCGCGAAACGGCGAATCCGGGTGGTGAATTGCGCTCAGGAGGGTGGGAAACGAAGAGAGGAGATAGGGGCGTGTGGCGTTGAGGCGGGGCGGCAGCGTGGCCGCCGGTCCGCAGCACGGCTGGCGGGGTCCCGGCATGGACGATGGGCCGCGGCGCGAAGGGCGGGCGCCTGCGATGGCGTCCCGCCCTCCAGGACCGCGTGATCTGGCGAAACCTGAGACTAGCGCGTGAGAACAAGCTTCCTGGTCGCTGTCTCCTCCCCGGCCTCGAGTCTCACGAAGTAGACGCCGGCGGCCGCGTGTTCCCCGTGCGCGTCCGTCCCGTCCCATCGCGCGGTGTGCCGCCCGCGAGGGACGTTGTAGACCGCGAGCGAGACGGGCCCGACGTGGTTTGGCACGTCGAAGACGATGGACGTCTGGTCGATGAACGGGCTGGGAGTCGGCCGGTGGAGCCGCGTGTTGAGGCTGCCGCCGACGGTCACCATCGCGCGCGTGGCAACGACGTCCTCGCTTCCGTCACCGAGGATCGCGCGGAGCTCGTACCAGAACGTGGTGCCCGGCCACACGGTGCCGTCCGCGTACTCCCCCGGCGCGAGCGCGGGGATCAGCTCGTCGTTCAGGCGGACGAACGGGCCCTCGATCGATGTTGTCCGGTAGAGATTGAAGCCGTCGACGCCGGCAAGCGAGGCGATTGTCCAGCGGAGCATCACCGCACCTGAGTCGTTCGCGACGGCGTAGAACGAGCCCTCGACCGGCGTTGCATCGTTGGAGTATTTGATGGTTGTCATGTCGAGACCGGTATACTCGCCGGTGCTGCCGCCCGTGACGTAGACGTTTCCCTGGAGGTCGACGCCGATGGCGGTCGCCGAGTCCGCTTGCGACCCGTAGTACTCGTCAGCGGGACCGTCGTATCTCGCGACCCACTGCTCTGTTCCGCCGGGATCGTACTTGATCGTCGCGTAATCGAAGTCGGTGTCTCCTCCCCAGCTCCGGCCCGTCACATACGTGTTCCCGTCGACATCGACGGCTATGTCACTCGGGTCGTCCCGACCTTCCGGGCCGTCGTATCTCGCGACCCACAGCTCGTTGCCGTCAGGGTCGTATCTCACCGTGGCGTAGTCGCCAGTGGCGTCCACGCTCCAGCTGGAACCGGTTATGGTCACGTTCCCGTCGCTATCGATGGCGAGCGCGCGCGGCATGTCGCGCGAGTAGCCCACCCCGTTGTAGGTCGAAACCCAGAGTTCGGTTCCGTCCGGACCGTACTTGACCGTCAGGTAGTCGTAGTCGTTCCCCCACGCGTGGCCCGTCACGAGAATGTTGCCGGCGCCGTCGATGGCCACGTCGCAGGCCACGCTCCAGCTCCAGCCTCCGCCGTACGTTGCGTCCCAGAGCTCATTGCCGTCAGCATCGTACATCACCGTTCCGATGTCCCAGTCGTCGGCGAACGGGTCCCTACCGACTCGCCCGGTCACGCAGACGTTGCCCGCGCCGTCGACGGCGATTCCGACAGGCCAATCACCAAGGCCATCGGGCCCGTCGTAGATGGCGACCCAAAGCTGAAGGCCGTCCGTGCTGTACTTGACGGTCGCGTAATCGGCGTGCCCCGTCGTCGCGGCGCCCGTGACGTACACGCTGCCTTCGGCGTCCACCGCGATGTCCCGTGGCTCGTCCTCCGAGCCCGCGCCGCCGCTGTAGACCGCGCTCCACGTCTCGGTTCCGTCGGACGCGTACTTCAGTGTCACGAAGTCGCAGTCCTCGTTCGAGGTCCGTCCAGTGACACAGGCGTTCCCCCACGCATCCGTCGCCACGGCGACGCCTTCTACTCCAGGGAACACCCGCGCCCACAGCTTGCTTCCATCCGGGCCGTATCCGACGGTCGCGACACCGGTCACGTACACGGTTCCGTCGGGGGCGACTGCGACGTCGGTGGCGCTCTCGTCGTCGGCGCCTGGGCCCCGGTAGCACGCGGTCCACAGCTCGTCACCGTGCTCGTTGTACTTCACGACGTTGAGGTCAATGTCATAGCCGTCGGGGTTCCCGACGTGAAGGTAGCCCGTGACGTGCGCGTTTCCGTCGGCGTCCAGCGCAAGCGCCGCGCTTGCATGATACCCCTCCGCCCAGTCGCCCTCGGGACCGTTCCGCCGCACCACCCACTCCTCGGTGCCGTCGGGCGCGTATTTGACGGTCGCGTAGTCGCTACTGACGCCCGTCCACATCTCGATGCCTCCCGTCACGTAGACGTTGCCGTCAGCGTCGACCGCGATGTCCCTGGCCTGTTCCCTGCTGCCGGGGACCGGACTGTCGTACGTCGCGACCCACAGCTCGTTGCCGTCGCCGTCGTACTTGATCGTGCCGAAGTCGTAGTCGTTGTACTGGCCGGGCCCGTCGACGTGCCCGGCCACGTAGGCGTTCCCGTCAGCGTCGAGTGTGAGGGCATGCGCATGGTCGATTCCGCCGGCCCTGCCGTCGTACCTCGCGACCCACACCTCGTTGCCGATGGCGTCGTACTTGATGGTCGCGTAGTCGGCGCTGGTTCCGGCGCCGGCGCTCCAACCTGTCACGGTCACGTTCCCGTCGCCGTCCACAGCGATCGCCGCCGGACTGTCGTCCTCGCCTGCCGGACCGTCGTATCGGGCCGACCACTCCTCGTTCCCATCGGGCCCGTACTTGATGGTGAGGTAGTCGGCGGCTGCATCGCCCCCGTCGGTGCAGAGCGCCACGTAGACGTTCCCCTCGTCGTCCACCGCAAGCGACGGAGGCTCGACGAGCGTGTCCTCAGGAGGCCCCTCGGCCGTCGCCGACCACACCACCGCGCCTTCGGGGTCATACTTGATCGTCACGCACTGCGTGTGCTCCCAGTCATCGTTTGCGTACCCCGTCACGAGCACGTTTCCTTCCGCGTCCACAGCGATCGCCGTCGCGACTTCTTGGTTGTCGCCGGGCTCGCCGTCGCGAGCGACCCATACTTCGCTGCCGCCGGAGTCGTACTTGATCGTGATGTAGTCGTAACCGCCGCCGTCGTCGCTCCGTTCGGTCCCCGTGACGTACACGTTTCCCTGGTCGTCGAGCGCCGCGGCGTAGGCTACGCCGTAGCCATCGGCCGGGCCTTGACGCACGGCCGCCCACTCCTCAATGCCGTCGGGGCCGAACTTGACCGTGACGATGTCGAAGGCGTCCCACATGATACCGGTGGAGCGTCCTCCGGATCCCGTGACGTAGACGTTCCCCTCGGCGTCGACGGCGATGTCGTTGGCCCGCTCGGCATGGCCACCACCAGCGGAGCAGTACCGCGCCACCCACTCCTCGTTGACCTGACCGGTAGCGATTGCCCCGACGAATGGCAGGAGCACGAGCGCGAGCATGATCGTTCGAACCGTCATCTCCATCACCTCCTTGCGTTCTGGAATCGCACGTTCGGGCGGCTCCCAGGTCTATCGGGTGAGCACGACCCTCCGCGTGGTTGTCTCCGCTCCGGCCTCGAGCCGCGCGAGGTAGACGCCCGCTGCAGCCGGCTCCCCGCGCGAGTCCGTCCCGTCCCATCGTGCGGTGTGGCGCCCGCCAGGGACGTCACTGTCGACCAGCGTCTTCACGAGCTGCCCGCGCACGTTGTAGATCGCGAGGGTCGCCCAGCGGTCGGGATCACCGATTTCGAAGTGCAGAGCCGTGTCGGCCGTGAACGGATTGGGGCGAGCGGGAGCGAGTCGCATCCCCGTGGCACTCTCGTCCTCCACCCCGGCCATCGGCGCGTACTTGATCGTCGTGAAGTCGCGGTTGGTGCCGGCGTTCTCGCTCATCCCCGTGACGTAGACGTTCCCGGCGCCGTCGAGTGCGATGTCGTGCGAGCGATCGGTGCTGCTCTCCGGTCCGTCGTAGTGGGCGCCCCACACTTGAGCGCCGGCCTCGTCGTACTTCAGGATCGTGTAGTCCCGCTCGGTGCCGAGCTCCCAGCTCGTCCCGGTGACGTAGATGTTCCCGTCGCCGTCGAGAACGATGGACGACGCCGCGTCGTCGTCCCCGGCGGTTCCGTCGTAGGTTGCGACCCAGAGTTCCGTGCCGTCAGTGTCGTACTTGATGGTCGCGTAGCCGGCGTCCTCCTCGTTGCTCGCGTGGGTGTAGCCGGTGACGCAGACGTTTCCGCTGCTGTCCACGGCAAGGTCGGAGCCACCGGCGCTGCCGCCTCCGGGGGCGCCGTACCGTGCGACCCACTCCTCGCGGACCTGAGCGGCGGCGGGCGCCGCGAGTGTCACGATCAGGATCGGGCCAATCAGTGCTCGCGTGGCTCTCATCTTCCCCCCCCTGTTCTCGGCCCGGCCGTCGCCGGGCCTCACGTGCGTGCTTCGTGGACGGGCCGGAGACCGCGGCGGATCCGCCGGGGGGGCTGAGCGAAGGCTGGGGCGGACCCGCCGCAGCCAGGCGGGATGTCGGCGAGGGACGCGGTAGGAGATACGGGCGAAGGTCGTGGAAGTTGGTGGAATTCTCGGTGAGTGGCTAGTCAATAGGGACGAGCTTCCTCGGGGCCGCGAGGCGCGGCGTCTCGTCCGGAACGTCGGTTCCCGGACCCGGCGGCGTCTTCCCGAAGCACTCCATCCATGATCGACGCGTCGTACCGGCCGGAAGGGCTTGACACGCGACGGGGGCCCGCTGTCTACTGTCAGTGGCTCGGCTGCCGCGGCTGGAAACCGGGCCGCCGCTCATCGGGGGGCTCGTCTCCCGCTTCGCTGCGACCGCGGAGGTCCCTATGTGCCTTGTCGGATCTGGAATGAGCCGCGCGACGATCGTCGTGCTCATCGTCCTGGCGGCGGTGATGCTCTGGCTTCCCGTCTCGACCGGCCTCGGATTCCGCGGCCACAACGACGAGTTCAATCATCACATCCCGAACGTGCTGAAGTACGTCGATCGGTTCCCCACGCTCGAAGAGATGCGGAACACGCGGATGGCCATGCTGCCGCTCTTCCACGGCGTCTTCGGCCAGCTCGCGGGGTACACCGGCACGTCGGTTCCCGCGCTCCGCTTGTGGATGGTGGCGATCGGGATCATCGCGATGGTCCTCTTCGGAGCGATCGCGCGGCGAACGCCCGGCGCCGACTGGCGCCTCTGCGTCCTCCTGCTTGCTGCATTCCCCTACTTCGGCGTCTCCTACATGACGGTGCTCACGGACTTCCCGGCCTTCCTCGCGCTCACGATCGCCCTCTTCGCACAGATCCGCTACCTCGACACCGGCCGGGAACGCTCGCTCTGGCTCGCCGGGATCGCGGGAGTCGTCGGGTGCCTGATCCGGCAGAACCTGATCATCGTGCCGGCCGTCTTCGGGATTCTCGTGGTCGTGCGCGAGCTCCGGGGGGCACGGCGCCCGTCGGAGGCGCTTCGCGGGATCGGGATCCGGAGCTTGATCGCCCTCGCCCTTCCGCTCCTCGCGACGGGCTTCCAGCTTTGGCTCTGGGGCGGCGTGCTCCCGCCGAGGATCAAGGTCCTCCCCGGGTACTTCGAACCGGACTTCCGGCTGTACCTCCACGCACTCTTCAGCATCGTCTCGAACGTCGGCTACTACCTGCTGCCGGCAACGCTCGCGTGGGCCATCTGGCAGCGACGCCGGATCGGTCGCGCGGCGTGGGGCCTCTCCTGTGCCATCGCGGCGGGAGGGGCGGTGTGGATGCACTGGGCGCGAGGAGGGAGGCTCACGACCACCGGAGGTGTCTTCAATCGCGGCCTCGCGCTCGTCGAGCGGCACGCGGGGCGGCCCGTCGCGCTTCTGGTCATCGCGCTCTCGATCCTCTCCTTCGTCTGCGTCGTCGCGAGCTGCGCGGGGCGGATCCGTGGCTCGTCCGGCGGAGAGCGTTGGTCGAGGGTCTTCCTGCTCACGCTCCTCGGCGCGACGTCGGCGGTCTTCGCCTTCGGGCTCTTCGACGTCTACGAGCGTCACCTGCTGCCCGTCTATGCGGTCGCCCTCCTGTGCCTCTTGGGAGGTGAGGAGTGGAGCCGCGTCCGCGTTCTCCGGTTCGGTTGGGTGGGAAGTGTCGCCTTCGGGGTCGCGCACAGCGTCGGGTACGCCGTCGTGGCCTACGGCCTGCTTCCCATGTCCGCGGCCGCCGGGGACTTCCTGATCTAATCGGAGGGTGCCGCGGCGTCCCGCGACTGCCGTACACCCGTCCATGTGTGGTACACTGAGATGCTGCCGTCTCCGGCCGCATCCCAGCGACCCCGCTCGCTGGCCGCGCCGCTTCACCGGCGGAACCGCGGGCCTCCCCGCGCCCGCGCGGAGGGATCCCCCAAGATGAAGATCCTCGGGATCTCGGCCTTCTATCACGACAGCGCTGCGTGCCTGGTCATCGACGGGGACGTGGTCGCCGCCGCTCAGGAGGAACGGTTCACCCGCCGGAAGCACGACCACGGCTACCCGCGGCACGCCATCGAATCGTGCCTCGCGATCGCCGGCGTCGAGAGCGAAGATCTCGACTACGTCGTCTTCTACGAGAAGCCCCTCATCAAGTTCGAGCGAATCCTCGAGACCTACCTCGCCTACGCGCCGCGCGGCATCGCTTCGTTCATCAGGGCCGTGCCTCTCTGGATCAGAAAGAAGCTCTGGATCAAGGACCTCCTCGCCCGGGAACTCGGGCACGACGGGCCGATCCTCTTCGCCGATCACCACGAGTCGCACGCCGCGTCGGCGTTCTTCCCCTCTCCCTTCGATCGCGCCGCCTTCATCACGGTCGATGGCGTCGGTGAGTGGACGACCGCGAGTTACGGGACGGGGTCGGACAACCATGTCGACATCCTCGCGGAGATCAAGTTCCCTCACTCGCTTGGTCTCCTCTACTCGGCGTTCACGTACTACACGGGCTTCCGCGTGAACTCCGGCGAGTACAAGCTCATGGGACTGGCGCCGTACGGGGAGCCGACGTACGTGGACGCCATCTTGACCGAGCTCGTCGACTTGAAGGAGGACGGCTCCCTCAGGATGAACATGGGCTACTTCGACTACTGCGCCGGTCTGACGATGACGAACCGCAGGTTCGAGCGGCTCTTCGGCGGCCCGCCGAGGGCGCCGGAGTCGGAGCTCACGCAGCGGCACATGGACCTCGCGCGGTCGGTCCAGGACGTGACCGAGGAGATCATGCTCCGGATGGCGAGGCACGTTCACCGGGAGACGGGCGAGCGGAATCTCTGCCTCGCCGGAGGGTGCGCTCTCAACTGCGTCGCGAACGGGAGGATCCTCCGCGAGGGGCCGTTCGACGACATCTGGATCCAGCCGGCGGCCGGTGACGCGGGCGGAGCGCTCGGCGCCGCGCTCTTCGCGTGGTACCAGTACCTCGGGAACGAGCGGAGCGCCGACGGCGTCCACGACTTCCAGAGGGGATCGTACTTGGGTCCGGAGTTCGGGAGTGAGACGATCCGCGACTACCTAGACGTGAACGGGATCCCCTACGACGAGATCGCAGATCGGGAGATCCCCGACCGTGTCGCCGGTCTCGTCGCGGATCAGAAGGTCATCGGGTGGTTCCAGGGGCGGATGGAGTTCGGACCGCGGGCGCTCGGTTCGAGGAGCATCGTGGGAGACGCGAGGTCGCAGGCGATGCAGTCCGTGATGAACCTCAAGATCAAGTTCCGCGAGAGCTTCAGGCCGTTCGCGCCGAGCGTTCTCGTCGATCACGCGGACGACTACTTCGCGGTCGACAGGCCGAGCCCCTACATGCTGCTCGTCGCGCCGGTGCGCGAGGGGATCAGGCGTGAGATGAGCGAGGAGGAGGCCGGTCGCCTCGGTCTCGCCAAGCTCGGTGTCGTCCGCTCGAGGATTCCCGCCGTGACGCACGTCGACTACTCGGCCAGGATCCAGACGGTCTCGAGGGAGGACAACCCTCTCTACTACAAGATGATCGACGCCTTCCGCAGAACGCACGGGTGCCCCGTCATCATCAACACGTCGTTCAACGTCAGGGGCGAGCCCATCGTGTGCACGCCCGACGATGCGTACGCGTGCTTCATGCGCACGGAGATGGATTTCCTGGTCCTGGGCAACTTCCTTCTCGACAAGACGAGACAGCCGGCGGTCGACCGGGACCGCGACCGGGCGCAGGAGTTCGAGCCCGACTAGAGACGGGCGAAGACGGGCGCCCCGGCCCGGCCGGGCCCCCGACGGGAACGAGGGAGACACATGATGGTGAGGGCAAGGACGTGGCGAAGCGTCATCGCGGATGAGGCTCGCGCAGTCCGAGACGACCGGGCGAGCCTCCGCAGGTTCGGCCTGACGATGGGGGTCGCCCTCGCGGTCCTTGGGGGGCTTCTCCTCTGGAGAGGCAGGATCGGCTTCGTCCCTCTCTTCTTCGTCGCGGGCGCTCTCCTCACGATGTCCCTGGCAGTGCCGGTCGCGCTGAGGCCGATTCTCCGGGTCTGGATGACGTTCGCGATCGCGCTCGGTTGGGTGATGACGAGGGTCATCCTCACGATCGTCTTCTACGTGGCCGTCACGCCGATCGCGCTCATCGCTCGCCTCTTCCGGAAGCGCTTCCTCGTGACCGGGTTCGAGCCCCAGCGGGAGAGCTACTGGGAGAGGCGGCCGAAGCCGAGCCGGGGGATCGAACGTTACGAGAGCCAGTTCTGACGACTGAGGAGTCCATGGGCAAAGCAGCGATACTGAAGGAGATCTGGTCGTTCCTGCGGGTGCGGAGGAAGTGGTGGCTCCTGCCGGTGATCGTGATCCTCTGCCTCGTTGGCGTGCTCCTGCTCCTGACCGAGGGATCCGCGCTCGCGCCCTTCATCTACGCGCTCTTCTAGTGACCGACGCGCGGCACGCTCGAGTGTGGCGCCCCTTCAGCCCTCCTCCAGGAGCCCGAGCGCGAACGGGACGACGGCGCGCGCGACACTCTCGTGACCGCGCTCGTTCCAGTGGCTGTCTCCCTGGAAGTAGTCGTCCGGGGCGAGTCCGATTCCAGCCAGGTCCAACACAGGCAGACCTTCCCGAGCGAGGGCACGCCTGAGTGTGCCGTCGAACGGGGTCGTCCCCTCCCGAAGTGGCAGGATCGCGACCCCGAATTCGATGTTGCTCTTCTCGCAGTAGCCGGCGAGCTCCGCGAGCGCGTCCACCGTCGCTCGGATGGCCGCCTCCGGATCGTCCTCCGCCAGACGATTGAAGTCCTCGATGCGGCGGGTCCCCGTCCCCTGGACCTTCACTACCCTGTCGCTCACGAACATCCAGAGGTAGGAGTGGGTTCGAAGGAAGTCGACCGCGCGGATCGGCAGTCGACGTTGCTTCGGTAGGCGGTAGCCGTACCTCACCTCCACGTGTCGGTAGCGCTTCTGGTGATCCGCCCTGACGTCGTTCCCAGGGAACAGGAAGAGAACGATCGCGTCCGGCCCGATCGTCTCGGCGAGCCGTGTCCCGAACATCACTTCCTGCTCCACGCCGTAGCCGGCCTGCGCGCCGTTGATGACGCCGACGCCCGTGGAGTTCAGCGGAGACTGGATGACCGACGCGAACCCGGCCTCCTCACGGACGCCGAGCCCAAACGCGAACGAGTCGCCGAGGATCAGGAGCTTCCGGGGCTGCTCAATCTGGGACTCGAAGTTCGACTGCCGGAGGCTGTGCCGGCCGATCTCGACCGGTGTGACGAAGACACTGCGACGCGAGGCGTGACCCCGGTAGCCCGCGGCGTGCCGGAATCCCGTGAGCTCGTCGTGCTCGAAGGCGCCCCTGCCCCAGTAGCCTGGACCGACTTCCTCCTCGCGGTAGACGAGGCGCAGGACGATCTCCGCCGTCAGCACAGCGGGGATCGCGGCGACGAGAACCAAGAGGACCCACAGGAGGACACCCGTGAGCGCGCGGCGCGTGCCGCGCTCGCGTCTTCCCTCTTGTCTGGCGCGAATCCCGCGCACGTTGAGTCTCATCCCCCTGATCGGGAAGAGAGCCCCCCGGCGGGCGAGGCCAGGGGGCTCGGTGTTCACTGGGTCCAGTGAACCGCTACTTCAGAAGCAGCATCTTCTTCGTCACGTCGATGCCGTCCGCGGTCATGCGGTAGAAGTAGACGCCTGAGCCGAGCGCGTTCCCGTCGGTGTCGATACCCCGCCACGTCACGCTCCTGCGACCGGCGTCCTGCCGCTCGTCGACGAGCGTCGTCACGCGGCGTCCCGCCACGTCGAAGACCTCGATCGTGACGCGGCCGCCTCCGGCCGGTACGTCGTAGGCGATCGTCGTCGTCGGGTTGAACGGGTTCGGCACGTTCTGGTAGAGCGCGAACGACGGCGCGGTCCCGGCCTCTGCGATCCCCGTGGTTGCTTCGGGTACAGCCGGGTCGCTCTCGTTCCCCACGTGGTCGAGCGCGCTGATCCTGTAGTGGTGCCACCCTGTTCCTGCAGGATCGGTCCACTCGGTCTCGGCCGTCATGTGCAGCAAGTTCTCAGGCGCCGGCTCGAAGTCGTCGCTCTCGCCGCGGTAGACCCGGAAGTACTGGAAGTCCTCGTCGGGGCACGAGTCCCACGCGAGCTCGTTCCCACCGACGATCGTGTAGTTCACGGCGAAGCCCGTCGGAACGCCCGGCGCAATGTTGTCGACCGAATAGCCGCTGTCCGGGTAGCTGCAGTACCAGACCGACGGCTCGGCCGTGTGTGCCGTGACGCAGTAGACCGAATGGAGCACGCCGCCCTCGGTGGAATCGGCAAGGGTCTCCGCGAGGTAGATGTACTCCTGCTCCTGAAGCGCCGCGAAGCTCCCGAGGATCTCCCAGACGCCGGGCGGAAGCTCTCCCCTGCCGGTGCCCGCGCCTCCCATTACGAACCGCCGCCCGGGTAGTCCCGTTTCGCGGAGCGCGCCTGATCGGGCCCACTCGGTCGTCGGTAGCACCGACACCGGTTCGCGGAGCGCGCGCGCCGCGCCGCCATCGACGCGGCGCAGAACGTTGTACGTGTGGATCGGCGTGTCCAGCTCCTCCGTGAAGTCGTAGCCTGAGCGCGTCAGATGGAGCCGCACGCGTCCGCCCTGGTCGTGAGGCACGTCGACGACCGAGTCGATGATGGGGAACCGGTAGAGCCAGTCGAGGGCGAGAGTCGTGCACGCTGGGTTGAGGCCCCTCCCCGTGTAGGTGTGGGTCGATCGCCACATGAGATCGCTGCCGAGCGAGGGAGCGACGGTCCACAGCCAATCGGGCTCCCGGTCCGTCCAGCCGGTTCCGCCGTCCATCGACAGCTCCCACGCGATCGAGTCGACCTGAGCGGTCGAAAAGCGGAATCGCACGAACGGGTCGTCGAGGGCGTCGACGGGAAGCGATCGGCCCGTGTCGGCGGCGTGATCGAACCGCTCGTAGACCTTGAACACGTAGAAGCCGGATTCGTAGACGCCCACGAAGGCGTAGTCGCCGGCGACGTCGAGTCCGCGCGCCTGCCACTCGGTAGCGTAGCTTCCCAGAAGCACCGGGTTCGGAGGGTCGGTGATGTCGACGACCGAGAACCCGGCCTGAGTGTGAGCGACGAACAGCTGATTGCCCGAGACAGCGAATTCGCGGGGGGTCCCGACGAGGTGGCACTCCCCGGCGAGCGTCGGGTTCGTGGGGTCGGTCACGTCGATCACCACGATGGTCCCGGTCCCGGCCCAGAACACGTAGTTCCCGGCGACGGCCACGCCGTAGAGGCTCGGGGAGCCGGGTATCTCGCACCGGCCGGCGACCCACGGGTTTTCCGGATCGCTGATGTCGACGACCATCAGATGGAAGGGCTCCTCGTTCACGTAGGCGTAGTTCCCCGCCACGGCGACGCCACGCACTGCGCCGCTCACGGGAGGGCAGCTCGCGGCGAGCGTGGGGTTCGCCGGGTCGCTCACGTCGATAACCTGGAGGGCAACGTGATCGGCGACGTAGACGTAGTCGCCGTCCACCTCGCAGTGACGAGCCCGATGTCCGGGCGTCGGGCAGTTCCCGAGCAACACAGGCTCGGTGGGGTCGCTGATGTCCACGGAGTATATCCCTTGCGCCTCGCAGCAGAGGAACGCGTAGTCGCCTGCCACGGCAGCCTGCCAGGCGTAGTCCGGCGTTTCGCACTGCCCGGCGAGGGTGACGTTCTCCGGGTCGCTGATGTCGAAGACCAGGAATCCTCCCGCCCTGTCCCCCACGTAGGCGTAGTCCCCCGCCACCGTCACGCCGCGAGAACGTCCCGACGTGTCGTAGGTACTGGCAAGCGAAGGTGGAGCGACGATATCGGCGATCTCGATCGCGTGGAGACCGTGCGTGCCGACCGCGTAGACATGGTCACCGGCAAGCTCGATGCCGCTGATCGATCCCGGAGTGACGCACGTCCCGATCGTTCGAGGATCGGACGGGAAGTCGATGCTGATGACGCGAACGACCGACGAGGCGTCCACGAGGTATGCATAGTCCCCAGTCAGGGTCACGTCTGTCGCCGTTCCCGGCGTGTCCTCGCTGCCAAGGACGAACGGAGCCAGCGGGTCTTCCACCGATACCACGTGCATGCCCGACTCGCCTGTGGCGACACAGGCGTAGTCACCATCGACGGCAACGCTCATGGCGTCACCCGGGACCGGGCACGTGGCGACGAGCGTCAGGGAGTCGGGGTGGGTGACTTCGACCACGCTGAGCCCAGCGCCGCCCGTTGCCACGTAGGCATGATCGCCGTCGATGGCCACGTCCAACGCGTCGTCGCTCAGAGTGCACGTCGCCCTGGGCGTCGGATTCGTCGGATCCTCGATGTCGATGACGGCAAGCCCACCACTCCCCATGGCGATGTAGGCGTAGTCTCCCGCGAGGGCGATGGCCGTACCGGTCCCCGAGGGGTGGTAGGACCCGATGACGCTGGGGGCCAGGGGGTTGCTGATGTCGACCACCTGGAGCCCCAGATCGGTTGCCACGTAAACGCGGTTGCCGGCAATGGCGAGGTCCCGCGCCGTGCCCAGCACGAAGCACTCCGCTGCGAGGCTCGGGAGGGCCGGGTCGCTGATGTCGATGACGCTGAGCGCGAACTCGGCGGCTACGTAGGCGTAGTTCCCGGAAACGGCAAGAGCCTCGGCGTCCGCACCCCAATCACAGCTCCCGGATAGACTCATGAGGAGAGGGAGTCGGAGCTCGCCGTCAAGGGTGCTCCAATCAGCGGTCGTGTTGAGCGTGTCACGGAAGCCCGTCGTCGTGAAGTCCTCCGCATACTGGTGGACGACTGCGTCGACAGAGACGGAGCAGACAAGCAGAAGCGCGAACAGCGACGCTCCCAGGGTCGCCCGGAGCTGCGGTCTCATCGTGTTCTCCTCTGCGGGGCGGTGCCCGCCGGTAGACCAGGGCCCTCTCAATCATGAGTGGATGTCACTTAGTATAGCAGGGCTACGGGCCGGAATCAACGATCGAGTCCACGAGAGAGCCTGCGAGCAGCCGATTGCTGGGGAGGCTCGGTGGGTTGGATCTCCATTCGACCGCGCATCAGACAGTGCGGTGAAATGAGATGGCGCTGGGGAGACAGGAGGGCAACGCGTGAATCCCGATCCGCCGCGGGTATCTGGCGCGCAGGCGGCCGCGCTGCGGCTCTGGAGTCAAGTACGGGAGGCTCATCCACGAGAACCACTGCGAGCTTCTTGAGCGGCGAGCTTCTGCCGTACGCCGAGGTCCTCACCGCTAGGGTCTACAAGTTCACGACGACCGAGGTGTCTGAGCTAGCCACAAGCCGAGGTCGGATCAAGAACATGTTCCGGCAGTCGCGCCGGCACGCTTCTCACCGCCGGCGCGTCCCCTGGTCGCCGATCACTGCCACTCCCCCGGCGCTGTGGAGCTTGACCGGCTTCGGGACGATCATCGTCTCCGTGTGGGTCCCGGGGTAGATGAACACCGAGCCGGACGTGTCTACGTCCGCGATGCCCTCCGCCACTTCGTTGAAGGGGTTCCCACTGCTGCCGTCCTCGAAACCCGTGGCTCCCACCCACACGTACCGCGAGCGCGGCAGGCTCCAGCCTATGTCCTGGAGGATGCCCAGCACGATGGTATCCGGGCCATAGAGGGGATCCCTGTCGTTGTGGGGTGTCATGAGCTCCCAATCCCCCGTGAACGTGTCCTCGTCGATGTGGGAGATGCTGGACCCCGGGTCGTATGGAGTCGGTGCGAACATGGGAAGGGTCAGCGCTCCCCCGAAGTCGTTCCCGTACGCCTGCATGCCGTGCAGACCGATCCAATTGACATCGTCCAGAGTCACCAGGGCGGACGAAGCCGGCTGATTGATGAGCAGAGTGTCGTTGTCGTCGATCAGGAAGTGGTCGAAGATGAACGGGTCGGATGTACCGCCTCCGAATTCCCCGGCGGCGTTGAAGGACGACGAGAAGCCGAGCCCGTGACATATCTCGTGGATGGTGATTGTCGCGAAGCTGATGTTCTCACCGTTGTTCCCGTCCACCCCGTAGTAGAAGACCGTTTGCCCGAGCACGAGAGTATCGTCGATGTCGCTGTTGAAGTCGACGTTGATGTCGAACTGCGATGTGTTGGGGTCAGTGCCGGAAATCACCTCCACCAGAGCCTCGGGATACCACGTGCCGCCACGCGGCGCGTTTGTGAAGTTCCTGTAATAGCTCGCAGCTGATGCGCTCGCGATGACCGCCGAGAGGGAGTCTCCTCCCATCGGCGTCATCGTGGCGTTCACGGTGATCCAGCCGGGGCCCTGCAGACTCGCGGCCCAGGCGTCCGCGCCAAACCAGAACGCTGCCCGGCGCTGGGCTCCGAGATCTGGGTCGTGGAAGCCTTCACCAGGAGCGTCGCTGAACTCCACACCGAACGACACGTTCTCTCCGACCCGTGTCCGCGTCTGCACGATGTCCTCGGTCGCGCCCGGGCCGTAGCGATCCTCGAGGCTCGGAGGCAGGTAGGGCTCGGGCAGCTCGAGATCCAGCTTCAGCGGGTTGTGGACCATGATGTCCACCGGCGCGTCCGGATCCCACAGCATCGGTTTGAGAGGATGCTCCTCGATGGCTTGCGCCGTCGTGGCCGCCGCTGTGATCGCGACGCAAAGGGCGACCCCGAAGAGCAGCAGTGCCTCGAGTCTCTCTCTTCTGAACGGTTTCATTGCTGAAGTCCTCGCTTTCCGATTGATTCGAGTGCGTCTACTGCAGCGAAACGAGAACCAGCACGAGGCCGCGCCCGCGCTCGAGCGAGGTCATGGCCTTGCCGATGATCGCGCCCTGCGATCGCTCGGCGTCCGTTGCCTTCATCGCGTGTCCGTCCACGCCCGACGTCGTCAGGAGATCTCCGGGCTCGATCGAACCGGAGCCCGCGTCCGCGAGGCAGTACGCTCGTCCCGTGAGGGCGACCGGGTGCGTGCCGTCCACCTTGCCTCCGACCTGCGCCATGACCAGCCCCGGGCTCAAGTCGTTCGCCCCGCTCACGATGCCAGCGACCGTTCGATCGTAAGGCCTGTCGGAGAGGCGAAGCTGCCCGGGCTGCGACGCGTCGATGCAGACGACCATGCCCGGCTCGATCTCCTCGCTTCCGGAGACCTGGAACGGTTCTGCGAGGTCGCTCCCACCGGTGATCTCGAGGACCGAGCACACGGTCCATCCGTCGTTCTCGACGCGGAACACGGTGCCGGTGGGGCCGTCGCAGCGGAAGATGTCGCCCGATCCGTTTTGACTCGCGAGCAGCGCGAGGTTTGTAGACTCAACCTCCGTGATGAGGCCGACGCCGTTGGGGTGCCCGTTCTCGAAGCGACCTGCCCAGCCGTCGCTTGCTTGACGCCACGTCACGACGTGGAGCCGATGACCGACGTCACCCTCGACCCCGATGCCGACGTTGCCTTGGATGTCGACCGTCATGCCTCCCCCGAACGTCTCCAGCCTGAGCCCTCCATACAGGGACCTGTTGGCGAGCGTGAATTCGTCGTCACCGTCGAAGAAACCAAGCTGACCCTCCACGTAGCCGCCGTCCTGTGACATCGTGAGAGACGGCTGGTCTTCCTCTCCGTTGTTGTCGGCGTCCGCCTCGATGAGGAGGTCAACCGATCCGTTCCCGCCGCTCACAGCGAGCTTGGACGACGAGGAAGTAGTCCCGATGGCCACGTTCCCGCCGACGTGGGCGTCGTCGGGCGTGTACACGCCCCACCACTTCGAGTTCTCGTCCTTGTATCCGAGGGCGCCCCAGGTGCTCCCCTCGTAGCTGGCGCCGAGCACACCTCCGCATCTGGTGGAGTCGCCCCACGTGTAGCCTGCGACACCGAACGTGTAGCGATCACCGTAGTAGGAGTAGCCCTTGACCGCGGTGTTGATCTGCCCAACTGCGTATCCGGTGCCCGCATTCGAATCGGATCGGTATCCGTAGACCGCCGCCTCTCCGTCGCTGCCGTCCGTGTCGGCGACCCGCGCGTAGATCGACCAACCGTCGTTGCCCCTGATGTCGAGCTTGCTGAGAAGGCGGTCTCTCTCGTGGTCGTTGTCGCCTTTGGGCGCGCTCTCCGTTTCACGGTCTGCCTTGCTGGCAGCGATCTTCACGGTGCCGAACTCCTCGTACATGATCGAGCTGCCGACGGCGTTGGGATTCGTGAACTTGGGAATGTAGTTCGTTGTCCCGCTTCCGCTGATCCAGCCTGTCGACGGCTGCCACGTGCCCGTGCCGTCGGCATCCGAGGTGAGCACGTACCCTTCACCGGCCCCTGTCGGCATCACGATCGACCCGCCTGTGTAGATGTTGTCAGGCGTGTAGACTCCCCACGGTCTCAAGATCTCGTCCCGATACCCCAGAGCGCCCCACGGCGACCCATCAGACTCCGAGCCGAGCACGCCTCCGCTGACGGAATTGGATACGGTGTGACCCGCCACGCCGAAGGTGTGCTGGCCCGGCTCCATGTTGAAACCGATGGCGCCGGCGTTCGCCATCCCGAATCCGTACCCGAAGCCCGGGTTGTCGGTACCCGGACTGCGGAGACCGAAGACGCCCGCCCTTCCGTCCATGGCGGCGTCGGTCTCCGAGAGCTCGCCCACCACACCCCATGAGTTGTTCGAGAGCACGTAGAGCTTGCTGTCGCCGCGGCCCAACTCAGCCAGGGGGCTCACATCCTCCTCGCGCGCTCTGCTTCGTGCCATGGGCAGGGCCCCGATGCCGACGCTCCCGTCGATGTGATAGATGTCATCGCCTGCGATCACCCAGTCGTCGTCTGCCCCAGCCCCAGAAGCCGTCAGGGTCTGCCACGCTCCGCCGGCGTACCCTTCGAAATCGGAACCGGTCCAGCGAATCGTGCCCTCATTGGCATTGGCGGTGGTGCCCAGGTTGATGGCGCCCACGACCTGGAGCCTCTCAATCGGCTCGGCTGCGCCGACCCCGACGCCCGTCGAGGCGACGGTCAGCTGTCCGGTGCCCGCATCGGACAGAATCCTGAAGGGTGTGTTCGTCCCGGCGAGATGTTTGCTGATCATGAAATCGCCGTTGTTGTTGTGCAGGCTGTAACTGGTGACACCTTCCCAGGCGAGCCGCAGAGCCGGCTCGTACGTGTTGTTCCCCTCGATGACGAGGCCGGGATTGCCTGCGCCAATCCCGGTGGCATCGAGAACCACACCACCGGCGTCCACCGTGATCGTCCGTCCGGCGCCCGGTCCACCGAAGTCGTACGCGTCGTCGAGCGTGCCCCCGCCGCCCGTGGTCGCGATGGTGATTGTGTTGCTCACGTCATCGGGCGTGATGGTGATGTTCTCCCCAGCGATGAGATCGATGTCTCCCTCGTCGTTCGCTACTCCGTCGACGCTGCTCACGACATCGGGCTCGAGCGAGGCAGCGGTGAACGCGTACGGGGCGGCAGCCAACGTGAGCCGAGGCTCGAGCTCGTCCTCGCCGTCGACCGAGAGCCCGAGCCAGTACGGAACGTCGAAGGCGAGGTTCAGGGGTGCCGCAGGTGAGCTTCCGAGGATCGCCGTGAAGAGCCCGTTCGATATCTCGAGCTCCATGGCGTCGCTCCAGACTTCGCTCCCGCCGATCTCCGCGTCATAGATGCGGAGGGTGAGCGTGTGCGTCCCGGTCAGGACGTTTCCCTCGGCGTCCTTGAGGACTCCCTGGTAGCTGATCATCCGAGGCATCGAGCCCACGCTCGGCTCAAATGCCGCCACCATCACCAGCAGGGCGAAGAAGACGATTGCAAACTTCATTGCCGCTCCCTCCTCTCCGAGCCATCGTACCGATCTGTCTCCTCTGGACATCCGCATGCTTCGGGCGGACACCGGCCTCCACGCACGGCGCCCCGCGTCATCCTCGAAGCTTGACTGCAAACTAGGGATCAAGCATATGCTATCATCATGAGCTGTCGCAGTCAAAGAAAGCGCGGCACGACGTGCTACACTGAGTAGTCGTTCACTAATACGTCTCCCGCTCAGCCAGTGGCCGCAGCATTGTCCCTGGCGCAGCGGCACGCGGAGCGAACGCTCGTCCGAAGCGCGGTTCGGACGATGCATGCACGGTCCACGACGGGAGGCGGTTGCGCCTCGTGCCGCATGAGGGGGGAGCGCGCAGTATCCGCGCAAGGTGCTGGCCACGCGCGGGCGGCGCGAGTACAATCGGGTCGGTCC
>JALGVU010000029.1 GCA_025774545.1 bacterium | reverse complement strand
GATCCGGGTGGAACGAACGGTTCCTCGCAGTTCTTCGATCGCGAGTTCTTCGACGCGATGTTCGGAGAGGGGATCTACACCCTCGGTGAGGCCAACAACGACTCGAAGGAAGACGTCCTTTGGGCGATCGACTACGGCGCGAACAAGTGGTGCTACTGGGAGCTGAACGTCTTCGGCGACCCGGCGATGCATCTCTGGACGGCCGAGCCGACGGCGCTCAATGCGAGCTATCCGAGCGGCATCATCGTCGGACAGCCTGACATGAACGTCATCGTGAGCGCTCCGGGACGAGGGCCGGTCGAGGGGGCCAGGGTGGCCGTCTTCACGGCCGACTACGCGGTCTACGACGTTGCCATGACGGACGCGTCCGGTCTCGCGACGGTCCATCCGGGCGCGCAGGCGCCCGGGACGCTCTACATCAAGATCGTGGCGCACGACCACCTGGTCTACGACGGCACGACCGAGATCGCTCCGGCCGACGGCCCGTACGTGACGCTCTCGTCTTACGACATCGACGACGATCGCGTCGACGCGAGCAACGGGAACGACGATGAGATGGTGGGCGCCGGCGAGACGATCGAGATCAGCCTGACCCTCGAGAACGTGGGCACGGAGCCCGCGGTCGCGGTCAGCGCAACGCTCGCGACGACGAACCCGAACGTGACGATCGTCGAGGGCACCCGCGAGTACGGCGACATCCCTGCCTCGAGCTTCAGCTCGAGCGTCGAGAGCTTCGTCTTCTCCGTGTCGACCGACACCGAGGACGACGAGATGCTCCCGTTCACACTCACCATCATCGACAACACGACGGGTCGTGAGACGTGGGAGTCGAACTTCAGCCTCGTGGCGCACGCTCCGGTCGTCGCGCACGCTGATCACGTCGCCGACGATTCGCCCGGCGGCGGGAACGGCAACGGGTGCATGGAGGCAGGCGAGACGATCTCGCTCTCCGTTTTCCTCGCGAACACTGGCAGCGTCGCGGCGGCGAGCGTCATGGCGACGCTCTCGTCTGCCGACCCGTACGTGATGATCTACGACGACGAGGGCAGCGCAGCGTCGATCGCGCCCGACGGCACGGTCGAGCTGAGCCCGGCCTTCGAGATCGCGCTGACGCCCGATTGCCCGGGCTTCCACGAGATCGTGTTCGACCTCGCCATCGAGGCCGAGTGGGGCTATTCGATCACGTCGCAGTTCAGCATCATGACGGCCGGCGGCGACTTCACGGACGACATCGAGGCCGGACAGGGCGAGTGGACCCACGACAACGTGACGGGCGGCTTCACCGACCAGTGGCACATCGAGACATACCGATACCACTCGGCGAGCCACAGCTGGAAGTTCGGTGGAAGCGGTTCCGGCGACTATGCGGACTCCGCGGACGGCGCGCTCACCATGAGGCCGATGTGCGTCGGGTCCGAAGGCGAGCTCACGATGTGGCACCGCATGACCGCCGAGGAGGAGAGCTCGACGTCCGCGTGGGACTGCGGCCTCGTCGAGATCACGGCCGACGGCGGCGCGACGTGGGACGTTCTCTTCCCCGACGCCGGGTACAGCCACCTCAAGAACTACAACACGGCGAACCCGCTGCCCGAGGGCACTCCCTGTTGGTCGGGGGCTTTCAACTTCAAGGAAGAGACGTTCGATCTGTCGAGCTACGAGGGCGAGACGATCCAGGTGAGGTTCCGCTTCGCCTCGGACGGCTACGTCACCGAGGAAGGCTGGTACGTCGACGACATCCAGCTGACCTCGACGAACACGACGGGCGTCGAGGAGACGGTGACCCCGCGCGAGTTCGCGCTCGGGCAGAACAGGCCGAACCCGTTCAACCCCGTGACGACGATCAACTACCAGGTCCGCGAGCGCGGGCACGTCAAGATCGACGTGTACGACATCTCGGGCCGGCACGTGACGACGATCGTCGACGAGCCACAGGATGCGGGCACGAGGACGGCGGTCTGGGACGGCAGGAACGAGCTGGGCCGCAGGGTGGCCAGCGGTGTCTACCTGTACAGGATGCAGGCGGGCGATTACGTGTGTGAGAAGAGGATGGTCCTTCTCAAGTAGCACTTCCCTCACCGGGGCGGTGAGTCGTATGATCCTAGCGACTCGCCGCCCCGGCTTCTTGTGCGCCCATTCCACGGCGGCTCCGGCGTACTCGGTATCGACACCACTCCAGGGGCGTCACCACATGGTCGTGAAGGTCGCAGGCCTGGCCTATCCAAAGCACGTCTCCGAGGAGGTCGATCTCCTGGCGCGCGCGCTCGGGGGCGCCCGCGAGGTCTACCTGTTCATCGACTACGGGGGCACGCTCGTGCCTGGGCCGGCGGCCGTGGGGACCCGTCCCGATCCTGCCGTCATGCACAGGATCGAGCAGCTGTGCAGGGTCGAGAGCTGCTCGGTCTTCGTCGTGAGCGGCCGCACCGTGCAGGAGCTCGAGACGACGCTTCGGGTTCCCAATCTCGGCTTCGTCGGGCAGCGCGGGTTCGAGATCAAGTGGCCGGACGGTCCGATGGTCCACCCCGTCGATCCGGGGAAGGCCGGGAGCCTGATCGAGCATATAGAGCTCGACGCGCACGGCGCGCTCGAGTGCTGTCCCGGGGTGACGATCGAGAACCGTGGCTTCGGCGTGGCGCTCCGTCTCGGGTGCGGCGACAGGAGACTCGCGCGCGAGGCCTCGCAGCGTTTCGTCGACCTCGTGCGAACGCTGGACACCCACCGGCAGCTCGAGATCCTCTACGGAGAGGGCCTCGTCGAGGCGCGGGTGGCGGGGTGGCACAAGGGTGACGCGGTGAGTCACATTCTCCGCGAGGCCGATCTGGAGGACAGCCTCGTCATCTATCTCGGCGACGATGTGACCGACGAGGACGCCTTCGAGGCGCTCTCGCTCTGGGCGGACGATGACGAGCAGGCGATCCCCTGGTTCGTTCCGGACGACGACGAGGAGGACGAGGAGACGCCCTGCGCGCTGTCGATCCTCGTGGCCACCGAGCCGCGGCCCACGCAGGCGTCGCTCTTCGTGAGAGGGGTCCCGGAGGCCCACGAGTTCCTTTCGTCGCTGGCCGCGATCGCCGCAGCACTCCTCTGATCCCCACGTTCCTGCGAGGTTCGATCACGTGAGAAGGCCCGGCGCTCGGCGCCGGGCCTTCTCGCATCAGCGGTGTGATGCGTCGGGAGTTCGCCGCGCTCCGCCGCGTGACGCGTTCCGTCGCATCGCGGGTCAACCGTCCGACGCGTCAGGCGGCCGACCCGCCCTGCATTCTAGTGCCGCCGCACCAGCAGCACCGAGCACGTCGCGCGGTCGGCCACGGTGTGGCTCACACTCCCGATCCGTCGTATCTGATCAGGTGACTTCCCCCGCACGCCGACCACGATCAGTCCCACCTCGAGCTCCTCGGCGAGGGCCAGGATCGCCTCCGCCGGATGTCCCTCCTTCAGGAGTCGCGTCTGGCTCGTGACGCCTCCCTCCTCGGCGACCCGGGCCGCGTGAGCGAGGATCTCCTCGGCGTCCTCCCGGACCGCCGCCCGGAGCGGCCCGGCCAGATCCGAGATGTAGTGATCCGGGATGTAGAAGGCGTGGCAGACCGTCATGTCCGAGCCGTGCGCGGTCGCGATCTCGGCAGCCGCCTCGACGGCCCTGTCGGAGTTGGGCGACCCGTCGACCGCCACGAGGATCTTCTTGAACATCGACTATGCCTCCTTGCCCTGGGAATCGCCCGCGCCGTCCGGGTCGTCCGCATCCGGCCTCTCGGGCGGGGGCGAGGCCTCGGCGTCGCGCGTGCCGCCCGCCGGGCCTGCGCGCGCGATCTCCGCGCTGTCGCCTGCACTGCCCGCCGGGGCTCTGCCCGCGATCTCCACGCTCAGACGGCCGTTCATGGGACGGCCCTCTCCGAGGTAGACCGTCTGGTGCGGGAACGGGATCTCGATGCCGTGCCTGTCGAAAGCGATCTTGATGCGCCGCCGGGCCTCGCGCGCGACGGGCCACTGCCTACCGGGCCGCGTCGTGAACATGACCCGGATGACGACGGCGGAGTCGGCGAAGTCCTGCACGCCCGGTATCTCGAGCGGGGCGGTGATCATTCGGCCGAACTCCGGATCCTCGTTCATCTCCTCGCCGACCTTGCTCAGGATCTCCATCACCTGGTCGACGTCCTCCTTGTAGGCCACGCCGATGTCGAGCACGGCGCGCGACCACTTCTTCGTCATGTTGGTCAGGACCTCGATCTGTCCGTTCGGCACGACGTGAACTCTACCCTCGAGGTCGCGCAGCGTGGTCGTTCGGAGCGTGATCCTCTCGACGAGCCCGGCGACACCCGCTGTCCGGATGACGTCGCCCACGTGGAACTGGTTCTCGACGAGGATGAACATCCCGGAGAGGAAGTCCTTGACGAGCGATTGAGCGCCGAACCCCACCGCGACCCCGGCGATCCCGACGCCCGCGAGGATCGGACCGATCGAGATCCCCAGCTCGTGCAGAACGATGAGCCCGGCGGCGCCCCAGACGGCGATGCCGATGATGTTCCGGAGGACCTTCCCGAGCGTCGCCGCCTGCTTCTCGCGTTCGCTCATCATGGTGGGATCGTCGTCGTCGAAGAACCTCTCGATCCGCTTCGTCACGAACGAAAGGAGGCGGACGAAAGCGAACGCTCCGACCAAGACGAAGAAGATCCTGAGTCCCGTCGTGGGAAGCCACTCGAGTAGCTTCTCGACATTGATGAAGGTCGACCAGCCCATTGCCTAGCGCTCCTCCGTAAGTCAGCTCGGGACGCTCAAGCCCCTCGCTTCCATGACCTCGCGGTCATCCGTAAGTCGGCTCGGGACGCTCGGGTCCCTCGCTAGATCGTGAACTTCCCGTCCTTGTAGATGATCTTCCCGTCGGCGTAGATCTTCCCGCCGTCTCGCATGTCGGTCACCATGTCCCAGTGGAGTCCCGACTCGTTCTTGCCGCCGGATTCCGGGATCGAGGCGCCGAGCGCCATGTGGACCGTCCCGCCGATCTTCTCATCGAAGAGCGTGTTCCTCGTGAACCTCTGGATGGCGTAGTTCGTGCCGACAGCGATCTCACCAACTCGCCGCGCCCCCTCGTCGCTGTCGAGCATCGCCGTCAGGAACTCCTCGCCCTTCACCGCCTTCGCCTTGACGACCTTGCCCTTCTTGAACACGAGCGCGACGCCGACGGCCTCTCTTCCGTAGTAGCAGGCCGGGAACGAGAACTCGATCTTCCCCTCGACCGAATCCTCGACGGGACCGGTGAAGATCTCTCCGTCTGGCATGTTGGCCTTGCCGTCGCAGTTGATCCACGTTCGGCCCGCGACGCTCATCGTGATGTCGGTGCCCTTGGTGACGATCCTGATCTTCCTCTTGGTGTTCAGAGCCTTGCAGATCTTCTCCTGCTGGCCGTGGATCCTCTTCCACGCCGCGATCGGGTCCTTCCTGTGCACCAGGCAGGCCTCGAGCACGAAGTCCTCGTACTCATCGAGCGACATCTCGGCGTCCTGGGCGCTCGCGTTGCACGGGAATTGGGTACCGACCCATTTGAGCTCTCCCGCGGCCTCGCGCTCCATGGCCCGCATGAAGATCTTGCGGGTCGCCGCGCTCCTCGCGGCCTGCGTCTTCGGATCGACGTTCGTGAGCGCCTTCGTGTTGTCGTCCGCCCAGATGGTGATCGAGCAGTCCACCTTCTCGGTTTCGAACTCGATGATCGGGCTCACGTAGCCGAGCTGGTGCTTCTTGGCCGTCTTGAGGTAGATCTCTCGGAGAGCGGGAAGGTAGATCCGGGTGTAGGGGTGTCCCCCGGCCTTGAGGACCTCGCGGTAGACCTCCGTCACGAGCGGCCCCGCGACGGGCACGGAGTTGATCTCGACGAGGTTGCCCTTCTGAACCTCGACCGAGTAGTTGACCAGCACCTGAGCGAGTTTCTCGTATCTTGGATCCTTCACGTTGCCCCTCCTGGGATCATCTCGGGTCGCGCCGCTCTCGTGCGCGTCGTGCGCCGGGCGAGGCGCGGATCACCCGCGCCCCCTACTCCAGCGTGAATCTGCCGTCCTTGTAGACGATCTTCCCGTCGGCGTAGATCTTCCCGCCGTCGCGCATGTCGTTGACCATGTCCCAGTGCACGGCCGACTTGTTCATGCCGCCGGCCTCAGGGTACGAGGCGCCCAGGGCCATGTGGATCGTGCCACCGATCTTCTCGTCGAAGAGCGTGTTCTTGGTGAACTTCTGAATCGAGTAGTTGGTGCCGATGGCGATCTCTCCGACACCGCGCGCGCCCTCGTCGGTGTCGAGCGTCGCCAGGAGGAAGTCCTTGCCCTTCCCGGCGTCCGCCTTCACGACCCGGCCGTTCTTGAGAGTCAGCTTGACGTCGTGCGCCTCCCGTCCTCCGTAGCAGGCCGGGAACGAGAACGAGATCTTGCCCTCGATCGAGTCCTCGACGGGGCTCGTGAACACCTCGCCGGAGGGCATGTTCTTCTTCCCGTCGCTGTTGATCCACTTGCGTCCCGCGACGCTCATGGTGAGGTCGGTTCCCGCGGACACGATGCGCAGGGTCTTGGCGCCACTGAGGGCGCGGCACATCTTGGCCTGCCGCCGGTGGACGCCGCGCCACGCGGCGACGGGGTCCTTGCGGTGCGTGAGACAGGCTCGGAGGACGAAGTCCTCGTACTCGTCGAGCGACATCTCGGCGTCCTGCGCGCTGGCCTGGCAGGGGAACTGCGTGACGCTCCACCGGAGCTCTCCGGCCGCCGATCGCTCCATGTAGCGCTCGAAGTACGGCCTGTGCGCGGCGCTGGCCATCGCCTGCTTCTTCGGGTCGACGTTGGCCATCGTCTTCGTGTTGTCGGTCGCGCGGATGTTCAGGACCCTGTCGATGCTCTCGACCGTGAACTCGCTGATGGGGCTCAGGTGCGTGAGCTGGTGCTTCTTGGCCGTCTTGAAGAAGACCTCCGCGAGGCCCGGAAGGCCCGCGCGGACGAACGGGTGCGCGCCCGCGACGAGCGCTTCGCGGTACACTGCCGCGATCAGCGGCTCCGCCAGGGGAGTGCCGTTGATCATGAAGAGGTGGTTCTTCTGAACGTCCAGGCAGTAGTGAACGAGCACCTTCGCGAGTCTCTCGTATCTCGGATCCTTCACGTCTCGTCTCTCCGTTCTCTCTCCGGGGCGCGCCGCGGCGCTCCCGCGTTGTCGTGGCTCGGCCTCGATCGTCTCGGTTCAGTGCTGGTAGCGGGCGGCGATCGGCATCCTCCTGCCCGTGCCGAACGCCTTGCTCGTCACCCTGAGTCCGGGGGCCGCCTGTCGTCTCTTGTACTCGTTCGCGTCGACCGCGCCGACGACCCACCGCACGGTCGCCTCGTCGAAGCCCTCACGGACGATCGCGGCGAGCGAGGCCCCGTCGTCGACGTAGAGCTCGAGGATCCTGTCGAGGACGTCGTACGGAGGAAGCGTGTCCTGATCCTGTTGGTCGGGCCTCAGTTCCGCGGACGGGGGCTTCTCGATTGTCGCCTCCGGGATGATCTCCCGCTCCGCGTTGATGCACCGAGCGAGCCCGTAGACCATCGTCTTCGGCACGTCGGAGATCACGCCGAGACCTCCGCTCATGTCCCCGTAGAGCGTGCAGTACCCGACGGCCAGCTCGCTCTTGTTGCCGGTCGAGAGGAGGAGGCTCCCGTACTCGTTCGAGTGTGCCATGAGGATGTTGCCGCGGACCCGCGCCTGGATGTTCTCCTCCGTGATGCCGATCTCCCGTCCCTCGAGGTGGGGCTCGAGCGTGTCCATGTACGACTCGTAGATCTCCGAGATCGGGACGATCTCGAAGCTGACGCCCAGGTTCTCGGCGAGCTTCCTCGAGTCCTCGATGCTGCCCGGAGAGGAGTAGGGTGAGGGCATCGTGATCCCGAGGACGTTCGCAGGTCCGAGGGCATCGGCGGCGAGCGCGCAGACGACGGCCGAGTCGATGCCGCCCGAGAGTCCGAGCACGACCTTCGAGAAGCCGCACTTGCCGACGTAGTCCCTGAGGCCCGTGACGAGCGCCTCCCGCACGGAGGCGACCGGGTCGTCCGGCGGGAATCCGACCCCCGGCTCCTCCGATGCGGTGTCGACCACCGCGACCTCCTCACGGAAGCCCGCAAGATACGAGAGAAGCCGTCCGTCGGGGGCCACGCAGAGGCTCCGCCCGTCGAACAGGAGCTCGTCGTTTCCGCCGACCTGGTTCACGACCACGAACGTGCCGCCGTGGCGCCGCGCGTGTCCGGTGAAGAGCCGGCGGCGTACCTCGTCCTTCCCGACGGAGAAGGGCGACGCCGAGATGTTGACGAAGACGGTCGCGCCGTCGCGCGCCTGCTCCTCGATCGGGTCGCTCGCGTAGATGCGACGCCGCCAGAGCGACGGATCGCTCCAGGCGTCCTCGCAGATCGAGATCCCGAGGATCTCGTCGCCGAACGGGACGACGTCCGAGCGGTCGGCCGGATCGAAGTAGCGAGCCTCGTCGAAGACGTCGTAGGTGGGGAGGAGGATCTTGTGACGTTCCGCGACGACCGCGCCGTCCTTCACGAGGAAGGCGGCGTTCCGGAGTCCCTTGCCGACGGCGTCCTCGTTTCTCGAGATCGTCCCGACGAGAATGCCGACACCAGCGTGCGATCTCGAGATCTCGAGGGTCTCGGCGAGCGCGCGGTCCGCCCGCTCGACGAACCAATCCCTCTCGAGGAGATCCTGCGGCGGGTAACCCGTCAGAAACATCTCCGGGAAGACGACCAGATCGGGCCGCGCCCCGTCGAGCGACCGCAGGGTCTTCTCGATGAGCGCGAGGTTGCCCTCGAAGTCCCCGACGGTGGGGTTGAGCTGCGCCATGGCGATCTTCAAAGGACGACCTCCAGGGATGCCGCGTCCGACGTGCTCGCCGGGCAGAGGTCGTGGCACCGGACCCGACGATTGAACCCTCATCATAACGCCTAGCGGCTGGGGCTTCCAGTCCGAACTGAATGCCGCCAGGCCGCAGGGCTCGATCGGCGCCCGCGCACTCGGGACGCCTGTCTCCCTTGCGATGGCATGCCTCTTGCAGTGCTCAGGTCGGATTCCAGGAAATCCAGGGGGTAGACATGTTCTGGAAGCGCTGGGCCAGCAGAGATCGGGCCCCCCGTCTGCGGCGGGGCTCCTTCAGGGACCTTCTCCTCTCGATGCTCACGTTCGGGACGGTGGTCGGAGTCGCGACGCCGCTCGTCGCCAAGCAGCTTCTCCACATGGAGCAGGCGCTCACGATCCGGTTCGGCGTGATCTCCGTCTCGATGGGGCTTCTGCTGGGCTGCGTGAACTTCAAGCTCTTCGAGGCGCTCGTGCTCGGGCGGATCGCGAAGGTCGTGCGCGGGATGCGAGCGATCAGCAGGTCCGTCGCCGGAGCGGCGGACGACCCCGAGGAGCTCTCGAAGATCCGGAAGCTCGATGTGACGAGCGATGACCCGATCGGGCAGGCGGCGGCCGTCTTCAATGACATGGCCGACTCCATCTCGCGCCGCATCGCGGTCGAGAGCAGGACCAGGAAGCTCCTCGCCGAGCTCTCTGCGAACGTCGAGCTCGAACCCGTGTCCCGCCAGATCCTGGAGGCCGTGGCCAGCGTCTGCGGCGCGAAGGCCGGCGTGCTCTACGGCGACACGGGCCAGAGGCTCGATCTCCTGGCGAGCTTCGGGATCGATCGCGCGAAGGACCTGCCCGGGCGGATCGATGCAACACAGGGTCTTGCGGAGCGCGCGCTCATGACCGGCGGGCTGCTCTTCGTGTGCCCGGAGCGCGAGGGACTCGAGTGGATCCAGCTTTCGACCCCGCTCGGCGGCTTCCACCCCACGTCGCTCGCGCTCGTTCCTCTCATGGCCGAGCAGCGGCCCGTCGGACTCGCCGCGGTGGCCTGCGTGGAGGACGAGCTGTCCGAGAGGCAGCGCCTCCTTCTCGACGCCATCCGTATGCAGGCGGCGCCGTATCTCCACACAGCGATTCTGCACAAGAAGCTCCGGGAGCTGGCGGCCGTCGACGAGCTCACGAGAATCCTGAACCGCCGGTTCGGGGTGAGGCGTCTCGACGAGGAGTTCTCACGCTCGGTCCGCCACGGCGTTCCCGTGAGCGTGATCATGATGGACATCGATCGATTCAAGGCGCTCAACGACACCTTCGGGCACGACGCGGGCGACGTGGTGCTCACGGCCGTCGCCTCGTCGCTCGAAAGCAACGTCCGCTCGGGTGACGTCGTATGCCGGTACGGGGGAGACGAATTCATGATCGTCGCGCCCGGGATGGGGGTGAACGACGCGGCGGCGGCGGCCGAGCGCTTCCGCCGCATCATCGAGACGTCCCCGGTCCGGTGGGGCGACCAGTCGCTCCACGTGACAGTGAGTTGCGGCGCCGCCTCGTGGCCGGTCGTTCGTGCGTCCTCGGGAGAGGAGATCGTGACCGCGGCGGACGAGGCCCTCTACCATGCGAAGGAGTCCGGACGGAACTGCGTGTCGGTGCATCAGGGCGACAAGGTCACGCCACTCCCGCCGATCGCCGAGAACGCCGAGCCGGTCTCTCTCTGACCGAATCCCGAGACACAGACACCGCCGCCCGAGGCATCGCGCCCCGGGCGGCTCTTCGTTGGTGATCGTGGTCCGAGCGCCGGGCGACCGACGGCGGGGCTTGCGCGCCGGTTCGACGTCCCGCGCGCGGGGGCCTCGTCTCGGTGGGGGAGGCCCTACGATTCGCGGTCGGCCTCGTCCCGCCTGCGCTCGCCCAGAAGCACGATGTTGCGGAGTTCCTCCGGACGCCTCGCTCCCGTCCACTTATCGTCGAAGTCGGGGTCCTGCGTGATCTGGGCGATGTGCATGAGCGCCCGCAGGTGGTAGTTCCTCTCGTCGCGTGATCCCAAGAGGACGAACACCGCGTGGACCGGAGGTGTGTCCTCCGCGAAGATGATTCCTTCCTTCGACCGGACGAGCAGGATGTCGAAGACGCCGGTGCCGTCGACCACGATGTGGGGGATCGCGAGCCCGGGGCGGAGCGCCGTCGTCGACTCACGCTCGCGCTCCATGAGAAGCTCGAAGACCTCGTCCTCGGCCTTATCGAGCTCGCGGGCGAGGATCTTCGCGATGCGGCGGAAGAAGTCGACGAGCGACTCGCGCCCCTCGATGTCGACGATCGTGCATCGCTTGATGAGGCCGTCGAAGCGGTCCTCGACGATCTCGTCCCGCTCCTTCAGGATCTCCCTGAGCTCGGATTCGAGCGAGGAGGTGACGAGGTCCTTCGAGGTGATCCTGCGCACGACCTGGATCAGGGCCGATTCCCGCTCGCCGTGGTGGCCGGTGTAGAAGTAGTACCAGAGCACGCTTCCCCCGAAGAAGACGGCCGTCACGGCGAGGGGGATCATCCCCATCTTGAAGACGAGCGCGCCGTAGAGGACGATCGCGGCGATCTGCCCCCACGGGTAGGCCGGCGACCGGAACGTCGGGCGGTAGTGCTGGATCCTGCTCTCTCTCATGATGATGACCGCGAGGTTCACCAGGATGAAGAGAGTGATCTGCATCGTGGAGGCGATCTTGACCAGCGTCACGAGATCGAGGAAGGCGATGGCCGCGATCATGAAGAGCCCGGTCAGGAGAATCGCCCAGTGCGGGGTGTGGAACCTCTCGTGTACTCTCCCGAGCACGGACGGCAGGAGGCGGTCGCG
This sequence comes from bacterium, assembly GCA_025774545.1. Taxonomy (GTDB): domain Bacteria; phylum Joyebacterota; class Joyebacteria; order Joyebacterales; family Joyebacteraceae; genus JALGVU01. The sequence continues at coordinate 6,482 of JALGVU010000029.1, read as the reverse complement.
GCTCATCGCCATGGGAATCCTCGACGCCGCCAGGATCCCGGCGTTCCCGGTCGTCGTGAAGGCGATGAGCGCCGCGATCGCCATGATCACGAGTCCGGGAGTCCCGGCGAACGCGTTCGCGGCGGCCGACAGCGGCGTGCGGGACTCGGCAAGCGCCGCCCCGTCGAGGACGCCGACGGTCGTGAACGTGGCGAGGCCGTAGAAGATCGTGACGATGATGAACGCGAGGAACATGCCGAGCGGCAAGTTCTTCCCGGGGTTTTTCACCTCCTCGGCGATCCCCGCGACCTTGGTGAGGCCCCCGTACGAGACGAAGACGAGTCCTGCCGTGGCGAAGACCGCCGCTCCTCCGTTCGGCATGAACGGCGCGTAGCGCTCGACCTGCACGGCCGGAAGGCCGCGCACGATGTAGTACGCAAGCGCCGCGAAGAGCCACAGGACGAGCGTCGACTGGAGCCGTCCCGCGTGCTTCGCGCCTGCGAGGTTCAGGATCATGAAGAGGACCGTGAGACCGCTGGCGATGAGCTTCACGTGAAGCGCCGAGACGTCGGGGAAGAGGAGGATCGCGAACGACCCCATGCCCACGAGGGCGAACGCCGACTTGAAGGTCAGCGAGAACCACGACGCCATGCCGCCGACGGTCCCGAAGGCGCCGCCCAGGCTGCGCTCGATGAAGAAGTACGTTCCCCCCGCCCGCGGCATCGCGGTCGCGAGCTCGGCCTTGCTGAACATCGAGGGGAGCACGAGCAGGGCCGCCACGAGATAGGCCACGAAGACGGACGGACCCGCCATCGCGAACGCCAGGCCCGGAAGGATGAAGAGCCCCGAGCTGATCATCGCGCCCGAGGCGATGCAGAAGACGTCGAGGAGACCGAGTTCCCGCTTGAGCTTCATCTCGTTCCTTCCGGCGGCAGTCGGCCGTCGCGGATGGGCCGCCGCCGTGCCGCCCGATCCCGCGGGAGCGTGGCTACTTCGTCACCGGCCGACGGAATCTCCACTTCAGTAGCTCGATGAGTCCGACGATCGCGTCCTTCGCGCGGATCTTCTTCCCCTCCGCGATGGAGCGTGGCTCGTAGCTGATCGGTACCTCGGGGATGTCGTAGCCGGCGCGGAGCAACTTCCCCGTGACCTCGGGGCAGAACTCGAAGCCGTTCGCCCGGACGTCGAGCCGCCTGAGGAGATCGGTGCGGATCATCTTGTAGCACGTCGGTTCGTCGCTGAGCGCGCACCCGTAGATCGCGTTCGTCGCGACCGTCATGAGGACTCCCCCCACGTAGAAGGGGACGGCGCCCCGCACGTGGCCCTTCTTGGCCCGCCGTGAGCCGTAGAGGACGTCGAGTCCCTTCTCGGTGACGTGCGCGAGCATCCTCGCGAGGTCGCGGGGATCGTACTCGAGGTCGGCGTCGTGGATGCAGGTGAACTCACCCGTCGCCTGGTCGATTCCGGCCCGGACCGCGGCGCCTTTGCCCTCGTTCTCGGGGAGCCTCCGCACCTTCACGCGGCCCGGTGGCGACGCTGCTTTCGCGAGCTCCTCCGCGATCTCCGCCGTTCGATCGGACGAGCCGTCGTCGACGATGATGATCTCCGTCACCGCGTCGACCGCGCTGAGGCGCTCGATCGAGGCTTCAAGCGATGCGCCCTCGTTGTACGCGGGGACGATCACCGTGAGCGTCGGGAGCGTCTCGAGCTGCGAAGGCACGCCGGCTGTCTCCTTCCATCGGGCGAGCGGGACGACTGCGACCCCGTCTCCTCGGAGGAAGACGGAGAATACGCGATTGTAGCATCAGGCCGCGCGCTCGGTCATCGTGTTTCGGCGGAGCCGTCGGCCTGGTCGACTCCGCTTCCTCGTCAGGTCAGTGAGAACTCTCGGGATCTCGACGCTGCCAGTACTCGGAATCGGTGAGGTCCGGGAGCAGCTCCCGCACTTCCTCAGCCTGCGGAGCGTCCGGGTGCGCCTCGAGGGCCCTCTCGACGAGCCTGCGGGCCTCGTCCTCGCGTCCGGCGAAGAACCGAAGGAGCCCCAGATTCGTGAGGGTGCCGAAGTGCGTGCTGTCCCGCGCGAGCGCCGCGCGGTAGTGCGCCGCCGCGTCCGTGGTGTCGTCCAAACTGAAGGAGAGGTTCCCGAGGTTGAAGTGTGGATCGGGGGAGAGCGTGTCGAGGCGAGCCGCGATACGAGACTCGCGCTCTGCGAGGTCGATCTCGCCCGCCATCGCGAGCACCGTGCCGAGGTTGGTGTGCGGGTCGGCGAAGTGCGGGTTCAGCGCGATCGCCCGCTCGAGGTAGGCCCTGGCGCTGTCGCGGGCGCCCGGAACCGTCTCCCCGTGGGCGAGGTAGAGCGCGCCGAGCCGCCCGTAGGTCGGTCCGTGGTTCCTGTGGCTCGCGATCGCGTGCCGGTAGGCGTCGAAGACGAGCGGGAGGGCGTCGGCGCGGGGCGATCCCGCGCTCAGGGCCTTGTGGCGCGTCTCGCCGAGGAGGACCCAGTAGTCGTGCTCGTGGGGCGCGAACCGCACGGCGCGGCGGGCGCTCGCCGTGGCCTCCTCCCACTGCCCGTTCCCCTGGCGCGTCACGGCGTCGGCCGCGGCGCGCTCGGCGAGGTACGGGAGGATCCCCGCCGCCGCGATGGCGGCGGCAAGGAGGGCGGCGCCCGCGACGGCCAGGAAGACGGCGCCCGCGTGCCCGGTCCTGGTGCGCCGTCCGCGAGGGACGGGCCGCTCGGTCGGCGCTGCCTGCGGCCGCGCGAGCGCGAGGACGAGTCCGAGGAAGATCCAGAGGAGCGCGGCAGGCGACGGGACGTGGAGCGGGAAGTCGACGAGCGCCTGGGTGAGGAGAACGACGAGCGCGGCCAGGAGCGCGGCGAGCGCCGTGGCCCGTCGCCGCTCGATCGAGTGCGCCGGCGTCTCGTGCTCGCGCCCGGGGGCGGCACGTGCCGACGCGAGCCGCCTGGTCCCCCGGCGCACGACGACGAGAAGAAGAAGCAGGAAGGCGGTCAGGGCGGGGAGGCCCAGCTCCGCGGCAAGCTGCAGGTAGTCGTCGTACGCGAACCGGTAGCCGAACCCGTGCCTCGCGGCGAAGCGTCTCAGATCGTCAGGCCACGAGGCCTCGAACGCGATCCCGAAGCACCCCGCGCCGACGCCGGTCGCTGGGTACCGCGTGATCATCCTCGCGGCCGTCCGCCAGCATCGGACCCGGATCGCTGCGTTCGTCAGCTCGCCCTCCTCGGGGCTTCGCCTGAGCTCGAACGTCTGGGTGCCCGGCCGCTCGCCGACCCCGAACTCGTCCGGAGCGAGGCGCGTGGCGAGCGCGTTGTACGCGGGAACGAGGAGCGCTCCGACCAGGAGAAGCGCCGCGAGACGGGTGCGCCAGCGGGAGTCGCCCGGGGCGATCGCCCGGGAACGGCTCAGGAAGACCCAGAGCGAGGCGGCGCCCGCGGCGCTGGCGACGAGGGCCGCCCTGGAGAAGGTGGCGACGATCGCCAGGAAGAGCAGGGCCGAGGCGGCGCGCGCGAGGACCGCGAAGCGCCTGCGTCGCTCGACGACGGCGAACGCGAGCGCGAGGGGCAAGAGCGCGGCGAGAAAGGCGCCGAGCGGCCCCGGTCCTCCCATGTTCGCGATGGCCCTTCCGGGGAAGAGGTCGTGATCGGGGAGCCAGCCGCCGCCCAGCGGCTCGAGGATCGCCGACGCGGCGATCGGGAGCGCCGTGACGACGGCGATGAACACGAGTGGGACCGCTGCTCTCGTCGCGACGCGCGACGCCGCGAGGAGCAGGGTCACGCCGACGGCGAGATCCGCGAGGGCCACGGCCGTGACCCCGCGGTTCATCGACGTGATGATGGACGTGGCCGCGAGGGCGAGGAACACGCCGGCGACGAGCCCGACCGGGATCCGATCGACCTCGCGCCCCGGCGCGGCGAGGCCGCGCGCGGAGGAGCGCAGGTCGCGTCCGCGGGGCGCCGCGTCGGCCGGGCCTCCCGCTCCGCGCTCGGGGTCCGCCGACCATCGCACGGCGAGGACGATCAGGAGAACGGCGCCGAGGGCGCGGTAGAGCAGGAGCGCCCCCGCTCCGCCTCGTCCGATCGCCCACGCCGCCAGGACGAGCGCGACGGCGATGCCGACCTGGTAGACGGGGATCCGCGCGCTTCGATCGCCGGCTGCGGCCGCGAACATGGTCCCTCCCGGCGACCTCAGGGGCGTGGCCATCCAGGTTATTGACAAAGTGTATCATTCGCGGTAAGATGAAGATAACAACCGAGACTACCACACGTCGCCGGGCACTTCACGCGCTCGGATGGCGTGGATTCGGAGGGACCCCATGATGCGACACGCGGCGATCCTTGCGGCGATCGCCTGCGTTCTGCTCCCGCTCCCGGTGCGGGCCGACGCCATCACCGTTGCCGCCGATAGCACGGCGCAGTACGTGACCATTCAGGAGGGCATCGACGCCGCGGGCCTGGATGACATCGTCTACGTCTTCGCGGGCACCTACGACGACCTTCACTGGATCACCCTGCCGGGTCCGGTCGACCTCAGAGTGAACGTCCACGTCAACAAGGGCATCAGGGTCGTGAACGTCGGGGGACCCGACAGGACGATCATCGACGGGGGAGGCACGGCGACGGCGGGGGTCGTGGTGGATCACGTCGGCGCCTCCATCGAGGGGTTCACCGTCGAGAACGGGTGCACCACCGATCCCTGCGCCGCGATCGTCGTGGTGAACGGTCAGGCACACGGCAACACGTGCACGGGGTACCACACGGGGATCTCCGCGGGCTACGACTCCACCGTGCCCGAGCGTTTCCTTCGCCCTCTCGGCGGACGGCGGGAGATGGTGCTCTCCAACAACATCGTACGGGGGAACGCCTACGGGGTGCTCGTGCTGCCGAGCGCGTCCCCCTCTCCCATGACGGTCTTCGAGAACACGGTTCACGACAACGACTGCGGCGTCTTTGTCAGCACGCCGTCGGGCGACATCCAGCTCGTGGGGAACTCGATCATCGGCAACGGGACGGGCGTCGAGCTCTGGTGCGGGCCGTCGTGGCCCGTGGGCACTGCGCCCCTGAACGTCGTCTTCGAGGGGAACCTGATTCTCAACAACGCGAGCACGAACGTGGACATCTGGGCCGACGAGGGGCATCCCGACAAGGTCTTCACCGTGACGATCGGTGGAACCATCGAGAAGGCGAACGACATCCTGGGCTCGTTCGCGAACATCTCCGCGCGGACGACGGCGGACGTCGCGCTGACGATCGACGCGAGCTTCAACTACTGGGGCAACACGCAGTGCGCCGCGTTCGTGCCGCGCTTCCACCTCGACCCGAGCCTCGACGATGAGGCGTTCACGTTCCTGCCCTTCACCGACGTCGAACACGTCACGGTCTACGCGGAGTGTGAGAGCACGGCCGTGGCGCCCCGAAGCTGGGGGAGCGTCAAGGCGTCCTATCGGTAGGAGGTACCGCGAGGATCGGGCACACACCCGAGCGCGCAACGAACCGAGGCCGCCCCACGCGGGGCGGCCTCGCTCGTACTCGGTGTTCCTTCTGCTGGCTGCGCGCGGCGACGGCGGCTCCGCAGCATCTGGGCGAAACACGCTAGCGCCCGGACGAACGTCGCTCTCGCCGATGCGGAGCGGCGCCCGACGTGCGGCTACTTCTTCGGCTCGAAGAGCCCGACCGGAATGCCGTCGGGATCGAAGAGGAGCGCCCACCAGCCGATTCCCGGGATCTCTGTTCTTGGCATCCCGATCTTGCCGCCCGCCGCCTCGACCTTCCCGAGCGTCTCGTCGACGCTGTCGACGCAGAAGTAGACGCTGAGCGCGCAGTGAGGCGCCTGATCGGGCTTCTTCATGATGCCGCCGCCGGGCTCCGTCCCGGTGTCGACCGAGATGTAGCCGGGCATCGTCGGCCCCTCCGAGAACTCCCAGTCGAAGATCTTCCCGTAGAAGGCCTTCGCCTTCTCGCCGTCGTTGACCATGAGCTCGAAGTGGCACAGTGGATTTGCCATCGTCTCACCTCCTGGGGCGGGTGAACAACGTGGCCCGGCGCGGCGATCTGCGCGGGCCGGAGAACGTGTGCGGCTCCTGTCGGCTTGGATGGAGCGTCGTGCGAGCGGTGAGACGATGCTACCACGGAGCGGGCGCTGAATCAACCGCGCGGCCGGTGCTTGGGAGCGCCTCGCTCGAGGATCGGCTCCCGCGGTGCGCGGCGCGCAACTCCTCGAGATCAATCCCCTCCGGAGGGCCGATCTCGCTCGCCGCCTTCGCGCCCGGACTGCCGGGCGTAGTTCCGGATGACCATCGCGTGCGCCGACCTGAGTCCGAACGGCGTGTAGAACGACACGAGATCCCGATCGCAGGCGAGGTCGATCATGTAGAGTCCGTCGAGCTTCGCGAGCATTCGGCGAACGAGTTCGCGCCCGATACCCCGTCCGCGATGCGCCGGGAGCACCTCGAGGAGCGGGACGTACGAGGCGAGGACTCCGTCCGTGACG
>JALGVU010000168.1 GCA_025774545.1 bacterium | reverse complement strand
CTCGCTAGCGGAACATCGCCTTGATCGCGCCCCAGCTCGCCGGTTCGGCCGAACTCTGGCACCCGACGCCCCAGGCGCCGATGAGATCGCACTCGGGGTTCGGCGCGCTTCCGGGCGCGCACGGCGAGTTCTGCTGAAGACGGTAGTCGTGGGCGCCGAGATTGCAGAACAGGGGATCCTCGGCGATGTTCCCGTTCGCGCCGAGCTGGCTTGCGATTCCCCCGATCCAGTCGCCGCCCGCGTTCCCGTAGAGATCGCAGCAACCGAGCGACGCGGTGCTGTTGCCGCCGAGGACGATCGCCGCCCCTTCGGTCGAGAAGGCGATGATGGTGTTCTCGAAACTCGCGGAGCAGCCGGCGAGCAAGTGCACCCCGCCCCCAACGCCTGCCGCGTTCCCGACGAACGTGCACGATTCGAAGAGCGGCTCTGAGAGGTCGCAGAAGACGGCTCCTCCCCAATCCCCTGCGGAGTTGCCGGCGAACGTGCAGTGTGTGAACGTCGGTGAAGGCGTCCCGTAGCTGTTGCAGTAGACCGCGCCGCCGAAGCTCGCGGCCTCGTTTCCCTCGAAGATGCAGTCGGCGAACGTGGTCGACGCGCCCATGCACCACGCACCGGCGCCGCCGTTCTCCGCGCCGTTTCTGATCGTGAGTCCCTGGACGGCGCTCGCGCTCGTCTCGCCGCTGTGGAGCCTGAACGCGCGGTCCGCGTGCTCGCAGTCGATGACCGTCTGGAGCGGGCCGGTCTCCGAGCGGACGATGATGTCCCTTCCATGGAAATCGAGACCCCGGTTGCCGGGTCCGGTGTATGTTCCAGGGGCGACCAGCACCGTGTCGCCGCTCCGGGAGGTGGCGTCGATGCCGGCCTGAATCGTCGGCTGCTCACTCGGGACACGGACGGTCGTCCACGTGGGGTCGCTCGCGACGACGGCGCGGATCATGAGGTCGCCCAACACGAGCTCCCACATGACCCAGTTCCAGCGGAAGCCGTACTGGTCGATCGGCTCATCCAGGTCGAGGCCGATGTACGGGTTGTTGCGGTGGAGCCACTCGAGTCCCACGAAGAAGAGCCCGTCGGGGTATTCGTCCTCGTCCGTGATGTCGACGGGCTCCTCGAGAGCGATTTCGAGCCACGCGTCCTCGGGGTAGAGTTCCTCGACGTAGATCTCCGGCGCTCCCAGAGGACCAGGCAGGAACTGATTGTTGTCCGAGGGCCGCCGGACGTTGGCGAAGAACGCCTTCGTCGTCGGCTCTCCGGGGTTCGCCGGGTTCTCCTGCTGGTCGTCCTTGATGTAGTACTGGATCTCCCGGATCGATCTCGCCCACGGCGGCGCCTGGAACCGCACCGCGAGCCCCATTCCTGCCTGTCCGGTGACCGCGTCGAAGGGCGAGCCGTAGTTGCCATCGTCCCAGGCGAGGACGGTCTCGCGGCGGGCCACGGCGTGGCGCCCGTGAGAGGTCTCCCAGCGCGCGCTTCCCGCGGCACTGGGCATCGCAGCCGCAGCGACGAGCATCACGGCGATCGCCGCCGCGAGCCGCTTCGTGTCGGCCGGCATTCGGTGGAGCTTCATCGTGCACCCCCTGGAGATTATGAGGGGCGAGGAGAGGTGGGATCCTTCTCTGTCTCCAGAGTGTGTCAGGATCGTCCGTTCGTCAAGGAAGATCCCCACTCCCGTGACTCCTCGAACCGCCGTGGGTACACCCTCCGTCAGGCGGGCGGCTGCGGAGGGCCGAACGACACGCGTGGGTGTGCTATGATGAAGTAATCCAAGATGTCAAGAGAGACTCGATGGAGGTTATCCATGCGTGCGAGATCGCTCATCCTGGCCGTGGTCCTTGCGGCCCTGGTGTCTGGGGCGACGGCAGGTGTCGCACGTGCGAACGCGCTCGATCGGGATCGTGAGCCGGTCGTTCTCACGGGAGCGGATGTGCCGAGCCTCATCGGGACGACCCCCGGCCGCGTGGTCGCGTTCCGATACGATGGAGAGTGGGTCCTGATACGGTCGACTTCGGAACGATCTATGGGCTAGATCCCACGGGCCTCACCGTCTTGACGTACGCCGACACGTCGACCTTCACGGGGCCCGATCCCGATCCGACCTTCGACGGCGACGACGAGCTGGTCTTCATGTCCGCGGACGCCGGGGGCGAACAGAGCACGGCCGCCGAGCCCGCGGGCGCGCGTCATCTGGCTCCCAGGCGGGAAGCACTTGCGCGAGGCCCTCTCGATACTAGGTTGTGGGCCAGGCGCTTCGAGTGAGGGTGAGATGTGAGCGTGAGCCCCGGAGATCCCGCTCGGACGGGGGTTTCTCGCCGCGTCGAACCCCGGAGCGACGTGCGGGAGACAACCCCCCAATCCCCCCGTGAGGGTTGCGAATCCACAGAAAACATAGTATAATCAAGAGATACGGAGAGTACCGATGAGTGTGTATTCACTCACACTTGTCTGCAACGGGACCGCACGCGGTGCGGTTCGAAGGAGGGAGTCCATGCGTTCAGCATCGATCAGCCTGTTCCTCGTGTGCGCGCTGCTGCTGGTAGCAGGAGCAGCGCCTGCCCGCCCGCCCGCGTACACGAACGTGATGAGCGGGACGCTGACCAACATCTTAGCTGCCGAGGAGGCCGGCGTCATCACGCCGGATGAGGCGGCGCTCAATCGGGTCTATCACGTCTTCGATCGCGAGAGGGTCGATCGGCGATTCGCGGTCGAGAACGAGCGGCCGGGGAAGAGCGCCTGAACGCTCCGTTCGACGCGCGCGCGGTCTACTACCCGCCGGGTGGGCACTTCAAGCTCACGTACTACACGACCGGCGGAAACGCCGTTCCGACGGGCGACGAGAACTCGAACGGCGTGCCCGATTTCGTCGAGTGGTGTGGCGACTACATGGACTACTCCTGGCAGGTCGAGATCACCGAAACGGGCTTCCGGGCTCCTGGTCTCGTCGCCGGATACTACAACGTCGGCTTCGAGAGCATGGAGTACTACGGCTACACCCAGCCGTCCCTGGGCACGACGCGCATCGTCCTGCACAACAACTTCCACGGCTTCCCCACCAATGACGATCCCGACGGCGACCAGAAGGGCGCGGCGAAAGTCACCGCGTGCCACGAGTTCAAGCACGCGAGCCAGTACACGACGAGCCACTGGAGCGAGGGCGGCTGGGTCGAGATCGATGCGACGTGGGCCGAGGAGTTCGTCTACCCGCAGGTCAACGACTACCACTGGTATGTGCAGTATCCGGGGAGCCCGCTCAGCTCACCGCACCTCTCCCTCGACGACGGCGGCACGGGGAGCTACGACGACTGCATCTGGCAGCAGTACATGAGCGAGATGTGGACCGCCCAGATGCTCGTCGACTTCTGGGAGCACCGGAGGACCCACACCGGCCAGAGCATGCTCGACAGCTACGACGCCGTCCTTGGGACGTACGGCAGCAGCGTGTCGGACGTGATGGCCAAGTGGACCCGCTGGAACTACCTGACGGGCTCGAGGGCGGAGCCGGGCTTCGGCTACCCCGACTCCCCGGGGTTCCAGACCGCGGCGCAGTGGCTCAACGTCAACGGACTCGGGGTCCTGAGGAGCAGCTCGTTGCCGCACCTGGCGACGAAGTACTCCCGCCACCACAGCGTGTCGGGGATCGACGGCTATCCAAAGGTCGTCTTCGACGGCGCGACCGGCATCGACTTCCGGCCGCAGATCATCGTGAAGAAGAACGACGAGACCCTCGTGTTCGACGTCATCGAGATCGACGGGACCGGCGCGGGTGAGAAGGTCCTCGACATCCCCTTCAGCGAGATCGACGAAATCGGTCTCTCGTTCGCGAACTGCGAGCACACGGGCTCGAGCAAGAGCTACAACTATCGGATGTTCTCCGATCCGGGCACGGGCATCGATGGCGACGCGGAGTACGGCGTGATGCGTCTGCATCCGAGCTTCCCGAACCCGTTCAATCCGAAGACGACGATCCGGTTCCAGCTCGCGGGCGACCACGCGGTCGATCTCACGGTCGTCACGCCGAGCGGGCGCGTCGTCAGGCATCTTGTGAACGGCGAGCTGCATGAGGCCGGCGAGCACGAGATCGTGTTCGACGGCAGGGACGACGCGGGGAACGAGCTCGCGAGCGGCGTCTACTTCGCGATGCTCTCGGTCGGTGGCACGGAGAGCCAGCTCACGAAGCTGACGCTTCTTAAGTAGCAGTCGTCGAGGCCGCATCTGACGAAGCGGCCCCCGACGATGCAACGAGGTCCGATCGAGGCGGGGCGTCCCAAGGCGGGTGCCCCGCTTCTTCGTGATGGTGCTGGTCTCGAGGCTCGGGCTGGGATAGACTGAAGTCGTGGGTGGCCGTGGCCCGATGGCACGCGGCGAAGCGGGGTGATGGTATGAGCGCCAGGATCGACATAGAGCGCGAGGACGAGCGCGCGGTTCCGGCGACGACGCCCGAGCCCGAGCGGGCGGATGCGCGCGATGGGCCGCCGTCGGGGCCCGGACGCGAGCCGCGCGGCGCGGGTCGACGGCCGCGGGAGGGCCGTCCACCCACCTACGAGCGCGATCGTGTCGGTGAGGCCGCGCGGTGGGACGAGCGCGACACCCTGTTCGCTCGCCACGACCTCTCCCACTACTTCGACGAGGACGACCCTGAACCGGCCGAGCACTATCGGACGCACCCCGAGCACCTGGCCTTCGACACGGAGATGGCGCATCTCCCGGGCCTCGGTTCGACGGGCGGCGTCGACGCCGCCATGTATTCCGCGATGGCGCGGACGATCACGACGATCGCGTCGGAGCGCCACGTCGACGGAGAGCCGGTTGCGCGGCGGACCGAGATCCCGCCTGGGCGGGCGGCGCTCAAGATCAAGGCGTTCGCGCGGATTCTGGGGGCCGACCTCGTCGGTGTCGGTCCGCTCCGCCAGGAGTGGGTCTACAGCCACGCCGGCCGCTCGTTCGGGAACGCGGAGGGCTTCGCGCCGCGAGGAACGCCCGTCGATCTCGGACACCACCTGAACGCCGTCGCGCTCGGGTTCCGAATGAACCACCGTCTCGTCCAGAGCGCCCCGGACTTCCCGACGATCCTCGCCACGGGCGAGGCCTATGCGGCGAGCGCCTGGGCCTCGGTTCAGCTCGCGCGGTACATTCGCTTCCTGGGATTCTCCGCGAGGGCGCATCACATGTACAACTACCGTGTGCTCGCGGTGCCCGTCGCGGTCGATTGCGGACTCGGTGAGCTCTCTCGCGCGGGGTTCCTCCTGACGCGGAGGTTCGGCCTCGGCGTACGTCTGGCGATCGTCACGACCGACATGCCGATCGCTCGCGACGATCCGGTCGACATCGGCGTCCAGTCGTTCTGCGAGCGCTGCAAGATCTGCGCTGACAATTGCCCGTCGGGGGCGATCCCCCACGGTGGGAAGACCGAGTCGAACGGCATCATGAAGTGGAAGCTCGACGAGGAGCGCTGCTACCGCTTCTGGAATCAGGTGGGTACCGACTGCAGCATCTGCCTCGTGACGTGTCCCTGGACCAAGCCCCCGACGCTGCTCCATCGGGTGATGGCGCGCCTGGCGGGCGTCAGTGGACCTCACCAGACGCTGATGGCTCACGCCGATCGGCTTCTCTACGGAAGCGGCAGTCGCAGAAGGGCGCCTCGTCCCGGGTTCCTCGATCCGCCCGCCTGATGATTTGGGTTCCGATGACTCGGCCTCGGACGAGACACCGGCTCGCGGGCGGCGGGCGCGCCGCCGTCTCGTCTCTGGCACTCGACGATTCCAGAAACGGAACCCTCCAGCCTTGAGCGATGACACCGGCGTTCGCGAAGGAACCAGACCGCCTCTCGGGGACAGCATCGTCGTGGGAGACAACCCGACCCGCGCCGTTCTCACGATCCTCCTCTCGGGCTTATGCTTCGCGTTCGTCGGGATGATCGTGCGTATCACCGTCGAGGTCCCCGTCTACGAGAAGGTGTTCTTCCGGAGCATCGTGTCGCTCGCGATCTTGGGCGCCATCGCGGTGCGGAACCGGGAGAACCCGTTCCGACGGTCTCCGCGCACTCCCTTCCTGATCCTCCGGGGCATCTTCGGCACGACCGCGATGACGCTCTACTTCTACGCCATCGCGAATCTCACGCTCGCTGATGCCACGATCCTGAACAAGCTCTCTCCGTTCTTCGTGATCGTCTTCGCGCCGCTCTTCCTGAAGGAGAAGCTCTCGCGCTACGTGGCCCCGGCGCTCGTCGCGGCGTTCGTGGGCGCGGTGCTCGTCATCAAGCCGCAGCTCGACTTCCGGGCGGGCCCCGCACTCGGCGGGCTGCTGTCGGCCGCCGCGTCGGCGAGCGCGTACACGGTCGTCCGCTCGCTTCGCGGGAAGGAGCCGCCGTACAAGATCGTGTTCTACTTCGCGCTCGTCTCGACCGTGGCGATGATCCCGCCGATGATCGTCCACTTCGTCCCCCCGGCGCCCGGAGCGCTTCTCCTTCTGCTCCTCGCGGGGGCGCTCGCCACGGCAGGACAGCTCTTCCTCACGCTCGCGTACCACCAGGCGCCCGCGACGAAGATCTCGATCTTCAACTACGCGCACGTCGTCTTCGCGCTCGTGATCGGCTTCGCGCTGTGGCGTGAGCTCCCCGACACCCTCGCGATCGTCGGCGGAGGGCTCATCGTCGTCGCCGCGGCGTACAATCACTGGAGGGTTCTGGCAGAGCGCGTGGTGCCGCCGCCGGCCTAGGAAGCTCCGCATCGGCAAGATCATTGACACGATGAGTAGGTTGCGGTATACTCGCACGGGTTCGTGGAACTTCTCTTGTGCGCCATCCGGCGCACGCGCACTTACAGAACAGGAGGGAGCAATGCGGATCGCTATCGCAGTGGTAGCGGTCGTGTCGCTCATGGTCGCGGGTCCGGCTTGGGCCGCGACCATCGTCGTGGACGGCGACGGCGGCGGCGACTACCTGACCATTCAGGAGGGGGTCGACGCGGCGGCGAACACGGACACCGTCCTGGTTCGCCCCGGGACGTACACCGACGTCCACTGGGCGGAGTTCTGCTGGGACTACGCCCCCGTGAACGTCTTCGTACAGAAGAACATCACGCTCGTGAGCTCAGACGGACCCGGGGTCACGATCGTGGATGGGCAGGGCGAGGCCCGGTTCGGTGTCGTCGCGCTCCCCGATCCAGACATCGGCTGGCTCTATCCGCCCCCCGTGGTCGAGGGGTTCACGGTCGAGAGCGGCACTCCGTACCCTTCCTGGCCGTCGGCCGGCATCATCGCCATCGACGCCGAGGCCCGAGGCAACGTCTGCACCGGTTACTACTGCGGACTGACGACCGATTGCCCGATCATGGACACGGGCGTTCCCGACGGCGGGCGCCAGCGCAGCAACGAGAGCGCGATCATCGACAACCTCGCCTACGAGAACGACTGCGGGATCCTCGTGCGAAGCGGATTCCACGGCGACGTCGCCGCGACCGTCTCCGGCAACAGCGTCACCGACAACCCCACCGGGATCTCGGTCGCGCAGGGCTGGGGCGGGACGGCGGAGATCAGCTCGAACACGGTCGAGGGGAACGAGGTGGGCGTCTTGGTCCGGGCTCCCGGCTCGTCGGGCGGCGCGGTCACTCTGATTGGGAACACCATCTCGGGCAACCTCCAGGGGGTCACGGCCCTGAGCATCCACACCTCCGGGTCCTATCATCGGGCCGCGCTCAGCCTGGCGCTCGAGGGGAACCAGGTTTTCGACAACACCCTGGCAAACGTCCGGGTGCACGCGGCATCGGAGATGCAGCTCGCGGTCATCGACGTGACCATCGGCGGTTCCCTCGACGCAGCGAACGACTTCCACGGCGCGCCGGCCAACGTCCAAGCGATACAGGGCGCGGGCGGGCAGGTCTGCATCGACGCGACCTACAACTACTGGGGAAGCACGCTCTGCAGCGAGTTCGTTCCGCTGTTCCAGATCGTGGACGTTCCCGGGGAGTGCTTCACCTTCCTTCCCTTCACGGACGCGCCGCACGCGGGCGTCTACGAGGACTGCGAGAGTCTGACCCACGACACGTCCTGGGGACGGATCAAGGCGCTCTATCACTAGCGGGCGTTCGGAATCCATCGTGAACGAGTGGAGGTGAACGATGCGTACTGCGACAGGATTGGCCTCTGCGCTCATCCTCGCGCTCGCACTCGCGGCCGCAGGCTGGGGTGCGATCATCGTCGACGGCGACGGCGGAGGCGACTACTTGACCATCCGGGAGGGGGTCGACGCCGCCGCCGACTACGGTGACACGGTCATCGTGATGCCCGGGATCTACGGCGACACGTATCTCTCGATTGTGTGTGACTTCGATGTCCTCGTGAACGTTCACTTTGCGAAGAACCTCACGTTGATCAGCTCGGGCGGGCCCGCCGTCACCATTCTCGACGGCCAGGATGAGACCTGGTATGGGATCGTGGCGTCGCCGGAGCCCGAGTTCGGCTATCTCTTTCCGCCTCCCGTCGTCGAGGGCTTCACGGTGTTGAACGGTGGACACTACGGCGCGCCTCCGTCGACAGGCATCGTGGCGATTGGGGCCGTGGCGCGCGACAACGTCTGCGCCGGATACGAGGTCGGATTCGCACCCGAGTGCTTCGAGATAGGTTCCGGCATCCCCGACGACCGTCGAGGGCGCGGCAACGAGAGCATCATCACCGAGAACAGGGCGTCGGGGAACGAGGTCGGCGTCTATGTCAATCAGGGCCCGCACGGTGACGTCGCCGTGA